>DASWTB010000246.1:0-2149 GCA_036402315.1 Pseudoduganella sp. | reverse complement strand
AACATAATGGCAAAGTGGCCAATGGCCCGGCGGAGGGGCGCCAGCCGATCAGCGTCGCTGCAGCATTGGAGGTCGCCCAGCAGCGCGTGCCGCAAGGACGCCTGTCGCGGGTAACGCTGGGCTCAGCCAAGGCGCCTTATGAAATCCGCATGCGCCAGGCAGGCGAGATCCGCGAAGGCGACGGCAACACCCGCGTCAGCGTGGATGCCTTCAGTGGCGCTGTGCTGCGCGTGCGCGACCCGCTGAAAGCCGCAGCCGGCGATAGCTTCCTCAACTGGCAATTCCCGCTGCATACCGGCGAAGCGTTCGGCATGGCGGGCAGGGTGCTGGTGTCCTTCAGCGGCCTGGCGCCGCTGGCCTTCATGGTCACCGGCCTGGTGCTGTGGCTGGGGCGGCGCACCATGCATCGCAAGGCGCGCGCCGGCGCCACAAAAGCTAGCATGAAAGAAGTTAAAAACGTTGGCAAACGTCCACTCTCACACTTAGAATTAAATAGTGAAAATGTGTGAGAATTTGTGGTCGTGGCACGATGGATGCACTGAACCTTGATCCGGCAGTGTTGCTGGAGATCATCAATCTGCAAACCGATATTGCACGCCAGGGACTGGACCTTGGCGGCGTCATGCAACTGGTTTGCCAGCGTGCCGGCGCCTTGTGCGGGGCCACTGCCGCCGTGGTGGAACTGGCGGAAGGCGGCGACATGGTGTATCGCGCCGCCGCCGGCGTGGCGGAAGGCGCGCTGGGGCTGCGCCTGAATCGCGAAGCCAGCCTGTCGGGCCTGTGCGTGGCGCAGGACAAGATCCTGCAATGCGACGATTCGGAAACCGATCCGCGCGTGGACCGGGCGGCTTGCCGCAAGGTCGGCCTGCGCTCGATGCTGGTGGTGCCCTTGCGTCATGAGGGCGAGACCGTGGGCGTGCTGAAAGTCGGCGCGCCGCACGTCAATGCCTTTAACGCCCGCCAGGCGCAAATCCTCGGCCTGCTGTCGGAGCTGATCGGTGCGGCCATCTACCACGCGGTGCAATACGAATCAAGCGACCTGTATTACCGTGCCACGCACGACGCCCTGACCAGGCTGGCCAACCGCGCGCTGTTCTACGACCGCCTGCGCCAGCAGCTCGCGCAAGCGAGCCGCGCCTGCAGCAGCGTGGCCGTGGTGAACGTCGACATGGACGGCCTGAAAGCGATCAACGACAACCTCGGCCACCGTGCCGGCGATGCCGCCATTTGCCAGGTGGCCGAGCGCATCTCGCGCGAACTGCGGCAGGAAGACCTGGCGGCCCGCCTGGGCGGCGACGAGTTCGGCATCATCCTGTGCGGTGTGCGTGACCGCGACGGCGTCGGCAACAAATGCAACAGCATCACCAATGCCATCGGCGCCCCGTTTGAATTCGAGGGCCGCGCGCTGCGCCTGGGCGCCAGCATCGGTTTCGCCATCTGCCCGGAGGACGGGCAGGACATGGAACAGTTGATCGAACTGGCCGACCAGGCCATGTATCGCGTCAAGCATGCACGCAAGGCTGTTGCCGCTTAGTTCTTGCAAACAGGTATCGTCCGACACCGCCCCGGTTAGCCCGCTAGTATTTCCTTCATCTCCCCGAACAATAAGAAAGCGAGGGTGTGTTGACGTCTTCCTCGCCCTAAAGAACGGGGATTCCTGCAACCAGCGTCGCACGTCCGCGACGGAGAATGTTCAATGCAGCATTGAGATCACGATCATGTACCGTACCGCAATTGCTACACGCCCATTCTCTTATTCCAAGGCCTGCGATACCTCTCGGCCTCGAGTCGGGCAGTGCGCCACAATTCGAGCAGGTCTGGGTGGTCAAGCGTTCGTCCACTTCCACCTACCGCGCGCCATGCCTCACGGCCTTGTACGCGAGCATTCTCCGGAACGACGACCAGCCCGCATCAAGTACGGACTTTGCCAGGCTGGTCTGGGCAAGTCCGCTGGCATTGACATTGCCAACAGCAATATGATCAAAGGCGCGAGTAAGCTCGGCCGACCGCTTATGCAGAAAGTCCTGCCGGCAGCGCGCCGTGTGCGCCTGAATCGATTTAACCCTGCGCCGCTTATGCGCGCGCTGCGCCACTGCGAGCGCTGCCTCGGCCTTTCGGTAGTAGCCCGGCGCCGGGATCCGCTGGGCAT
>DASWTB010000245.1:0-20066 GCA_036402315.1 Pseudoduganella sp. | reverse complement strand
AGCTTGCCTTGGCCGATAAATTCCAGCAGTTCCGGCATGAAGCGTTGCACGTGGGTCTGGCCCATCTTGAAGCTGATGCCTTTGTCGAAGGCGTCGCCGAACAGGAAGCCGTGGATAAAGCCCGCGTACACGCCCGGCACGCTGACCGTGCCGCCGCGCCTTACCGCTGCGATGCACTGGCGTAGCGCTGCGCCGCTGCTGCCTTCCAGCTTGATGGCAGTGAGCGCCGTTTCCAGCGCGCTGCCCTTGGCCTCAAAGCCGATGGCGTCGATCACGCCATCCACGCCGCGCGAGGCGGTATTGTCGATGATAAATTCGGCGGCATCCACTTCATCGAAATTGATCGGGATCGCGCCATACGCCTGCCGCGCAAAGTCGAGCCGGTAGCCGTTATGGTCGACCATGAAGATGGTTTCGACGCCGAGCATGCGCGCGCAGGCTGCCGCCATCAGGCCCACCGGGCCGGCGCCATAGATGGCCAGGCTATCGCCCGGCCCGACGCCGGCGTTCAAGACGGCCTGGTAGCCGGTCGGCAGGATATCGCTCAGGAACAGCACCTTCTCGTCCTCCAGCGCATCGGGAATGCGGATCGGGCCGACGTTGGCCTTCGGCACGCGCACGAATTCAGCCTGGCCGCCGGGCATGCCGCCGTACAGGTGGGTGTAGCCGAACAAGGCGGCGCCGGAGCGCAGGCTTTTCTTGTTCATGATGGCGCCGCGGTCGGGATTGGTGGTTTCGCAGGCGGAGAACAACTGGCGCTCGCAAAAGAAGCAATTGCCGCAGGCGATTACAAAGGGCACCACTACGCGGTCGCCCCGGGCCAGCGTGGTGACGCCAGGGCCGGTATCCTCGACAATGCCCATGAATTCGTGGCCGAGGATGTCGCCTTCCTTCATGGCCGGCACTTTGCCGCGGTAGAGGTGAAGGTCCGAGCCGCAGATCGCAGTGGCGGTGATGCGCAGGATGACGTCGTCAGGCTCCTGCAGGATGGGGTCGGGCACCGTGTCCACCTGGACATCATGTGCGGAGTGATAGGTGAGGGCGCGCATGACAAGCTCCTTGTGATTGCATTGCGCCAGTATCGGCACGCCAGCCACCGCGCCAAGCGGCGCGCGTGCCGTGCGGCTGTAGGCGCAAGCCTTCAAGGCGGGCATGCTAGACTCTGGCGAACATTCAAGGAGGAGTTGTCATGTCTATTCGTCAACTTTGGGCTGCGCCGCTGCCCAGCCTTGTTAAAATCATGCCCTGAACCTCTTTTTGACCTGGCATGAGCATTCAAACCGACAATTTCACCGAGCAGCGCATCATCGATGCGGCGCCATCCTCCCCGAACGAGGAGGCCATCGAGCGCGCACTGCGTCCCAAGCACCTCGATGAATATGTCGGGCAGTCCAAGATCCGCGACCAGCTCGAGATCTTCATTTCGGCCGCGCGCAAGCGCAGCGAGGCGCTGGACCATACCTTGCTGTTCGGCCCTCCAGGCCTGGGCAAGACCACGCTGGCCAACATCATTGCGCGCGAAATGGGCGTCAACCTGCGCCAGACTTCCGGCCCGGTGCTGGAGCGCCCGGGTGACCTGGCCGCCATCCTGACCAACCTGGAGGCGAACGACGTCCTGTTCATCGACGAGATTCACCGCCTGTCGCCGGTGGTCGAGGAAATCCTGTACCCGGCGCTGGAGGACTATCAGATCGACATCATGATCGGCGAGGGCCCGGCGGCGCGCAGCGTCAAGCTGGACCTGCAGCCGTTCACCCTGGTCGGCGCCACCACCCGCGCCGGCATGCTGACCAACCCGCTGCGCGACCGTTTCGGCATTGTGGCGCGGCTGGAGTTCTATACCACCGACGAACTGGCGAAGATCGTGGCCCGCAGCGCGGCGCTGCTGAAGGCCAACATCGACGAAGGCGGCGCGCTGGAAATCGCCCGCCGCGCGCGCGGCACGCCGCGTATTGCCAACCGCCTGCTGCGCCGCGTGCGCGACTACGCGGAAGTGAAGGGCAACGGCGACATCACGCGCGAACTGGCCGACGCCGCGCTGCGCATGCTCGACGTGGACCATGTGGGCTTTGACGTGATGGACCGCAAGCTGCTGGAAGCGGTGCTGTACAAATTCGGCGGTGGCCCGGTCGGCATCGGCAACCTGGCGGCCGCCATCGGCGAGGCCGCGGATACTATCGAGGACGTTTTGGAGCCATACCTGATCCAGCAAGGCTTCCTGCAACGCACGCCGCGCGGCCGCGTCGCCACGGCGCAGGCCTACCAGCATTTCGGCGTGACGCCGCCGCGCAGCAACGCCACCGGAGACCTGTGGGATGCGTAAGCTGGCAGCGCTGGGTGCGGCGGCGCTGGCCGCGCAACTCGCATCGGCTGCAGTGCCGGTGCAGGGCTATTCGATCAAGGCGGCTTACCCGCACGATCCGCAGGCGTTTACCCAGGGGCTGTTCTTCAAGGACGGCTTCCTGTGGGAGAGCACCGGCCAGTACGGCGCTTCGTCTGTGCGCAAGGTGGAACTGGCCACCGGCAAGGTGCTGCAAAAGCGCGACCTGCCGGAGAAGGTGTTCGGCGAGGGCATCGCGCCGCATGGCGACAGCATTGTCGGCATCACCTGGATGAACCAGGCCGGCTATGTGATGGACTCGGGCAGCCTGGCGATCAAGGGCACGTTCAACTACATGGGCGAGGGCTGGGGCCTGACCAGCGATGGCGAGCGCCTGTACATGAGCGACGGCACGCCGGAAATCCGCGTGCTCGATCCGAAAAGCTTCGCCGAGCAGCGCCGCATCAAGGTCACCGCGGACGGCAAGCCGCTGGCACAGATCAATGAGTTGGAGTGGGTGGATGGGCAGATCTTCGCCAATGTCTGGCAGAGCGACCGCATTGCCCGCATCGATCCGTTCAGCGGGCATGTGCTGGGCTGGATCGACCTGTCCGGGCTGGCGGCGGCCGCCAAGGCGGGCCGCGATGCCGATAATGTCCTGAACGGCATTGCCTACGACGCCAAGGCACAGCGCTTGTTCGTGACCGGCAAGCGCTGGCCGAAGCTGTTCGAAATCGTGCTGCGCCCGCCTAAGAAGTAGACCTTGGCGGCGCCGCGCTGGCCGGCAGCAGGGCGCCGGTGACGGCGGCCGATGCGTCCGACAGCAGGAACTGCACCACCTGGGCCAGTGCTGTCGGGGCCACCCAGCGGCTGGTGTCGGCGCCCGGCATGGCGGCGCGGTTGGCTGGGGTGTCGATAATGCTGGGCAGGACAGCGTTGACCGTGATGCCGCGCTCCAGGAATTCTTCCGCCATGGCTTCGGTCAGGCGTGCCACGCCGGACTTGGCGGCGGCATACGCGCCCATGCCGGCCTGCGCGCGGCCGGCGGCCATGGCGCCGATATTCACAACGCGGCCGCGTCCCTGGCGCAGCAGGTGCGGCAGCGCTGCCTGCGATGCCAGCAGGGCGGTGCGCACGTTCATGGCATACATGCGGTCCCAGGTCGCGATATCGCCGTGCTCCACGGACTCCCAGGCAAATCCTCCCGCCACGTTGACGATGCCATCGAGGCCGCCGAAACGCTCGGCCACGCCGTCCATGCAGTGCCGTGCTGCTCGCGGATCGCACAGGTCGACGCTGCCACAGGCCAGTGCGGCGGCGGGCAGGCCATCGGGAACGGGCGCGTGGTCGACCAGGGCGACAGCGGCGCCGTCGGCCAGCAGGGCGTCGCCGATGGCACGGCCAAGGGCGCCAAAGCCGCCCGTCACCACAATCCTTGCCTTATTCATCGCTGTAGATCTTTCCGCCGAATTTCAGGGCGCTGTAGTCGCGCTTCGATTGCAGCAGGGGATAGAACATCTGCTTGTCCCAGCGTTCGGCGCCGAACAGCTGGTCGTCGCGCAGGCCAACTTCGGCCGGGTAACGGCGCGTGATGTGGGCGGTGCCGAACAACACGTCCCAGAAGAACAGCAGGTTGCCGAAGTTGCCCTTGTAGTGGCCGATGCCGTCGGCATTGGTGAGGGCGTGGTGGGCGCGGTGGGTGGCCGGGGTGGAGATGGTGCGCTCGACTAGCCACATCAGTGGGCGTAGGGCATGAATCTTGTACAGCGGCTCGTCCCATGCCCAGGCGCAGTGCGCGGCGAGGATCACCGTCTGCTTGACCAGGACATAGGCGAAATACATCCAGCCGCAACCCAGGTAGACCATGGCGCCGGCGAACCAGATGCCCGGCATCATCAGGTAGTAGAAGAAGTTGTTGCGGTAAGTAATGCGGATGCTCATATAGGACGCCGAGTGGTGGGCGCGGTGCAGGGGCCATAGCCGGGGCGAATGCGAGATGCGGTGCCACCAGTACTGGGTCATGTCGTCGCCTACCAGCAGCAGGCCGGCCCAGGCCCACCACGGTAATCCGGACCAGGCATGGCGCATGCCGGGTGCCAGCCACTGGCCCAGCGCGCTGGTAGTAAAGAGGATCAGCGGCTGGGTAATCAGCAGCAGGCTGACTGTCATGCCAACTTCCAGCGCGGTATCATTGGCGCTGGCGTGCACCGTGTCGCGGTAACGGCGGCTCGCGAACTCCGCCAGGGCCAGGCCCGCGATCACCAGTGCGAGCAGGGCGTACATCATGTTGTTGTCCATGTTCCAGGTCTCCTTTGACAGCCATGATGCAGGGAGGCGCCGACGAAGATTGTTCAATTCCGGGCAATTCAGGATTTTTTTTGCATGCAGATATTCCTAAACAATCCTTGGTTCGCACGTCTGCCGGCGGCGCAGGCCAATGACTTGCTGGCGGTGACGCGCAGCGTACGACTGGCGCAAGGCGAGGTTCTCTACCTGCAGGGAGAGCGCACGGCCGGCGCGCAGGATGGGCTGTGGGGCGTGGTGCGCGGGGCGGTGCGGTTGTCTGTCATGCATGCGGACGGCAACGAAGCCATCGTGACCATGGCCGAAGCGGGCAACTGGTTCGGCGAAACGGCCTTGCTGGCGGACTTGCCGCGCAGCGCCACGGCTACGGCGCAGGAAGAGACGGAACTGCTGGCCGTCAGCGCCGAGCGTTTTGCGGCCCTGATGCAGGACGTGGTGTTCGCCAACGCCATGGCGCGGCTGGAGGCGGAGCGCCTGCACGCGGCTTTCAGCCTGGTCGCCGACATGGCCATGCACAGCACCCGTACTCGCGTGGCGCGGCGCCTTTTGATGATGGCGCACGGCGACTTGACGCAGGCGGCCAGCACACGCACTACCATCACCGCCTCGCAGGACCATATCGCCATGATGCTGGGCGTTGGGCGCACCACCCTGAACAAGGAACTGCAGTCATTGGCGCGTTCTGGCGCGATCGTGCTGCGCTACGGCCAGATCGAGCTGCTCGACCTGGAGGCGCTGCGCGCGGCGGCGGTGTGAGGGGCCTCGTTCGAGGCTTACTGGCGCGGCATTTCGGTGCCGGCCAGTTGCGCCAGGATTTCCCGCGCTGCCTGCAGCACGCGCTGCGCACCGGGCGACAGGGTGCGGCCGCGCAGGCGGATGGTGGCAATGTCGGCCCACAGTGGCGGCAGCGGCACCTGCACCTGTGCCAGCCGGCCTTCGGCGGCTGCCTCGGCCAGCGCCGCGTGGCTTGAAATCAGCAGCAGATCGCTTTCGGCCACCACGTCGACCAGGGTGTGCACGCTGTCGCAACTGAGCATGATCGGCAGGTCGCGCCCGGGCGGCAGGCGGAATAGCTTGTTCATTTGCGTCATCAGCACTTCGGGAATGGTGGGCGCTGCCATGCCATAGGGCAACAGCTCGGGCGGGGTGACATCGCCGCGTCCCAGCAGCGGATGGCCGGGACGGCAGTAGATGCCGCCGTACTGGCGGCATTCGTGGGTGATGATCAGGTCTTCGGCCGGATCGATCAGGCGCACGTCGGACATGAAGAATTCCATTTCCTCGCCGCGCAGGTGGTCCAGCAGGTAGGTCGAGGTGTTGATGGTGACCGACAGGCTGATGCCCGGCTGGTCGGCGCGCACCTGGCGCAGCATACGGGGCAACAGGGCGCCCGAATGCAGGGGGCCGATGCCAAAGGCCACATGGCCGCTGTCGCCATTTCGCAACAAGGACAAATCGTGTTCCATGTTGCGTACATCAAACAACAGGCGCCGCGCGTGGTTGAAGAAGGCGGCGCCGGCCACCGTCACCGCCACGTTGCGGTTGCCGCGGTCGAACAGCAGGAAGCCCAGCTCTTCCTCCAGCGTCTGCACGGCGCGCGAGAGGGCGGGCTGGCTGATGTTGATCTTCTCGGCGGCGCGGACGAAATTGCCTTCGTCGGCCACGGCCAGTGCGTAACGCAAGCGCTTGAAATCCATGAAAAACTCCAGGTATGCATAATATGCATTATGCGGATAAATACAATGCATTGGACGAATAGTAGTGTCAAACACATACTCGTTTCAACGACAGCGTTAATAAAACGCGGCGCAACTGGAGACACTGTGATGAAAGTTCAGGAATTCGACCCTGCCGTCGTAGGACGCGGCTCGCCGTCGCTGCTTGACGTGCTGGAAGTCCAGCGCGCGGCGTTCAATGCCGACATGGTGCCGCCGGCTGCCGTGCGGCGCGAGCGGCTCGACCGGCTGCAGGCGCTGGTCGCCGACAACGAGCCCGCCATCCTGGCCGCCATCGATGCCGACTTCGGCGGCCGCGCGCGGCAGGAGATGGTGCTGACCGAGCTGTTCATCGTGCTGTCGGCGATTCGCCAGCAGCGCCGCAAGCTGGGGCGCTGGATGCGGCCGCGCCGCGTGGCCACCCCGCTGCACATGTTGCCCGGCTCGAGCCGGCTGATGCCGCAGCCGCTGGGCGTGATCGGCAATATCGTTCCCTGGAATTACCCCTGCCAGCTGGCGCTGGTGCCGGCAGCCGCCGCACTGGCGGCCGGCAACCGCGTGATGATCAAGCCGAGCGAACTGACACCGGCGTTTTCGCGCCTGCTGGCGCAACTGGCGGCGCAGTATTTCAGCCCGGCCGAACTGGCCGTGATCGAAGGCGGCGTGGAAGTCAGCCGCGAATTTGCGGCGCTGCCTTTCGACCACCTGATCTTCACCGGCTCCACCACGGTGGGGCGCCAGGTCGCTGTCGCTGCGGCACAGAACCTGACACCGGTGACCCTGGAGCTGGGCGGGAAATCGCCGGCCATCATCGACGAAAGCTGCGACCTGGCGGAGTCGGCGCCGCGCCTGGCCTTCGGCAAATTGTTCAACGCGGGCCAGACCTGCGTGGCGCCGGACTATGCGCTGGTGCCGCGCGCCCGCATCGAGGAATTCGTGCGCGAGGTCAGCGCAGCGGCGACGGCCATGTATCCCCGGTTTTCCGGCAACGAGCAGTACACCAGCATCATCAGCGAGCGCCACCACCAGCGGCTTGAAAGGCTGGTGCGCGAAGCGGAAGAGCAGGGCGCGCGGGTAGTACGGCTGGGCGGTGACGTTGCAGCGCAGGCTGGCGAGCGGCGCATGGCGCCAGTGCTGCTGCTGGACGTGACGCAGGAAATGGCCGTGATGCGCGAAGAGATCTTCGGCCCGCTGCTGCCGGTGGTGCCGTATGACACGCTGCAGCAAGCCATCGCCTTCATCAACCAGCGCGAACGGCCGCTGGCGCTGTACTGGTTCGGCAAGGAGCGCCGCAACTGCACCAAGGTGCTGCATTCGACCATCTCCGGTGGCGTGACCATCAACGACGCGCTGTGGCATGCGGCGCAGGAAAACCTGCCATTTGGCGGCGTGGGCGCCAGCGGCAGCGGGGCTTATCACGGCGAACATGGCTTCCTGGCGTTCTCGAAGCAGAAGCCGATTTACCGGCAGGCGCGCCTGAATGGCTTCGGCCTGTTCCGCCCACCGTATGGCCGCGCGTTCGACACGCTGGCCGGTTTCCTGAAACGCCACATGTAACGGGTTAGCTGATGCAAGCTTTGATGCAGGACCAGCCGCTGCTGATTTCCTCGATGATCGAACATGCGCGCCGCGTGCACCCGCGCGCCGGGATCGTGTCGCGCACTTGCGAAGGGCCGCTGCACCGCAGCAGTTACGGCGAAGTGGAACGCCGCGCGCGGCGCATGGCCAATGCACTGCAGGCGCTGGGCGTGGCAATGGGCGAGCGGGTCGGCACGCTGGCCTGGAATACGCACCGCCACATGGAGCTGTATTTCGCGGTGTCGGGCATGGGGGCGGTGCTCAACACCATCAACCCGCGCCTGTTCCCGGAGCAGGTCGAATACATCGTCAACCACGCGCAGGACCAGGTGCTGTTCTTCGATATCGGCTTCGCGCCGCTGGTGGCGGCGCTGGCGCCAAAACTGCCTGGCGTGAAGGCGTTTGTCTGCATGACCGACCGCGCGCACATGCCGGCGGCCGCGCCGGCGGGCACCCTCTGTTACGAAGAGCTGGTGGAGGCGGCCAGCGAAGATTATGCCTGGCCGCAGTTCGACGAACGCAGCGCGTCGGCGCTGTGCTACACCTCCGGCACCACGGGCAACCCGAAAGGCGTGCTGTATTCGCACCGCTCGACCTACCTGCATTCGATGGCTTTGTGCGCTGCGGGCAGTGCCGCCATCTCGCACCGCGACAGCTGCCTGGTGGTGGTGCCGCTGTTCCATGTGAACGCCTGGGGCATGCCGTACGCCGGCGCGATGAGCGGCGCCAAGCTGGTGCTGCCGGGCCCTGCGCTCGACGGCAAGAGCATTTACGAGTTGCTGCGCGACGAGCGCGTGACCATGGCGCTGGGCGTGCCGACCGTCTGGCTCGGCTTGCTCAACCATATTGAGAGCGAAGCGCGGCCGGCGCTGCAGGAGCTGTGCCTGGAGCGCATGGTGTGCGGCGGCTCGGCGATTCCGCCGGTGATGTTCACGCGCTGCCGCAACACGCTGGGCGCGACGCTAATGCAGGCCTGGGGCATGACGGAGATGTCGCCGCTGGGCACCGTGTGCTCGCTGTTGCAATCGCACGACACGGCCAGCGAGGATGAAAAGCTGCGCGTGCAGGCGCGCCAGGGGCGGCCGGCATGCGGCGTGGAGCTGGCGCTGAAAGACGAAGCTGGACGGCGCCTGCCGCACGACGGCGTGGCGACCGGGCGCCTGATGGTGCGCGGGCCGTGGATCCTGTCGGCCTACTACGGCAGCGATGCGCCAGTGCTGGACGAGGAGGGCTACTTCGATACCGGCGACATCGCCAACATCGACAGCGATGGCTATCTTCAGATAACCGACCGCGCCAAGGACGTGATCAAGTCCGGCGGCGAATGGATTTCATCGATCGATGTCGAGAACGCAGCGATGGGCCACGCCGATGTGATGGCCGCTGCGGTGATTGGTATCCCGCATGAAAAATGGCAGGAACGCCCGCTGCTGGTGGTCGTTCCGCGTCATGGCAGTTCCCCCACACGCGATGAAGTGTTAGGCTACCTTGCCAGCCGCGTAGCCAAATGGTGGCTTCCCGACGACGTGGTTTTCGTCAGCGAGCTGCCGTATTCCGCCAACGGCAAAGTGCAGAAGATGAAGTTGCGTGAGGAGTTCAAGCAGTTAAATAAGCCTGTATAAAAAGCTGTAAAAACCATTAGGAGACACAAGGATGACGAGGAAGTACAACCGTACCATGGCGCTTGCTGTGGCGGCGGCGCTGGCAACCCCACTGGCGCACGCAGATACCTTCACTACCGGCAATGGACTGGAAGGACGCTGGTCCCTCAATATGTCGGTCGGCACCAGCATCCGGATGAAGGATGCAGACAAGAACCTGATCTCCGTACCGAATGGCGGCACGGCCGGCGCCGGCGCCGACGACGGCAACCTGAACTTCAAGAAGCACGATGCCTATTCCACCGTCGGCAAGCTGACCGGCGAACTGGAACTGAAAGGCGAGACCTACGGCATGTTCATGCGCGGCTTTGCGTGGTACGACCGCGTCCTGAAAGGCAAGGAGATGCCGCACGGGCATTTCAACAATGGCTACAAGCAGAACGGGGAACTGAGCGACACCGGTTTCGACCAGCTGTCCACCTTTGACGGCGTGGCGCTGGCCGATGCCTATGTGTTCGCCAACTGGGACCTGGGCGGCAAGGCGCTGAGCGCCAAGCTGGGCAACCAGGTGATCAACTGGGGCGAATCGCTGTTCGTGCCGGGCATTAATGCAATGGGCGCGTTCGACACCAGCGCCGCGCGCCGTCCGGGCGCACAGGTGAAGGAAGTCCTGCGCCCGCAGCCGGCCCTGATGGCCAACCTGGGCCTGGGCAATGGCGTGTCGGTGGAAGCGTTCTACAACCTGGGCTGGCGCCAGAACGTGGTCGACGGCTGCGGTACCTACTGGTCGGCGGCCGATTCGCTCAACTGCAACAACGGTACCGTGCTGTTTGGCGACGGCACCAAGCTGAACGACCAGGGCCAGTACAACGGCGCGCCGTTCCTGGCCGCGCTGCCGGCGGCGCTGAATCCGGTGCTGGCCTCGCTCGGCCTGTCGCGCAGTATGCCGCTCAACTTCCGCATGACAACGGCGGAAAAGATCAAGCCGAAGAAATCGGGCCAGTTCGGCCTATCGAGCCACTACTTTGCCGACGCCATTTCCACCGACTTCGGCGTCTACTTCGCGCGCTACCACAGCCACTCGCCGATCGTGTCGGTGGTCAAGCAGCCGTCGCCGCTGCCGTCGGTGTGGTCGGGCCGCCTGGCGCAGCTGGTGAAAGCCGTGCCGTCGCTGGCGCCGGCGCTGGGCACGCTGGGCGTGCTGCCGGCCGGGAATATCGTGTGGGACTACAGCGGCGAAAACGTGAAGACCCTCGGCCTGTCGGCAGCCACCGAAGTGGGCGGCTTCTCGCTGTTTGGCGAAGTGTCGCGCACCAAGGACATCCCGGTGCAGATCAACGCGATCGACCTGCTGGTCGGCACCGCGCTGGGCATCGGCCCGCAAGCGCAGCTGGCCGCCATTGCGCGCAACCCGGCGGTACCGACCGGCACCGTGATCCATGGCTACGACCGCAAGGACAAGACCCAGGCGCAGGTCTCCTTCATCCGCCAGTTCCCGCAAGTGCTGGGGGCCGACTCGCTCACCGTGCTGGGCGAGGTGGCGGGCCAGAAGTGGAGCGGCATCGGCAACCCGAATACCAGCACCCGCTATGTGCGCGGCTTCATGTACAACTTCGGCCCGACCGCGGCGCTGGGCGGCACCTGCGGCCCGGCCGGCATCCAGCCCAACGCCTCCTACTGCGAGAACGAAGGCTATGCCACCAGCAGCGCCTGGGGCTACCGCCTGTCGGCCGAGATGCTGTTCCCGAACGTGGTGGCCGGCATCAACTTGAAGCCGCGCGTCTACTTCGCGCATGACGTGAAGGGCTATGCGGCAGACAACCTGTTTGTCGAAGACCGCCAGACCCGCTCCGTCGGCCTGCGCGCGGACTACAACAACCGCTACTACGCCGACATCAGCTACACCAGCTATAACAAGAGCGCCAAGTACGACCAGTTCCACGACCGCGACAACATGCAGTTCGTGATCGGCGCCAACTTCTAAAAAAGATACAGGAGACACGTAGATGAAGATGATGAAGCAAAGCTTGCTGGCCGCAGCGCTGGCGTGCATCGCGGGCAGCGCCTTGGCCGCCCTGTCGCAGGCCGAGGTGGACCGCCTGGGCAAGGACCTGACTCCGGTCGGGGCGGAAAAGGAAGGCAACAAGGCCGGCACCATTCCAGCCTGGGGTGGCGGCATCACCAAGGCGCCGGCCGGTTTCGACAGCAAGAACGGCTATGCCGACCCGCTGCCCAACGAGGGCCCGCAGTACACCATCACGGCGGCCAATATGGACAAATACAAGGACGTGCTGGCGCCGGGGCAGATGGAAATGCTGAAGCGCTACCCGAGCTACAAGATGAACGTCTACAAGAGCTACCGCACGGCCGGCTATCCGCAGAACGTGTACGACACCATCAAGGCCGAAGCGTCGAAGGCGGAACTGGCGGGCGGCGGCAACGGCGTGACTGGCATCAGCAAGACCACGGTGCCGTTCCCGGTCCCGAAAGCCGGGGTGGAAGTGATCTGGAACCACCTGATGCGCTACCGCGGCGGCACCATCGAGCGCTATACCGCCGAATTCCCGGTGCAAACCAACGGCGCCTTCACGCCGGTGACCCGCACCGAGAAGGTCGCGTTCGCGCAGGGCATGGCCAATCCGGAGCCGAACCGCTTGCTGTACTACATGGCGACCCTGACCGGGCCGTCCTCGGTGGCGGGCGATGCGCTGCTGGTGGTCGATCCGCTCGACCAGGTGAAGGAATCGCGCCTGGCGTGGACCTACAATCCTGGCCAGCGCCGCGTGCTGCGCGCGCCGAACGTGGCGTATGACTCGCCGGGGCAGGGCGCGGACGGCTTGCGCACCACCGACGACTACGACGGCTTCAACGGCGCCCCTGACCGCTACGACTGGAAGCTGGTGGGCAAGAAGGAGATGCTGGTCTCCTACAACAACTACAAGATCACCAACAAGTCGATCAAGTATGCCGACATCGTGCGCCCTGGCCATATCAACCAGGACTTCGTGCGCTACGAGCCGCACCGCGTGTGGGTGGTGGAAGCGACCCTGAAAAAGGACAAGCGCCACATCTACGCCAAGCGCGTGTTCTACGTGGACGAGGATAGCTGGTAGGTGGTGCACGCCGATTCGTACGACGGCCGCGGCGAACTGTGGCGCGTGCACGAAATCGGCGGCATCCAGTACTACGATGCGATGACCCACTACTTCGCCTATGAAGTGTTCTACGACCTGCAGGCACGCCGCTACCTGCTGTCCGGCATCTCCAACCAGGAGAAGCCGATCAAATTTGGCGTAAAGCTCGATCCGTCGAACTTCACGCCAGATACGCTGCGCCGCTCCTCCAACTAAGGACGGCGTAGCGGGTTTGGGGGTGTCTCTTCGGGCGCTTGCGTTCTCAGGGAGCGCTGCGCCCATTTTTTCGCAGGTAGAGCATGAAAAAAGTCTTGATACAAGCCGCTGCTGCGCTCTTGGGCGCACTGGCGGTGATGCCGGCTGTCGCGGGCGATCCGCTGCAAACGCCGGCGCGCATGTCGGCGCGGGCGCCGAAATCCATGCTGACGGCCATGGCGCTGGCCGGCCAGCGCACGGTGGCAGTGGGCGAGCGTGGCATCATCCTGGTGCGCGATGGCGGCGCCAATGCGCCGTGGCAGCAGGCGAAAGTACCGGTGTCGGTCACGCTGACCGACGTGGCGTTTGCCGATGCGTCCAACGGCTGGGCCGTGGGACACGACGGCGTAATCCTTTCCACCAACGACGGTGGGGCGCAATGGAGCCTCCGCTTTGACGGCAACAAGGCCAATGCCTTGATGCTGGCCGATGCCAAGGCGGCAGTTGAAAAGGCGCAGGCAGCCGGGGGCAATGTGCTCGCCGACGCCGAGAACGCGCTGGGCGATATCGAAGCGGCGGCCAAGTTCGGCCCGTCGCGCCCTTTGCTGGGCGTATGGTTCCGCGATGCCAGAACGGGCTACGCGGTGGGCGCATACGGCCAGGCTTTCCGTACCACGGACGGCGGGGCAAACTGGACTTCCATGGGCGCGGGCCTGCCCAATCCTGAAGGCCTGCATTACAACGCGATTGCGGGCGGCCCGGGCGGCTTGCTGGCCATTGCGGGCGAGGGCGGCTACGTCTATCGCTCGCAGGACGGCGGCAGCAGCTGGCAGCGTATCGAGACCGGCTACGGCGGCCAGTTGTACGGCGTGGTTTTCACCGGCCGCAGCATGCTGGCCTACGGCTTCGGCGGCCATGTGTTCCGCAGCGAGGATGGCGGCGCCACCTGGCGCGAAACGCCGGCGGTGACGAAAAAGAGCCTGGTGGGCGGCACCATGCAGGGCGGCAGCATTGTGCTGGCGGCGCAGGATGGTGCGCTGCTGCGCAGCGATGACGATGGCGTCAGCTTCCGCGTGGTGCGGCAGGGCGATGCGGTGCCGACGGCGGACATGCTGGCGCTGAACGGCAGCGTGCTGCTGGCGGGCGTTGGTGGCGCGCGCTTGGCGGCTCCTGCAGCCGGGGAGGGCGGCAAATGATACGCGACGATAAAAAATCCAGCGCGGTGGCGGAACAGGGCCACCAGCGCTTCACGTCGGTAGAGCACTGGCTGGAGCCGCGCCTGTTCAAGTACCGCTTCATCATCATGCTGGTGTTCCTGGCGGCCTCGGTGCTGTTTGCCTGGCAGGCGGCGCTGCTGAAACCGGACGCCAGCTTCCAGAAGATGGTGCCGGCGACGCATCCCTTCATCGCCAACTACCTGAAGTACGAGAACGAATTGCGCCCGCTGGGCAACAACATCCGTATCGCGGTGGAAGCGAAGAACGGCGACATCTACTCGAAGGAGTACCTGGATACGCTGAAGGCGGTGACCGACGAAGTGTTCTACATCCCCGGCGTGGACCGCGGCAACCTGAAGTCGCTGTGGACGCCGAACGTGCAGTGGATGGAGGTCACCGAGACCGGCATGAACAGCGGCCAGATCATCCCGCAGGGCTTTGACGGTTCGCCGGCCATGCTGGACGAGGTGCGCGCCAATGTGGCGCGTTCAGGGCGCATCGGCAGTCTGGTGGCGGCGGACCAGAAGTCCACCATCGTGCAGGTGCCGCTGCTGGAGATCGATCCGGACAAGGGCACCAAGCTTGACTACGGCCTGTTCTCCGAGCGGTTGGAAAAACTGGTGCGCGAGAAGTACGAGGCGCAGGGCGTGAAGATCCACATCGTGGGCTTTGCCAAGGTGGTGGGCGACTTGATCCACGGCGCCAAGGCGATCGGCCTGTTCTTCGCGATCACCTTCGCCATGACGGTGGCGCTGCTGCTGTGGTACTCGCGCTGCTGGAAGTCGACCCTGGTGACGGTGTTCTGCTGCTCGCTGGCGGTGATCTGGCAGCTGGGCATCGTGCGGCTGCTGGGCTTCGGGCTCGATCCGTATTCGATCCTGGTGCCGTTCCTGACCTTTGCCATCGGCGTGTCGCATGCGGTGCAGAACATCAATACGATGGCGGCCGAGCGCCTGTCCGGCAAGAGCAATACGGAGGCTGCCAAGCAGACTTTCCGCCAGCTGTTCATTCCGGGCACCATTGCGCTCTTGTGCGATGCGGTGGGATTCTCGACGCTGCTGGTGATCGAGATCGGCGTGATTCGCGAGCTGGCCATTTCGGCTTCGGTCGGCGTGGCGGTGATCGTGCTGACCAAGATGTTCCTGTTGCCGGTGCTGATGTCCTATGTCGGCGTGACGCAGGCCTGCCTGCGCAACCAGGAGCGCAAGTCGAAGCGCAAGCACCGGTTCATGCGCAAGCTGTCGCGTTTTGCGGAGCCTAAGTTTGCCAAGTGGGCGGTGCTGGGGGCGGTGGCGGTGTTTGCCACGGCGTTTGCGCTGAACCGTGACCTGAAGATCGGCGACCTCGATCCAGGGGCGCCGGAGCTGCGGGCCGATTCGCGCTACAACCGCGACAACGCCTACATTACCGGGCATTACTCGACCAGTTCGGACGTGTTCGTAGTGATGGTGAAGACGCCGGCCGGCGAGTGCGGTGCGTATCCGACGGCGGAGGTGGTGGACCGCTTCCAGTGGGAGATGGAAAACGTGCCGGGTGTGGAGTCGACTACTTCGCTGTTCACGGTGCAAAAGCGCATCATCTCCAACGTGAACGGCGGCAGCCTGAAATGGCAGGCGCTGTCGCGCAACCGTTTCGTGTCCAATTCGGCGCAGCGCATGATTCCCTCCGAGTTGTACAGCAACGATTGCTCGATGCTGCCGGTGCTGGTGTTCCTGGCCGACCACAAGGCCGATACGCTGACGCGGGTGGTGCAGGCGGCGCAGGCGTTCGCCAAGGAGAACAATACGCCGCAGGCGGAGTTCATCCTGGCGGCGGGCAATTCGGGCATCGAGGCGGCGACTAATATCGTGATCAAGCAGGCCGAGATCACCATGCTGGTGCTGGTGTATGCGATTGTGGCGCTGCTGGTGTGGTGGGAGTTCCGTTCGCTGCGCGTGACCATCTGCATTATGGTGCCGCTGTATATCACTTCCGCATTGTGCGAGGCCATCATGGCGCGCCTGGGGCTGGGGGTGAAGGTGGCGACCTTGCCGGTGATTGCGCTGGGGATTGGGATTGGCGTGGATTACGGGATCTACATCTATAACCGGCTGCAGTGCTTCCTGGACCGTGGAATGGAGCTGAAGGAGGCTTACTTCGAGACGCTCAAGACGACCGGGGTGGCGGTGGCGCTGACTGGCGTGACGTTGGCGCTGGGCGTGCTGACCTGGGTCTGGTCGGACATCAAGTTCCAGGCTGATATGGGCCTGCTGCTGATGTTTATGTTCCTGTGGAATATGGTAGGGGCGATTGTGATGATTCCGGCGTTGGCGTCGTTGTTGTTGCCGAAGCGCTAAAACCGGTAAACCCGGGTCTGACCCGCAGGGTCAGACCCCCAACGGTTTTCAGGGTGTGGTGTTGGTTGTGCGCTGTTGATCTTCTTAGAAAGTCAAAGGCGCACAACCGAAACTTCTAGCCGCTGATCTGACAGTGTCTGACCCTACGGGTCAGACACTGGTTTACCGGTTTTACTCCTGCCGCTCCCAAGTCTGCGACCGCCCCAGCCAGGAAACGCCAACATACCCGCGCACCTTCAGCTTCTTGCCGCCATCGGCCACTTCCAGCTTGCTCTTGTAAACCTTGCCATTGTTCGGGTCGAGAATCTCGCCGCCGTTATATTCGCTGCCATCCTTCTTCAGGCCGGACACGATCACCATGCCGACAATCGGCTTGTCCTTGCGCGCGTCGGTGCACTTGTCGCACACCGGGTTCTGTTCTTCGGTCGGGGCGCGGAACAGCTTTTCGATCTTGCCCTGCAGGGTACCGTTTTCCTCGGTAATGCGGATCAGGGCCTTCGGCTTGCCGCTGACGTCATCAATGTTTTTCCACAGGCCGATGGGGGAAGGATCCTGGGCGAATGCCGGTGCGGCAGCCATCATGGCTGCCGCAGCCAGCGCCACTGTGCGGGTTAGGCGCATGGGGTGTCTCTTTTTTAGATTTGGGGAAAATCAGTTTAGCAAAGGACCCGGCACGACACCGCACGGTCATGCTATTTTTTTTGGAGGGAAGCCTCTAGAAAAGAAAAAGGCGCACCTGAGTGCGCCTTTATGTCCTATTGCCGGAGCTGACCCCGACTTTTATGCCGGGAGTTTGGCCAGTTGTTCCTGCATCTTGGCGAGCGTGGCGCCGAAGGTGGCGACGCGCTCTTTTTCCTGGGCGACCACGGCGGCCGGGGCGCGGGCGACGAAGCTTTCCGAGGACAGCTTGCCGTTGGCCTTGGCGATCTCGCCTTCCAGGCGGGCGATCTCTTTCGACAGGCGTTCGCGTTCCGCTTTCACGTCGATTTCGACTTTCAGCATCAGCTTGGTGGTGCCGACCACGGAGACGGCGGCCGGCGATTCCGGCAGGGCGTCGACGATCTGCACTTCCGACAGCTTGCCCAGCATCTGGATGTACGGCGCGAAGGCGGCCATGCGCGCTTTGTCGTCGCCGGAGGCTTCGACGATCAGCGGCACGCGCACCGATGGGGCCAGCTTCATTTCGCCGCGCAGGTTGCGGGCGGCGTCGGTCAGGCCTTTCAGTTCGCCCATCCAGGCTTCGGCGGCGGTGTCGATGGCGGCTTCGTTCGGCAGCGGGTAGGCCTGGGTCATGATGGACTGGCCTTCGCTGCCCTTGCCGGCCAGCGGGGCCACGGTCTGCCACAGCTGCTCGGTGACGAACGGGATGATCGGGTGCGCCATGCGCAGGATCACTTCCAGTACGCGCAGCAGGGTGTGGCGGGTGGCTTGCTGCTGGCCCGGTGTGCCTTGCTGGACCTGGACTTTCGCCAGCTCCAGGTACCAGTCGCAGTACTCGTACCACACGAACTGGTAGATGGTGGAGGCGATGTTGTCGAAGCGGTAGTCGGCAAAGCCCTTGTGCACTTCCTGCTCGGCGCGGTTGAGGGCGGAGATGATCCACTTGTCGGCGGCCGACAGGTCGGCTTCGTTGGCGGAGCAGTCGTGGCCTTCGGTGTTCATCAGCACGAAGCGGGTGGCGTTCCACAGCTTGTTGCCGAAGTTGCGGTAGCCTTCGCAGCGACCGAGGTCGAAGTTGATGTTGCGACCCAGCGAGGCGTAAGAGGCCATGGTGAAGCGCACGGCGTCGGTGCCGTAGGCTGGAATACCTTCCGGGAATTCCTTGCGGGTGGCTTTTTCGATCTTGGCCGCGTCTTTCGGGTTCATCAGGCCGGTGGTGCGCTTGGCTACCAGCTCTTCCAGGCCGATGCCGTCGATCAGGTCGATCGGGTCGAGGGTGTTGCCCTTGGACTTGGACATCTTCTGGCCTTGCGAGTCGCGCACCAGGCCGTGCACGTAGACGGTCTTGAACGGCACCTTGTTGGTGAAGTGGCTGGTCATGATGACCATGCGCGCGACCCAGAAGAAGATGATGTCGAAGCCGGTGACCAGCACGGAGCTTGGCAGGAAGGCCTGCAGTTCAGGCGTTTCGTTCGGCCAGCCGAGGGTGGAGAACGGCACCAGGGCGGACGAGAACCAGGTGTCCAGCACGTCGTTGTCGCGGGTCAGGGCGCCGGTGATGCCTTTGGCGGCGGCTTGCGCTTTGGCGTCTTCTTCGCTGCGGGCGACGTAGACGTTGCCTTGTTCGTCGTACCAGGCCGGGATCTGGTGGCCCCACCACAGCTGGCGCGAGATACACCAGTCCTGGATGTTGTTCAGCCACTGGTTGTAGGTGGTGCTCCAGTTTTCCGGGACGAACTTGATCTCGCCGCTGGCGACTTTTTCCAGCGCCACTTCGGTGATCGATTTGCCCGGGTTGAAGGTGCCTTCCGGAGCCGGCTTGCTCATGGCGACGAACCACTGGTCGGTCAGCATCGGCTCGATCACGACGCCGGTGCGGTCGCCGCGCGGCACCATCAGCTTGTGCGGTTTTACTTCGACCAGGAAGCCTTGCGCGTCCAGGTCGGCGACGATCTGCTTGCGGGCGGCGAAACGGTCCATGCCCTGGTAGGCGGCCGGGGCGTTTTCGTTGATCTTGGCGTCCAGCGTCAGGATCGACGGCATGTCCAGGTTGTGGCGCTGGCCGACGGCGTAGTCGTTGAAGTCGTGCGCCGGGGTGATCTTCACGCAGCCGGTGCCGAATTCCTTGTCGACGTACTCGTCGGCGATGACCGGGATTTCGCGGCCGACCAGCGGCAGCTTGAGCATCTTGCCGACCAGCGCGGTGTAGCGCTCGTCGGTCGGGTCGACGGCCACGGCGACGTCGCCCAGCATGGTTTCAGGACGGGTGGTGGCCACGACCAGGTGGCCGCTGCCGTCGGCCAGCGGGTACTTGATGTGCCACATCGAACCGTCTTCTTCTTCCGAGACCACTTCCAGGTCGGAGACGGCGGTGCCCAGTACCGGGTCCCAGTTGACCAGGCGCTTGCCGCGGTAGATCAGGCCTTGTTCGAACAGGCGCACGAACACTTCGGAGACGACCTTGGAGCGCTCGGCGTCCATGGTGAAGTATTCGCGCTGCCAGTCAGGGGAGGTGCCCATGCGGCGCATCTGGCCGGTAATGGTGGAGCCGGATTTTTCCTTCCACTCCCATACTTTTTCGACGAATTTTTCGCGGCCCAGGTCATGGCGCGACACCTTTTGCGCGTCCAGCTGGCGCTCCACCACGATCTGGGTGGCGATGCCGGCGTGGTCGGTGCCCGGGATCCAGGCGGTGTTGTGGCCCAGCATGCGATGGTAGCGGGTCAGGCCGTCCATGATGGTCTGGTTGAAGGCGTGGCCCATGTGCAGCGTGCCAGTGACGTTCGGCGGCGGCAGCTGGATGCTGAAGGACGGCTTGCTCAGGTCGAGGGAGGCTGCGTAGTAACCGCGCTTTTCCCACTCGCTGCGCCAGAACTGTTCAATGTCGGCAGGCTCGAAAGACTTGGCTAATTCCATGATATGGGCTGTAAATTTGGCGAAAACTTCCATTATATCGGAGTATTCTAGTGGTCTGTCTTTCCGACACAGGAGAATAGCCATGAAAAA
>DASWTB010000244.1:0-4423 GCA_036402315.1 Pseudoduganella sp. | reverse complement strand
GGTGGAAAAATGACCGATGATCGAGTCCTCGACCTCGTGGAGCGAGGCAAACAGATCGGGAGCTCGTTCAACTTCGTGAAGGAAGACGAGTCATTCTGGGCAACGCTCGCTCTTCAAAAGATTGGAGCCGAGTACCTCGCTCACGTTGCCGTGATCAGCGAGCAAAATATGGCCTGCGAAAAGTTCGAGATATACGAGACAAGAGCCTTTCCAACTCTTGTCCTGGCTATTGCCCATCTCCAGGCGCACAGTCCGAGTCCTTTTGCGATAAGCAGCCTGTCGACGTTTAAAGGGCAGAAAGCGTTCAGCCCAGAGGCTGAGGAAATTCTTCGCGATTAGCGGCGCTCCCCTCGCCGAGAAGTTCCATCAACTTGACCGCCGGCGACCTCTTTGCACACGAAGCGGAACCCAACCAGGTGTGCGGGTTACCTGCCCAGCACCAGCCAAGTTTTGGTCGGCCATCACTCAGCCACAATGCCGGCACACGTTTATCGCCGCAGCGCGATCCCAACATCAAAAAGCAGTTATTCGGCTGCAGGAACTCAGGGTAGTGAGTGAGCAATGCGGCGCCTTCTTCGATCGTCAACGGTGACCGTTGCTGCGCTTGCAGTGCGTGAAGTGCCGCTTCCGGTGTGACGTTAAGGGTATCCATGCCCCTGTCGATATCCCACAGCAGGTAGGCGTGGCCTTCCGGAATCTCAGTGTCTTCGGTCGGATGGAACAGCTCAGGCTCAATGGGGTACAAGCGCTCCACCGCCGTCTTTCCCCGGCGCTCAATCAAGGGAATCATCTTCCGCACTGGCATCGCGGCCGTGTTGATCACCAAAACGAAAGGCAGGTGGCCGCAACTCGGGATGAAGGTCGGCATTTCACCGGCTTCCGGCAGATAGGAAGCCAGCGTTGATAGCACCTGGCGAAAGCTCGTGGCCCCCACTCCAAGAATTTGCGGATAGCCAAGTTCGATCAGCCGCTCGATCTGAGCGTCGAGGTAAGCCTGCGGTTGTGGAATTTTCCGGCTCGCATCCCATTCGAAATTTCGCATCCATGCTCCTTTTGAGTTAACTACATACACCGTACGAAGTTATTCTGATGTAAACTCTGTACACTGTCAACAATTGTTAGGTGCGGCCTGGTGAAATCAGAATTCGGCGGATCAGGAGATCCTGCGCGCAGCCTTGCGCTGCTCTGGGGGGTGAAAGAATCGCCTAAACGCGGGCCTAAACAAAGCCTGTCAGTTGCCCGTATCGGGGAGGCGGCGATCGCGCTGGCCGACAAGGAGGGGCTGGCTGCGCTTTCGATGCGACGGGTCGCTGAGGAGCTGATGGTGTCCGCGATGTCGCTGTACACCTACGTTCCAGGCAAAGCCGAACTGCTCGACGTTATGGTGGATTGCGCCTATGGCGAGTTGCAGCCGCCTTCGCCAGCCAGCGGCGGTTGGCGAGTCGCGCTGGAACACCTGGCGCGAGGCAGCATGGCCTTGTACGTGCGGCATCCATGGATGCTGCAAGTTGCCACACACAGGCCGGCTCTCGGTCCGCATGCAATCGCGATGTACGAACAGGGCCTGAACGCCGTATCGGAAGCGGGATTGAACGACCTGGAGATGGACTTGGTGGTGACGCTGGTCTCTGACTACGTGCGCGGCGCCGCGCGAAGTGCGGTGGATGCCGCCGACGCGCAATCGGTTACCGGCCAGTCCGACCTGGAATGGTGGCAACAGCAGCAACAGGCATTCGAAAACGTGTTCGATGCCAAGCGGTTCCCGCTAGCTGCGAGGGTCGGTCGCGCCGTGGGCGAGGCTTACCAGTCGGCGCATGACCCACGTCGCTCATTTGAGTTCGGACTGGCGCGCTTACTGGACGGCATAGAGGTGCATCTTCGAGGCGCCGCCGAATAAAGCTGCGAGTAATCAAGGTACTTTCTCAAGGATAGACCTGATGCTCAGGATGTGACTTGCTCGACGCTGGCCTGCGCCACTTCCGCCAGACCCCTTTCGCGAATCAGGCGCTGCACCCGCTTGCGGTTGATACAGTGGCCGCGTCCGAAGGAACATTCTCGTTCTGTAGCGCCGAATGCCCGCACCATGCGCTGGGTTACGAGACGCCCGATCGCGTTTACCGTGAAGGCATTGATGGCGGTGCGCTTTTCGTCGGCAAGTTCGGCGACGTGGAACCAGAACAAGAGTCGGCCATCGATGCCGCCCAGGCATCGGCCAAGGCGCCGGAAGCCAACATCAACGAGAGCGCCGTGAAGGTCAGCGTGACCACCGACGAACTGACCGGCAAGCACGCCCTGGTGATCGAGCGTATACACCACAGTAACGTGAAGGCCTCCTCAATCGACGCCGACTTCGTGCAAGGCGCGACTACCGCGTGCCGGCCGACGCAGCCGCCACCTTCACCGGCCTGATCGGCGAAGGCGCCGTGATCCGCTGAGGCGAAGGCGAGCGCACCGTGAGCAAGCAGCGCTACAAAGGTCTGGGCGAGATGAACCCGAAGCAGCTGTCGGAATCATGAACTACACTTCGCTCCAATAGTTACCAATTGCAAGTTAATTGCTGCGCAACAATGTGTGAGCTTTATGCAATATTATTAAAGTAGTATGTGGAATCCATTCACAACTCAACTCTATGATGCGAAATAAACTTGCATTTGCAATCGCAATGATTGCGACATTCGCCAGCGGTGCGAGCCAAGCAGCCAGCTTTCAATACTCTCTGCCTGCAGGCCGATACCTGGCTGTAGGTGACTACGTTGAGGCGCAAGGCTATTGCCTCATTCAGCAAGGCGACGGTAACCTCGTGCTCTATTACAAAGGTTTCACAGGCGGAGTTATCCAGGCTCCGCAGCCGGTACAAGGCTGCCCTGGTGGCCGCCCGGTCTGGGCAACTTACAAGAACGGCACCAGAACCCACATGCAGGAAGACGGCAATTTCGTTCAGTACACCAGCAGCTACGCTCCGGTTTGGGCAAGCAATACTGGCGGCCGTGCAGCTGGCAACTACTCGCTCGAGATTAATTTCCTGAGCGGGGAATTGCAGATCCTTGATCCGAATAGGACGATCATCTGGAGCTCTCCGAAGGATCCGCAAGCGCCCACCACCCCGACGCAACCGCCACGTTGTGCCAATGGCCAGCTGCCGACATCTTATCCGGTGTGCGTCCAGCCAAACTTGCAATCCCGCACAACCTGGACCATTTCGGCGTGCAGCGTTAGCGAAGCTCAATTGAAGGCAGCCCAACTGGGCTATGCGTGGGGAGCTTGCCACTAATTTTTTGGGACGCTGCCGAAACTACGACTTCGGCAGCATTTATCCAAAATGAAAAAGGTCATTACCGTATTCTTTATCCTGGCGGCGATCGCCGTATCGTTCACCTTACTCCATGGGGACTCTCCTGCGCCCGAAACGCAGAATGCTACCTCGCCTGCACCAGTCCATATGGTCAGTGAACAGCAAGCAGGGCGAGCTCCAAACATGCTGGCGGGCGTTATCTCACCATTCGGCAACTACCAACGCAAACCAGCGGCCGAACTGATTTCGCAACGCCGGGCACGAATGAAGAGTGCCGGCTATATGACACCCGACGAGTACTTCGGTTTTTCATTGAAGGAGTTGCTCGAAATGGCCAAGAAGAACGATGTGCTCGCCCTGATGCAGCTCGCCGAGCGCTATTACTATGAGGCCGAAGATCTTCAATTTGAGGATGGCTATGATTTCAAAGTAGGCCCACGTACACAAGGGAAAGCATATTACGAGCAAGTTGCAAACGCAGGCTATAACATGGCGATCAAAAAGGTCATTGCACTGGACATTGAGGATGGAGCCTTACAATCCGCCTATACTTGGAGCTTGTTTGCTGAGCGGCTTGGACAGCCAGTGCAGGCGGGCCTGGATTGGAGCAAGTTGAGCAGTGAAGCAAAATTCAGAGCACAGCAGAATGCAGAAAGGGAATATGAAAAATTCCTGAGTAAGCCGCCAATCCTGATTCCTGGATCAACCCCAGGAGCAAGCACCTGATCACGACCAGCGCCGCTCGCGAGACATAGCGCTTAACGCTTGGCGCATGCGATCTGTTGGGCCTGTCATGTCATTGTCGACTCAGAGATCTGCAAACCTTGGCAGCAGGTCTTGATCCACCAACCTAACTTCGATCGCGTTCGCAACTTTCACATGTTCGGGGTTCTCGTCGGAGAACGGCTCGTCAACGACACTAACGATGATCGTACCAATCTGCTTGTCCTTGCCTTGGTCGTCCTTTCTCATCACAGGCACAAGGGAACGGGCCTCTGGAACCTGCTGGTGCGTCAGTATCTGCGGGAGATAGAGCATCCAGCTAGCACCTGGCCTGTCGTTAAAGACTTTGTGATCGCTATACCAAAACGGGCCAAAGGTACAAACAATTGGCTGCCAAAGCGAGACTGC
>DASWTB010000243.1:0-2019 GCA_036402315.1 Pseudoduganella sp. | reverse complement strand
CGTTGTTCCAGCGATCGGTTCAGCTGGGAGAGCGCAATCACGGGGCAATGCAGCTCTTTGGCCAGGCCCTTCAGGGAACGCGAGATTTCGGAAATCTCGGCCGAGCGGTTGTCGCCCGGCTGGCTGCCCTGCATCAGCTGCAGGTAGTCGACCACGATCAGGCCCAGCTTGCCGCATTGGCGGGCCAGGCGGCGCGCACGGGCGCGCATCTCGATCGGGTTCAGTGCCGGGGTCTCGTCGATGTAGACCTGGGCTTCATTCATTTTCTGGATGGCGTGCGTCAGGCGCGGCCAATCCTCGTCGATCAGTTTGCCGGTCCGCAGGCGGTGCTGGTCCAGCAGGCCGACCGAACCCAGCATACGCATGGCCAGCTGCACGCCGCCCATCTCCATCGAGAACACGGCGACCGGCAGGCCGGCTTCCACCGCCACGTTTTCCGCGATGTTCATGGAGAAGGCGGTCTTGCCCATGGAAGGACGGCCGGCCACGACCACCATGTCGCCCGGCTGCAGGCCGGAAGTCATCTTGTCCAGGTCGGTCCAGCCGGTCGGCACGCCGGTGATTTCGGAGCTCGAATCGCGCGAATACAGTTCATCGATGCGCTCCACCACCTGGGTCAGCAGCGGCTGCACCGGCAGCCAGCCGGCGGCGCCGCGCGAACCGGCTTCGGCGATGGCGAAGATTTTCGCTTCCGCCTCGTCCAGGATCTGCTTGACGTCCTTGCCTTGCGGGCTGAAGGCATTGCCAGAAACTTCGTCGGCCACGGTGATCAGCTTGCGCAGCACGCCGCGGTCACGCACGATTTCCGCATAGCGGCGGATATTGGCCGCCGATGGCGTGTTCTGCGCCATGGCGTTCAGGTAGGCCATGCCCCCCACCTCGTCCGCCTTGCCCAGCATGCTCAGGGCTTCGAACACGGTCACCACGTCGGCCGGCTTGCCCGAGTTAATCAGGCGGATCATCTGCTCGAAGATGATGCGGTGGTCGTAGCGGTAGAAGTCTTCCGCGTTCATGAAGTCCGCGATACGGTCCCACGCCGCGTTGTCACGCAACAAACCACCGATGACAGATTGCTCTGCCTCGATCGAGTGCGGCGGGATGCGGAGGGAATCGACTTGTGGGTCGGACTGGGGTGCGGCGTTCATGGCGCGCATTATACCTGCTTCGGCAATGCCGTAAGAATCCCTGAAAATAAAAAAAGCCGGGCGAACCCGGCTTTTTTGCTGTATTTACGACGCTGATTAAGCAGCTTCGCCAACAACAGCCACGGTCACTTCTGCGACCACGTCGGTGTGCAGGGCAACTGCCACTGGGAACTCGCCGGTGGTCTTCAGAGGACCGGTTGGCAGGCGCACAGCAGCCTTTTCCACTGCGAAGCCGGCTTTGGTCAGGGCTTCAGCGATGTCGAAGTTGGTCACGGAACCGAACAGGCGGCCGTCAACGCCGGCTTTCTGGGTCACGGTCACGGTCATGCCGTTCAGCTTTTCGCCTTGGGCTTGCGCGGCAGCCAGCTTGGCGGCAGCAGCTTTTTCCAGTTCGGCGCGCTTGGCTTCGAATTCAGCAACAGCAGCAGCGGTAGCGCGGCGTGCCAGCTTCTGAGGGATCAGGAAGTTACGGGCGTAGCCGTCTTTCACTTTCACCACGTCGCCCAGGTTGCCGACGTTAACAACTTTTTCCAGCAGGATGATTTGCATATTAATTCTCCAGGATCTCTGATCTGATCGCTAATTAAGCGTGGTGCAGATCGGTGTATGGCAGCAGGGCCAGGTAGCGGGCGCGCTTGATCGCGGTGTCAACTTGGCGCTGGTAGTGCGCCTTGGTGCCGGTCAGGCGTGCTGGCATGATCTTGCCGTTTTCCTGGATGAAATCTTTCAGGGTGTCTACGTCTTTGTAGTCCACTTGCTCAACGCCAGCGGCGGTGAAGCGGCAGAACTTCTTGCGCTTGAACAGAGGGTTTTGTTGCTTGCGCTTTTCTTTCAGCTTGAGCTTGTTTTTGTCGAACTTTTTACCGAATGCCAT
>DASWTB010000242.1:0-11327 GCA_036402315.1 Pseudoduganella sp. | reverse complement strand
CGGCTTCTTCGTCCAGTTTGCGCAGGTAGGCCAGCTTGTCGGCGATCCTGGATTCCAGGCCGCGCGGGACCGGCTGATACCAGCCCGGTTCGGCCATGCCATCAGGGAGATAGGTTTCGCCGGCGGCATAGGCATCCGGCTCGTCGTGGGCGTAGCGGTATTCGTGGCCGTAGCCCAATTCCTTCATCAATTTGGTCGGGGCGTTGCGCAGGTGAACCGGCACTTCGCGCGACTTGTCGCGGCGGACGAAGGCCATGGCGGCGTTGTAGGCGTTGTAGCCGGCATTGCTCTTGGCTGCGACCGCGAGGTAGATCACGGCCTGGGCCAGCGCCAGCTCGCCTTCCGGCGAGCCCAGTCGCTCGTAGGTTTCGGCGGCGTCGTTGACCATGGTCAGGGCGCGCGGGTCGGCCAGGCCGATGTCTTCCCATGCCATACGCACGATGCGGCGCGCCAGGTAGCGCGGGTCGGCGCCACCATCGATCATGCGGCAGAACCAGTACAGCGCACCATCCGGATTGGAGCCGCGCACCGATTTGTGCAGGGCCGAGATCTGGTCGTAGAAGTTGTCGCCGCCCTTGTCGAAGCGGCGCGCATTCAGGGTCAGCGCATTCTGTACGAATTCGCCGGTGACCTTGTTGGTGCGGGCGGTGGCGGCAGCGGTCTTGGTTTGCTCCAGCAGGTTCAGGAAGCGGCGCGCATCGCCGTCGGCATAGCCGATCAGGGTATCGATGGCCAGTTCGTCGAAGTCCAGGTCCGGCATGGCGCGCTCTTTGGCACGCGCCAGCAGCTGGCGCATCTCTTCTTCCGTCAGGGCTTTCAGCACATAGACCTGGGCCCGCGACAGCAGTGCGGAATTGACTTCAAACGAAGGATTTTCGGTGGTGGCGCCAATCAGGGTCACCAGGCCCGATTCGACGTATGGCAGCAGCGCATCCTGCTGCGCCTTGTTGAAGCGGTGGATCTCGTCGATGAACAGGATGGTCTGCTTGCCGTTTGCGACAAACTGCTCCGCCTGTTCAATGGCGGCGCGAATATCCTTGACCCCGCCCAGCACGGCCGAAATGGCGATGAACTCGCAGTCGAAAGCACGCGCGGACAGGCGCGCCAGCGTCGTCTTGCCCACGCCAGGCGGGCCCCACAGGATCATCGAATGCGGCTTGCCCGACTTGAACAGCAGGTTCAGCGGCTTGCCCTCGCCCAGCAAGTGGCTCTGGCCGATCACGTCCGCCACGCTGTGCGGGCGCAGTGCCTCGGCCAGTGGCGGGGTGGGCTCGGGGGCGAACAGGTCTTGCGTCATCATGCGTTAATTGTTGATGACGTCCGCGCCCTTGGGCATGACAAATTTAAAGGACGTTGCATTCAGCACTGGATTTTTTTCAAACTTCTTGAACGACAGGATGGAAGTCTGGCCGAAGCTGTCTTTCAGCTCCATCGCTTGCGGCACGCCGTCTTTCAGGCCGATCTGGATTTGCTCGAAGCTGGAATCCTTGGCCTTGGGCGTGGCTTTCAGCCACTCCAGGCCGTCGCGGGCGCCGGCTTCGGCCAGGGCAAAATTCTTTTCCAGGTCGTTGGAGCCGAACAGGATGGCGGCCGGGGACGAACCCAGCGCGTCGCCCAGCTTGCGCACGGTAACCTGATTCAGGTCCTTGTCGTAGATGAACAGCTGTTCGCCGTCGGCCTGCAGCACCTGGTCATAAGGCTTGGTGTAGGTCCAGATGAACTTGCCCGGACGGGCGAAGGTGAAGCTGCCGGACGACAGCTTGTCCTTGCTGCCCTGCGCCACGACTTTTTGCGTGAACTCGCCCCTGGCTGCCTTGGTGCTGGCCACGAAAGCCTTGAACTGGTCCAGCGCCGCAGCGCTGGCGGAACCTGCCAACAGCAGGCCGGCGGCCAGGGCCGCCATCGATTTGGTGAACTTCATAGGATTCCTTATTCCGCCGACGCGGTAGGTGCGATGATTTCGCGGTTGCCGTTCGACTGCATGGCCGACACAACGCCGCTGTTTTCCATCTGTTCCAGCAGGCGGGCGGCGCGGTTGTAGCCAATGCGCAGGTGGCGCTGCACCAGGGAGATCGATGCCTTGCGGTGCTTCAGCACGACCTGCACGGCCTGGTCGTACATCGGGTCGGCCTCGCCGTCCCCGCCGCCGCCAGCACCGGCCATGGCGCCGTCGCCACCGCCCTCTTCCAGCGTGCCGCCTTCGAGGATGCCCTCGATATAGTTCGGTTCACCCTGGGCCTTCAAATGCTTCACCACGCGGTGCACTTCATCGTCCGACACGAAGGCGCCGTGCACGCGGATCGGCAAGCCGGTACCCGGCGGCATGTACAGCATGTCACCCATGCCCAGCAGGGTTTCGGCGCCCATCTGGTCAAGAATGGTGCGCGAGTCGATCTTGGACGATACCTGGAACGCAATACGCGTTGGGATATTGGCCTTGATCAGGCCCGTAATCACGTCTACAGATGGGCGCTGCGTCGCCAGAATCAAGTGCAGGCCGGCGGCACGGGCTTTCTGCGCGATACGGGCGATCAGTTCTTCCACCTTCTTGCCGACCACCATCATCAGGTCGGCCAATTCGTCGATGATGATGACGATGGTTGGCAGTTTTTCCAGCGGTTCCGGCGCATCAGGCGTGATCGAGAACGGGTTCGGGATCTTCTCTTCGCGCTTCTCGGCTTCGGCGATCTTGGCGTTATACCCGGCCAGGTTACGCACGCCCAGCTTGGACATCAGCTTGTAGCGGCGCTCCATCTCGTTCACGGCCCAGTTCAGGGCGTGGCCGGCCTGGCGCATATCGGTCACCACCGGCGCCAGCAGGTGCGGAATGCCTTCGTACACCGACATTTCCAGCATCTTCGGGTCGATCAGGATCATGCGCACGTCGTGCGGGTCGGCCTTGTACAGCAGTGACAGGATGGTGGCGTTGATACCCACCGATTTACCGGAACCGGTGGTACCCGCCACCAGCAGGTGGGGCATCTTGGCCAGGTCGGCGCAGACCGGCTTGCCGGCGATGTCCTTGCCCAGGGCGACCGTCAGGGCCGAGGCACTGTCGCCATAGACCTTGGAGCCGACGATCTCGCTCAGGCGCACGATCTGGCGCTTGGGATTTGGCAGCTCCAGCGCCATGTAGTTCTTGCCAGGGATGGTTTCCACCACGCGGATGGAAGTCAGCGACAGCGAACGCGCCAGGTCGCGCGCCAGGTTGACGATCTGGCTGCCCTTCACGCCGGTGGCCGGCTCAATTTCGTATCGCGTCACGACCGGGCCCGGATAGGCAGCCACCACCTTGGCTTCCACGCCGAAGTCGGACAGCTTTTTCTCGATCAGGCGGCTGGTGAATTCCAGCGTTTCCACCGCCACGGTTTCCTGCTGCGGCGGCGCATCGTCAAGCAGCGACAGCGGCGGCAGCGTGGTGTTCTCGATCTCCTGGAACAGGGTGCCCTGCTTTTCCTTGATCACGCGCTCGGACTGCACCACCTGGGTGATTTGCGGCTCGATCTTGACGATAGGCGCCGGCGGCGCATCCGGCGGCAGGTCGGCCGGCTTCGGATGCTTCTCCTCGTGCTTGACGCGCTCCTTGACCACTTTTTCTTCGCGCTTGACCACGGCCACGTCGCCCTGGCGGCGGTCTTCGCGGTCTTCCATGCGGGCGCGAACCCAGTCGATTGCCATCTCGATCACTTCACCGATCTTCTCCGCCACCGACATCCACGACACGTGGAAGAACAGGCTGAAGCCGGTGCCGAACAGCAGCAGCAACAGCAGTGTGGCGCCGGTAAAGCCCAGGCCCACGTGGGCGCCGTGGCCGATCAGCTCACCGAGCACGCCGCCCGGCGCGCGCGGCAGCTGGACCTTCAGCGTGTACAGGCGCAGGAATTCCAGGCCCATCGAACCGACCAGCATCAGCACGAAGCCGGCCAGGCGGATCATGCCCACTTGCTTATGTTCGGGATCCTCTTCCTTTTCCAGAACGAACTTGCTGGTCAGGCGGCGATAGCCCTGCCACACCACGCGCAGCATGTACACGCACCACCACCAGGCCGAAAAACCGAAGATGAACAGCATCAGGTCCGACAGCCAGGCGCCGCCGCGGCCGCCCAGGTTGAACACCTTGGGCACCACATTATTGTGCGACCAGCCCGGGTCCAGGCGGTTATAGCTGGCCAGGATCAGGATGAAATAGACGCAGACGACAAACAGCGCGAAGAAGCGCGCCTCCGATAGCAGTCGCACCAGCCGGTTGGGTAAAGGCTGGCGTTCAGTGACATTGCGAGTGTAGCCAGAAGATGTCTCCTGGCTCTTTTGACTCTTCTTACTCATTGCTTGGAGGCAAAAATTCCATAATTGCGCTTATTCTAAGGCATATCAAGGTGAAACGGCCCCACGGTACATGTGAAATGCACGCATCGCATATAATTTCGGTTTGCTTGGGCCCGGACTTGTCGCATTCCTGTCCACCCCCATATACCAGACACTCCAACTAGGTAAAGAATCCGCATATGACTACTACCAAACACGCCAAAGTCCTGATTCTCGGCTCCGGTCCTGCAGGCTACAGCGCCGCCATTTACGCGGCGCGCGCCAACCTGAACCCGATGCTGGTGACCGGCGTCGAGCAAGGCGGCCAGCTGATGACCACCACCGACGTGGAAAACTGGCCGGCCGACCCGATGGGCGTCCAGGGTCCGGACCTGATGCAGCGTTTCCTGCAGCACGCCGAGCGCTTCAAGACCGAAATCGTGTTTGACCACATCCACACCACGCACCTGAACGAAAAGCCGATCCGCCTGATCGGCGACAGCAACGTCTACACCTGCGACACCCTGATCATCGCCACCGGCGCCTCGGCACAGTACCTGGGCCTGCCGACCGAACAGGAATTCATGGGCCGCGGCGTGTCCGCCTGCGCCACCTGCGACGGCTTCTTCTACCGCGGCCAGGAAGTGGCCGTGGTCGGCGGCGGCAATACCGCTGTCGAAGAAGCCCTGTACCTGTCGAACATCGCCACCAAGGTCACCCTGGTGCACCGCCGCGACAAGTTCCGTGCCGAGCCTATCCTGGTCGACCGCCTGATGGCCAAGGTCGCCGAAGGCAAGATCGAACTGAAACTGAACTCCACCCTGCACGAAGTGAAGGGCGACCAGTCCGGCGTCAACGCGATCACTGTCAAGCACAATAACGGCGAAATGACCGACGTGGCTGTGCACGGCCTGTTCATCGCGATCGGCCACAAGCCGAACACCGGCATCTTCGAAGGCCAGCTGGAAATGAAAGACGGCTATATCAAGACCCGCACCGGCACCGAAGGCATGGCCACCGCCACCTCCGTGCCAGGCGTGTTCGCTGCCGGCGACGTGCAAGACCACATCTATCGCCAGGCCATCACTTCGGCCGGCACTGGCTGCATGGCCGCACTGGACGCGCAACGCTACCTGGAAGCGCAAGAGTGAAAAGCTTCGCCGACCTGAAGGGACTGGGCAAACAGCTCAAGGAACAGCAAGAGCAGCGTGAGGCTGAGGAAAGGGAGCGCGCCAGGCAAGCCAAGGCCGCTGCCGCCGCTGCCAACGTGTTCCAGTCCTCCATGGCCGGCGTGCAGAAGATGAAGCCGTCCGACCGCTACGTGGCGCCGCCCGCCAAGGGCCCGGCCGCAGCGGGGCGCCCTGCCCCGTCCGGCCCGCGCAAGCCGCAAACGGCCGAGGAACAGGCAGCGGACGACGCAGCCGTGCTGCGCGAGTCGATGCTGTCGGATATGTTCGACGTCGACCATTACATGGAAGAAGACCCTACGCTGAACTACAGCGCGCCCGGCATCGGCCCGGACGTGATGAAGAAAATGCGCAAGGGCCACTGGCCGGTCCAGGATGAACTGGACCTGCACGGCAAGCGCCGCGACGAGGCGCGCCAGGCGGTGGACGACTTCCTGCTCAAGGCCAAGCGCCGCAACTACCGCTGCGTGTGCGTGATCTACGGCCGCGGCTTCGGTTCGCGCGGCGGCGAGCCGGTACTGAAATCCATGGTCCATTCCTGGCTGGTGCAGACCGACGGCGTGATCGCCTTCTGCCAGGCCCTCGCCGAGGAAGGCGGCGAAGGCGCCATCATGGTGCTGCTGCGCTCCGCCCTCGCGCCCCAGCGCTGATTCGTCCCCGCTTGCAGGTTTTGCTGTCAGGGTGCTAATCTGCGCCTCATGAAAATCGTCCCCGCCGTTTCCCTGATCACCATCATTGAGGTCGTAGCAATCCTGGTTGGGGCCTTCTCCGGATTTATCGAAGCGCGCCGCAAGCGCATGGACATCGTTGGCGTCTTTATTGTCGCCTTCATCACGGCCTTCGGCGGCGGTACCGTGCGCGACATCCTGCTCGACAAGCGCCCGCTGTTCTGGGTGGCTCACCAGGAATATACGATCCTGCTGTTTGTAGTGGCCCTGCTGGCGGCACCCTTCTTCAAGCATATCCGCCACATCGTCTCGGAACGCCTGATCGTGATCGCCGACGCTGTCGGTCTCGGCCTGTTCGCCGTGGCCAGCGTGGCGCAGGCCCTGGCGGCCGACATGCCGATCTTCGTCGCCGTGATGATGGGCGTAGTCACGGGTATTTTTGGCGGCGTGCTGCGCGACATTATCTGTAACGAAGTGCCGATGGTGTTCCGCGACGGCAAACCGTATGCGATCTGCGCCTTCTTCGGCTGCTGGTTCTACATCGCGCTGCAATACACCCAGGTCTCGGACGACGTGGCCCTGTGGTCCAGCGCCGGCCTGATCACCGTGATGCGCCTGCTGGCCTGGCGCTTCGACCTGAAGATCAGCCGGCCATAGGGCTATCGGCCACAAACTTTCAATTGGAAAGTTAAAACTTGTCACAAGGAAACAACTGATAAAATGGCGCAACTTTTTACAATGCGCTTGCCTGTCCTTGTTTACCTTTGATGTCGCTACTGCAACGAGCCTGGTCGGCTTCCTGTCGATCCTGATCGCCTGCGCCTTCCGCGGCTTGCACGGACGCGCCCTGGCTGGCACGCCCGGCGGGCAATGGGCCATATCCGCCTTGACGGGCGGCGCGGCGGCGCTACTTGTTGCCAATTCCGCCACACTTCCCGACTACATTGGAACCATCGCCGACAACGCGCTGTCCATCGTCAGCCTGGTCTTCATCCACCGCGGCACAGCGATGCTGGTAGGGGCACGCTGCAACGACCGTTATTACGCCCTGTGCGTGGCCGCGGCCGTCGCCGGCTTCGCCTGGTTCAGTTATGGGCACCCCAGCCTGCAAGCCCGCATCGGGCTGGTGTCCGCCTACCGCGCCGCCTTCTACTGCGCCACCTTGCTGATGCTGGTCAAGCGGCCCGGCCTGCCCGCGGGCACCCGCTACCTGATCGACATCCTGGCGCTGGCCGCCACCTGGAGCGTGGTGCGTCTCGGCGCCGCCGTGTTTTCGGGCGACCATGTCGACAGCTTCCTGGAAGGCGGTTCCCCGTTTGCCATCATGGTTTCCGTGAGCGGCATCCTGCATGTGCTGGTCAACGCCTTCCAGTTCCGGCTGGAGAGCGAAAAGATTCGCGATGAACTGGCTGCCCACGCCACCGACCTGCGGGAAAAGCGCGACATGTTGAAGGCCGTGGTGGCAGAACGCACTGCGGAGCTGACCAGGCAAGCCAGCACCGACAGCATGACCGGCATCGCCAACCGCCGCCACTTCATGGAGCGCGGCAACGACGAAATCGAGCGCGCTCGCCGCTACCACCTGCCGCTGACGCTCCTGCTGCTGGACATCGACCACTTCAAGCAGATCAATGACCGCTTTGGCCATCCAGCCGGCGACAAGCTGCTGCAAGTAATCGCCCAGGCGTGCCAGTCGAATGCCCGCAACGTCGACCTGCCCGGCCGCCTGGGCGGTGAGGAATTTGCCCTGCTGATGCCGGAAACCAGCACCATTGCAGCACGCCTGGCGGCCGAGCGGCTGCGGCGCGCCATCACCGCCATTCCGCCCTCGCTCTCCGGCATTCCACACCAGGTCACCGCCAGCTTCGGCATCGCCGCACTCAACTCGCATGACACCTCCATGGACGGCCTGATGGCTCGCGCCGATGCCGCGCTGTATCGCGCCAAGAACGGTGGCCGCAACCGCGTGGAGGCAGCTTGAATACCCTGCACCTCGGCACTTGCGACCTGACCCTGGGCATCGCCTGCCTGGCGATCGGCATCGCTTTCATCGGCCTGCACGCGGTACGCGATGGACGTTCGGCTGGCTCGAACTGGAGCCTGGCAGCCATTTGCCAGGGCGTGGCCTGGATACTGGCCAGCATGCGCGGCGACTTGCCGGCCGCGCTTACGATCCTGCTGCCAAACGTGCTGATCGCGGCCAATGCCGTGTTGTTGCTGCGCGGCGCTGCGCGCTACATGCCGGTACCTCCGCCGTGGCTGCTCAAGCCGCAGCCATGGATGGGATTGCTGCTGGCGGCTGCCCTGCTCTACGCCTGGACCAGCCATGCAGGCGACAACGTCCGTGTCATCCTCGGCACATTGGTCCGCGTCCCCTTGCTGCTGGCAGCCGTCGCCCTCCTGTACCGCCATGCGCCAGGCAATGGCCGCGCTATCCTGTGTGCCTTGTTCGGCATCGACGCTGGATGGCACCTGCTGTTCGCCGTGGCGGGCACGGCCAGCATGGTCCCGATCGGCGTACTGTTGCGCGGCGCACTCACCATTCTCGTCATCGCAGCCCAGTTCCGCATCGAGAGCGACAATGCACGCGCCTCGCTCCATGCCTTGGCCGAGGCGCTGGAAGTGGAAAGCCTGCAGCTGGAAAAAACGATCGACGACCGCAACCGGGAACTGCATGAGATCGCGACCACCGACTTCCTGACCGGCATCGCCAACCGCCGCCAGTTCATGGTGCGCACCGAAATGGAAATTGAGCGCTCGCGGCGCTATGGACACAAGCTCTCGCTGCTGATGATTGATATCGACCACTTCAAAGCGATCAACGACAGCTTCGGCCACCCTACCGGGGACCGGGCGATTATCGCCATCGGCCGCCACTGCGCCACCGCCTGCAGGCGCAGCGACCTGGCGGCCCGCCTGGGCGGTGAGGAATTTGCGATCCTGCTGCCATCGACGGGAATCAAAGAAGCGCAGATCGTAGCGGAGCGCCTGCGCGCCGACACCCTGGCGCTGCAAATTCAGCATGAAGGACAGGCCGTGCCGCTCAAGCTCAGCATCGGCATTGCCTGCCTGGAGGTGGCAGACACCGGCCCGGACACGCTGCTGGCGCGCGCCGACCAGGCTTTGTACGCGGCCAAGAATGCCGGCCGCGACTGCGTTCGCTACGCCTGATTAGACCGCGTCGGGGCCGGTCTCGCCGGTGCGGATGCGGATGACCTGCTCGATGTTCTGCACGAAAATCTTGCCGTCGCCGATCTTGCCGGTGCGGGCCGCCTTGATGATTGCATCGACAGCCGTGTCGACCACGCTGTCGTCCACCACCACTTCCACCTTCACCTTCGGCAGGAAATCGACCACGTATTCCGCGCCGCGATACAGCTCGGTGTGGCCCTTCTGGCGGCCGAAGCCCTTCACCTCGGTCACGGTCAGGCCGGTCACATTCACTTCGGCCAGCGATTCGCGCACTTCGTCCAGCTTGAATGGCTTGATGATGGCGGTAATTTGCTTCATTGCGTTCTCCTTATAGTGGTTTAAGCGTCAGGCACGGTCTTCAGGTTTTCCAGCCAGGCTGCAGCTTCCGAATCGCTCGGCGCACGCCAGTCGCCGCGCGGGGACAGCGAACCGCCGGAGCCGACTTTGGGCGCATTCGGCACGCAGGTGCGCTTGAACTGGGAGGTCTGGAAGAAGCGCTTGAGGAAGATGCCCAGGTTGTGTTTGATGTCTTTCAGCTCGTACTGGTTGCGCACCACGTGCTCGTCTTCCGGCCAGGCGCCGACGTCGCGGTCGCGCCAGGCATGGTGCGCCAGGAAAGCCACCTTGGCCGGCGAGAAGCCAAAGCGCAGCGTGTAGTACAGGTTGAAGTCCTGCAGCTCATACGGACCGATGAAGTCCTGCGTCACCTGCGCCGGCGCGGTGTCGCCCGACTTGCCCGGCACCAGCTCGGGGCTGATTTCAGTATTCACCACGGCCAGCAGCACACTCGAATTGACGTCGCCGAACTGCTTGCTCTCGGCAACCCAGCGCACCAGGTGGGTGATCAGGGTCTTGGGCACGCTGGCGTTCACGTTGTAGTGCGACATATGGTCGCCCACACCGTAAGTGCACCAGCCCAGCGCCAGCTCGCTCAGGTCACCGGTGCCGATCACGACACCATTGTGGTGGTTCGCCATGCGGAACAGATGGTTGGTACGCTCGCCCGCCTGCACGTTCTCGAACGTGATGTCGTATTGTTCCTTGCCCTCGCTGTACGGATGGCCGAGATCCTTCAGCATCTGGATGCAGCTTGGGCGGATATCCACTTCCATCGCGGTGCAGCCAACGAACTGCATCAGGGCGCGCGCCTGGTCCAGCGTGCGGGTGCTGGTAGCGAAGCCTGGCATGGTGGCCGCGATGATATTGCTGCGCGGCAGGCCCAGATGATCCATGGCCTTGGCGCAGACCAGCAGCGCGTGGGTCGAATCGAGCCCGCCCGACACGCCGATCACCACCTTCTTGATGCCGGACGAAGACAGGCGCTGAACCAGCGCACTGACCTGGATGTTATAGACCTCGTTGCAGCGCTTGTCGCGCAGCTGCGGATTGGACGGCACGTAAGGGAAGCGGGCCACATTGCGTTCCAGCGGCAGCACACGATGCGATGGCAATTCAACCGGGAAGCGCGCGGTACGGAACTGCGCCACTTCAGCCTTGTGGCGGCGGCTCGAATGGCCGAAAGTCGTGGTGCGCATGCGTTCGCGCGACAGGCGTTCCAGGTCAACGTCGGCAAAGATGATGTGCGACTCTTCAGCGAAGCGCTCCGACTCGGCCAGCATTTCGCCGTTTTCATAGATCAGCGCCTGGCCGTCCCAGGCCAGGTCGGTAGTCGACTCGCCGCGGCCGGCCGAGGAATACAGGTAAGCCGCGATGCAGCGTGCCGACTGCTGGCCAACCAATTGGCGACGGTAATCGGCCTTGCCGACCAGGATATTCGAGGCCGACAGGTTGACCAGCACGGTCGCCCCGGCCAGCGCAGCAAAGGACGACGGTGGGATGGGCACCCAAACGTCCTCGCAGATCTCGATATGGAATTTGAACAGCGGCAGGTTCTCCAGCTCAAACAACTGGTTCGCGCCAAACGGCACCTGCTGGCCGAGCAGCGAGATCTCGGTGGAAAACGCCTCATCGGCAG
>DASWTB010000241.1:0-11308 GCA_036402315.1 Pseudoduganella sp. | reverse complement strand
ATGCCGTTGAACAGGTGGGTGAAGCCGGCGGCGCCGGCGCGCATGGCCGCCACGCCGTCATCGTAGCTGCCGGCACTATGGCCGATCTGTACGCGGATGCCCATGTTCTTCAGCAGCGGGATCAGGTCCAGGTGGCCGGTCACTTCCGGCGCCATGGTCAGCACGCGGATCGGTGCAATGGCATGGTAGCTCTCCACCAGCGCGCGGCTGCCGGTCACTACGTCCGGCGGCTGGGCGCCCAGCCGCCGGCGGTTCAGGAACGGGCCTTCCAGGTGTACGCCCAGCATGCGCGCGCCGTGCTGCGGGCGCTGTGCGATGACGCCGGCCAGGCCTTGCAGGGCGTGGCGGATCGAATCCTCCTTGGCGGTCAGCGTGGTGCCGAGCAGCGCGGTGGTACCGTGGCGTGCGTGGCTGCGTGCCACCACGGCGCCGGCATCGCCGCCTTCCATGATGTCGACGCCGGAGGCGCCGTGCACGTGCAGGTCAACGAAGCCGGGGATGATGGTCAGGCCTTCACCAGCAGGGCCTTCGGTGATGCTGGTAATGCGCTGGTCGAAGGCGATGCTGCCATTGATCCAGCCATCAGGAGTGAGGATACGGCCTTGCAGCATTCTTACTCCGCGATGATCACTTCAATGCCGCGTTTCTCCAGCCCTTCGCGGTACTCGGTGCTGATGCTGGCGTCGGTAATGACGGTGTGCACGCGGTCCAGCTGCACGATGCGGTGCAGCGACACGCGGCCGAACTTGGAAGCGTCGGTCAGCACGATGACTTTCTTGGCGCGCTCCACCATCTTGTGGTTCAGGTTTGCTTCCGCCTCGTGGTGGGTGGTGATGCCGAACTGCAGGTCGAAACCGTCGACGCCGAGGAACAGCTTGTCGAAGTTGTAGGCCGACAGGCAGGCTTCGGCCTGGGCGCCTTGCAGCGACAGCGATTGCTTGCGCAGGCGGCCGCCGGTCAGGATCAGGTCCACCCCCGGCGCATCGGCCAGTTCCCAGGCGATGTTCAGGCCATTGGTCAGTACCGTCACGTCGCTGGCGTCGCGCAGGTGGCGCGCTAGCGAAATGGTGGTGGTGCCGGAGTCGATGATCACGTTGTCGCCCGGCTGCACCATGCGCGCGGCCAGCAGGCCGATTTGCTCTTTCTGCGCCTGGTTCAGGGAATCCTTCTGGCGAATGGTGTGCTCGGTCGGCGGGGTGCGCGCCAGCAGGGCGCCGCCATGGCTGCGTTGCACCAGGCCCTGGGACTCGAGCACACTGAGGTCGCTGCGGATGGTGACGGCGGAGACGCCTAGCTTGTCCACCAGGTCGGCTACCTGGACCGAACCATGTTGTACGATCGCCTGCAGGATGGTTTCGCGGCGTTGGCTGGTATTTCGCATGTCTTCTGTCGCTGGGTGTAAAAACGTCGAGCTTAACAGAAGGCGGGGGCCGTGTGCTTGGCAGCGGCGTTGGCGCTGCAGGCGCGCGCATACTGCGCCAGCACGCGGCCGATCTTGTGTTCGAGCAGGGCGTGCGGCTCGGCGGCCAGTGTGCCCTGCAGCACGGCCAGGAACTGCTCCGGCAAGTACTGGCTGAGCAAAGGCAGCGGAATGCGGCGCCCGGCCAGGTTGGCGAACAGCTGGCTGACGGCGGTGGCCACTTGCGGCTCGCCCCAGTAGTAGCGGCAGCGGTCGGACAGGCCGTAGCGGCGCATCAGGCGCTGCTCGTCGGCGCTGCCCAGGTAGTGCTTCTGCCAGTGTTTCGGCTTGGCCAGCATGACTTCATCCAGCACCTCCATCAGGCGCGAGGCTTTTGCCTTGCCGAGCAGGGCTTCTTCGATCAGGCATAGGGCCAGGAAGCCTTCGCGCAGGGCGAACGTCGCGGCTGGGCCGACTTTGAGGATGGCGTAGTGGTCGCGCACCATGTCGTGCAGGCCCGACTCGCGCTGGTAGTCGGTGGAATGGGCTTCGAACACCAGGCCAGGCTGGCCGGCCACGAAGGCCGACAACTCCACGGCCGCCGCCGCGTTGTAGTGCTGCACATTGGCCTGGTCGAAATCGACACCCGGCTGCACCACCATGGCGATCACGCGCTGCCATGCATCGTGCAGGCCGGCTTCAGCGAAGGCGCTGCGGTGCACCTCCAGCGTGCGCGCGGCAGCCGCTGGCGCGGTGACGGCAAGCGCCTGCTCCAGCGAGGCCTCGCCGCCCGGTACCGGCACCTCGGTGCCGATCACGTAGACCGGCGGCGGCAGGCCGGCGCGCGCAGCTGCCTGTTCGGCGATAGCGGCCAGGCGCACCGCGCGCACGGCCACGGTTTCGTCGCTCAGTACCGGTGCGTCGTCGGCGCAGCGCATGCTGCAGTCGAGGTGAATCTTGTGGAAGCCGGCCGACACATAAGCGTCGATCAGCACGTCGGCGTGCGCCATCGCGGTCGCGGCATCCTGCGACTGCCAGGCGTTGGGGCCGAGGTGGTCGCCGCCCAGCACCAGGCGTTCGGCCGGAAAGCCCTGTTCCTGCGCCAGGCGGTGCACATAGTCGCGGAACCCGGCCGGCGTCATGCCGGTGTAGCCGCCAAACTGGTCCACCTGGTTGGAAGTGGCCTCCACCAGGAGCGGCGTACCGTATTCTTTGGCCACCTGCATGGCGGCGCGCAGCACGGTAGGGTGGCTGCAGCAAACGCTGTACAGGCCGACCGCCTCGCCCGCGCGGTGCGCCCGGACGATTTGCAGGACTGGGGAAAGGTAGGCAGGCTGGTTCATTGTTCTCGCTTCGTTTGTTGGCGCGCCAGCAGGGCTGCGCCACGTGCACCGCCGGCATCGCCGAAGCGTGGCGGCAGTACTGGCGGCGTTTGCACCCCGCGGAACAGGTGGCGGCGCATGGCGGCCGGCAGTTGCTGGTACAGGTGCGACAGCTTGGACAGGCCGCCGCCCAGCACGATGGCATGCGGGTCGTAGGCCAGCACCAGGCCGGCCAGCGCGTGGCCGAGCAGGTCGAGATGGATCGCCAGTGCCTGGGCGGCCAGGGCGTCGCCGCCGTTGGCTCGCGCTACGATGGCCAGCGGCTCCGCGCCGTCCCCGCCGATGTGGGCATGAAGCTTCGACAGGCCGGGGCCGGAGACATAGCGCTCCAGGCAGCCCTTCTTGCCGCAAGGGCAGTCCAGCACCGGCAGCTTGTAGAGGGCCAGCAGCGGCGCTGGAACAGTCCAGTGGCCCCATTCGCCGGCGATGGCGTTGAAGCCGCGCAGCAGGCGCCCTTCGACGCAATAGCCGCCGCCGGCGCCGGTGCCGATGATGGCGCCGAACATGGTGGGCAGGCCGGCTGCCGCACCGCCTTGGGCTTCCGACAGCGCGAAACACTGGCAGTCGTTGCCGATGATGACAGGGCGTGCCAGCGCTTCCTGCAGTGCGGCAGCGACCAGGCGGCCGTTCAGCGCCGGTACATTGGAGCTGAGCTGGCGGCCGGTGGCGCTGTCGATCACGCCGGGCAGGCCGATGCCGACTGCGGCGGGCGATGCCTGTGGGCCAAGTGCCGCGTCGCCGCGCGCGACCAGGCCGCTGACCGCTGCGACGAACTCATTGAAGTCGGTGCCCGGCGTGGCGATGCGTTCGCGGAATACTTCCTGCAACTCCCCGCCGGCATCGCGCCAGGACACCAGCTCGATCTTGGTGCCGCCGATGTCGATGCCGTGGTACCCGGTTTGCTCAGAACTGGTCATGGCGGTAAATGGTGACGCCTTGCACGACGCGGTTGACGGTGCCGTCGGCAAAGGGATTGTCGGGTGTCAGGCCAAGCGCGGCAGATTGGTGCAGCGCGTATTGCTGCGCCATCAGCAGCCACAGTGGCGCGAGCCAAGGGTCCGGCAAGTCCGGCGCGGCGACCGAAACATCGGAATCGGTGCCCACGGTCACCACCGAGCCGGCCACGCCATCGCGCCGCAGCTCTTGCAGCAGGTCTTCTTCATAACGGCGCGACAGCGCTTTGCTGCTGCGGAACAGCACCACCAGCGATTGCTTGTTCAGCGCCGACTTGGGGCCGTGGCGGAAACCGAGGGCAGTGTTGGACATGGCGAGTACCCGGCCGCCGGTCAGCTCCAGGATCTTCAGCGCGGATTCCTTCGCTAATGCTTCCAGCGGACCGCTGCCCAGATAGACCACGCGTTCCACCGGCAACGCGGCCAGCGAAGCGACAGGCGCAGCCCAGTCGCGCAGTGCCGCGTCGCCGGCTTGCGCCAGCGCCGTCAGGCGTTCCTGCCATTCGCCCTTGCCCAGTACGCACAGCGCGGCCAACAGCATGCAGGTGAAGCTGCTGGTCATTGCAAAGCCTCGGTCACAACTGGGGGCAGGCATCAGCAGGTTGAAGGTGCGCGCATCGGTGTCGCCGTTGCGCGCCAACTGGCCCTGCGGATTACAGGTGATGTTCAGGAAGCGTGCGTTGGCAACGACTTCGCGCACGAGTTCTACTGCTGCCAGGCTTTCCGGGCTGCTGCCGCTGCGGGCGAACGAAACCAGCAGGGTCGGGGCATCCGCTTCAAGGTAAAGCTCCGGGTGGGTCAGCAGGCTGGTGGTCGCTACCGCGCGTACTTGCGCAGGCCAGGCGGCGTTCAGTTCATCAGCGACGATCTCGCCCACATAGCAGGAGCTGCCGGCGCCGGTCAGGATCACGCGCTGCTGCGGATTGTGCAGGCAGCCGCCGAGGAAAGCTGCGACGTCGGCGGCGCGGCCTTGCAGGCTTGCGCCCAGTTCGCGCCACAAGACAGGCTGCTGTGCGATCTCTTCGGCGGTATCGAGGCCGCTGATGTCGCGCCAGGCTTGCGGGTCACGCTGGAGGAGGGTAGTCATCGAAAAAAGAAAAGTTGTAAGTTGGCTGAAAGCATAAATAGTATATTTCGAAAAGTCAAATACGAAAGAAAATCGAAAGATGCGGGGCCAGCCAAGCTATGCGGAAACGGACAATAAGGGTGTGCGATTCGGCATGTTGCGTTGCGCGTTCGCTACTAAATGAAAGGTATTGCGGCGCAATGTCGGCGAAACGAAAGATAAAACTGCGAAGAATTGATGCGAAAGCGTGGTTTTCTTTCTTTTTGTTGACCTTTTTTGCTTTTATTCCTAAAGTACGTCCATCAAAACGAAAAAACCTTGCACGTTAGGCAGGCTTATGAAGAGACTCACCCGTACTGCAATCGCCGCTGCTGTCATGGCTTTGGCCACTGGCGCCACGTCGGCCGCCCCGCTTGGGAAGCTGCGCAGCATCACTGCCGCACCGGCCGCCGAGCCAGACGGACAGTCCTGGGACCTGGCAACCGAATCCGGCGCCATCGTGCGTGTCACCCTGCTGCAGGACGATGTACTGCGCATATGGGCAGGCCCGAAAGGCAAGCTCACAAATGCCGGCGACAAGGCTGCCGCCATCGTGATCGGCAAGCCGGCTGCTCATATTGAGCATAGCGTAAGCGAGCAGCCTGACCATATTTTGCTGCGCACTTCCCGACTGGCCTTGCGCATCGATCGCAACCCGGTGCGTTTCACCTTGTTCCGTGCTGGCGAAGCCCTGCCGCTGTGGCGCGAGGTGCAGCCGCTGGAGCTGGGCGAAAAGGCCAGCGTGCAGACTCTTTCCAGCGACAAGGCGGAACGCTTCTTCGGTGGCGGCCAGCAGAACGGCCGCTTCGAGTTCAAGGGCCGCCAGCTTGACGTATCCTATTCGGGCGGCTGGGAAGAGGGCGATCGCCCAAGCCCGGCGCCATTCCTTATGAGTTCCCGCGGCTGGGGCATGCTGCGCAATACCTGGTCGGACGGCAGCTACGATTTGCGCCAGCACGATGTGGTGGCCTTGCAGCACGCCGAGCCGCGCTTCGACGCTTACTACTTCGTTGGCAAGGACGTGCGCGATGTACTGGCGCGCTATACCGAATGGACCGGCCGCGCGCGCATGCTGCCGCGCTGGGCGCTGGAATATGGCGATGCCGATTGCTACAACGACGTTGACAACGTGAAGAAGCCGGGCACCGTTCCGAAAGGCTGGAGCGATGGCCCGACCGGCAAGACGCCGGACGTTGTCGATTCGGTGGCGCGCAAGTATCGTGAAAACGATATGCCTGGCGGCTGGATCCTGCCGAACGACGGTTACGGCTGCGGTTATACCAGCCTGCCGGAAACCGTGCAGGGCCTGGCGAAATATGGCTTCCGCACCGGCCTGTGGACCGAGAATGGCGTCGACAAGATCAAGTGGGAAGTGGGCACGGCGGGCAGCCGCGTGCAGAAGCTGGACGTGGCATGGACCGGCAAGGGCTACCAGTTCTCGCTGGACGCCAACAAATCGGCCTACGACGGCATCCTCGACAACTCCGACAGCCGCCCCTTCATCTGGACCGTGATGGGCTGGGCTGGCACACAGCGCTATGCCGTAGCGTGGACCGGCGACCAGAGCGCGAGCTGGGACTATATCCGCTGGCATGTGCCGACGCTGGTGGGCTCCGGCTTGTCCGGCCAGGCCTATGCGACCGGCGACGTGGATGCGATCTTTGGCGGCAGTCCCGAGACCTATACCCGCGACCTGCAGTGGAAGGCATTCACGCCGGTGCTGATGGGGATGTCGGGCTGGTCGGCCAACGCGCGCAAGCATCCGTGGTGGTTCGATGAGCCTTACCGCAGCGTCAACCGCCGCTACCTGAAACTCAAGCTGCGCCTGACGCCATATATGTACACCCTGGCGCGCGAGGCCGAGCAGACCGGCGCTCCACTGGTGCGCGGCATGATGTGGGATTACCCAACCGACCCGGCCGCCTTTACCGAAACGCACAAGTACCAGTTCTTCCTCGGCCGTGACATGCTGGTCGCACCTGTATATCGCAGCCAGGCTGTGTCGCAAGGCTGGCGCAAGGCGATCCACCTGCCGCAAGGAACCTGGTTTGAATACTGGGACGGCCGCCAGGCGACTGCCGGCGCAGCAGGGCGCGACCTTGACCTGCAGGTCACCCTCGACAAGCTGCCCGTTTTCGTGCGCGCCGGCGCCATCCTGCCGATGTATCCGGAAGTCCTGTATGACGGCGAGAAGCCGAAGGAAGTGCTGACGCTGGACCTGTATCCGCACGGCGAGTCCTCGTTCACGCTGTACGAAGATGACGGCAACACGCGTCAATACCAGAAGGGCGCATTCAGCCAGCAGGTGCTGCGCATGCGCGAGTCGAACGCACGCGTCGACGTCGACATCGCGCCGGTCGAGGGCACTTACGCGGGCCAGGAGCCGCGCCGCGGCTACGCCTTGCGCATGCTGACCCGCCAGCGCCCGGCGTCCGTCACCGCGTCCGCTCCTGCAGGCCGCACTTTGCCAGCGCACACGGACCGCGCGGCGTATGACGCGGCGGCAGAGGGCTGGTATTACGACCCGCAGGATCGCACCGGCACGCTGCACGTGAAGACCGCCAGGCAGGACATCCGCCGGCCCCTGCAAATCTCGGTGCAAGGTGCGCAAGCCCTGGCAGCGCAAGACGACAACTTCCCGCAAGCCCCGGAACTTGGCCGCGCCTTGCCACCGGACGCACTGCTGGTGGTGAACCGCCCGGCCGAAGAACCAGGCCATCCGCTGGAAAACGCCTTCGACGACAAAGCCACCACCTGGTTCCGCACCACCCGCAACCAGTCGATCCGCACTGGCGCCCACGAATGGAGCATCGGCTTCACCGAACGGCGCCTGGTGGACGGTATTGAAATCGCCCCTCGCAATGACGAACACTGGAAGCACGGCCAGGTGCGCGACTACGAAATCTACATCGCCGACACCAACGGCGAATGGGGCAAGCCAAGCTTCACCGGTCGCCTGAAGCTGCAGAAGGAAACGCAAACCATTAACTTCCCCGCCACGGCAGGCCGCCTGTTGCGCTTCCGCGTGCTCAGCACGCAGAACCCGGAAGGGGAAGGCGCAGCATCCACCGACCCGATGGTTACGGCCGCAGCGCAGCCGCAAGCGAAGGCAATCAACGCCATGCAGCCGGCCGAAGTAGGTCCGATTGCGCTGTCCACCTTCCGCATCCTCGAACATCGTGCGAAAGAGGGCGCGGAACAGCAAAGCTTCCTGTCCGACCTGGCACTGCCGAAAGGCGTTGGACGCGATCGTCCCGCCGGCAAAGGCAAGGAAATGCGCATGAACGGCCTGTGGTTCCGCAAGGGCCTTGGCGTCGGCCCTTCCAGCCGCATCGACCTGCAACTGGAAGGCAACTGGAACCTGCTGCGCGCCGACCTTGGCGTGGACGACAGCTGCCGTAGCGCCGGCGGCCTGCAGTTCCAGGTCTGGAGCGGCGACCGCCTGCTGTACGACAGCGGCCTGGTCACTGCGCCGGCAGTGGTCAAGCCGGAAATCGATGTGCGCGGGTTGAGACAACTCAGCCTGCGGACGCTGGGTGCGCGCGGCGCCCAACCTGCCCAGGTCTGCGGCAACTGGGCCAACGCCGTACTGCTAGGCACAGAGGGCGCCACCGTCAAGACGCGCTGACCGCACATTTTTCGTCACTAAGAACGAACCCCTCTTCGGACCGGGGAGGGCGTTTTGCAAACTAAAAAAAGGAGATGCAAGTGGAACTGAAGAAATTGATCGCTGCGCTGGCAGCAATTGGATTTGCCAGTGGCGCCCTGGCAGTAGATGGAGCGGACGACAAGAAGGACGAGAAAGGCGAGAAAGTCCATCGCGTCGAAGTGACCGGCTCCAGCCTGAAACGCATCAATGCCGAAACCGCATCGCCAGTGCAGGTGATCGAAGCCAAACAGATCGAAAACATGGGCGCCCGCACGCTGATGCAAGTGCTGGACAACCTGCCAGCCGCGCGCCCGGCGCAGCAAGACTTCCGTTCCATGTTCACCGGCTCCGACGGTGCCTCGCAGGCCAACTTGCGCGGCCTTGGCGCGCAAGGCACACTGGTGCTGCTGAACGGCCGCCGCCTGTCCTTCTACGGCGCACCGGCTGGCTTCCAGACCATGTTCGTCAACATCGACTCGATTCCCGCTGCGGCGATCGAGCGCATGGAGATCCTGACCGACGGCGCCTCCGCAGTGTATGGCTCCGATGCGGTGGCTGGCGTGATCAACGTCATTACCAAGAAGAATTACCAGGGGCTGGAGGCGAAAGTCAGTACCGACCATTCGCAGGAAGTTTCCGCATACGGCGAACACCAGGCCAGCCTGGTGTACGGCAAGGGCGACTTCGGCAACGACGGCTACAACTTCATGGCTTCGCTGAACGTGTACCAGCGCGACCGCATTGCGCTCGCCGATACCTACGACAAGCGCCCGGACTACTTCTACGTCAACAACCCGAACTTCATCTCGAACTTCCGCATCGGCGTCGGCAGCGAGCCAGGCCAGCCCAACCCTGGCACCTTCTTCGTGTTCGACCCTGCCAAAAACAACGCGCGCACCCAGCGCGCGGTAACTGGCTGCTCCACCACCATCACCGAAGCTTCCGGCACCCGCTGCGTATGGAACAACCTGCCTTATTCGCTGGACACCGGGCCGACCTCCGACCGCGCGACCGGCTTCCTGTCCGGCCGCAAAAAGATCGGCGACGACCTGGAGGTATTCGCGGAAGCAGCTTTCACCCACATCAAGCTGCGCGGCGAAAACGGTCCGCGCGCCTTCAACAGCGGCAGCACCAACAACTGGTTCTCACGCAATACCGGCACCAAGCTGAATACTTTCGTGCAGCCTTATCTTGGTCCGAACAATGTGTACCTGAAGGGCAAGCTGGACCCCGACATGGCAGCCAAGATGGGCGGTGCGGCGGGCTTGAACTACATCCTGCAGGACGCGGTCGGCCACTTCGGCCAGAAAAACCTGGACGACACCTACCGCGTGCTGACGGGCCTGAAAGGCCACCTCACCGGCAGCTGGGACTTCGAAACCGCGCTGGGCGTGGCGGGCAGCCACTCCACTCTGTACCAGACCATCAACATCAACACCAAAGGCTTCGAGAAAGCCTTCGGGCCCACCACCAAGGACCCGGTCACCGGCCGGGTCTACATTGCCGACAACCCTGCCTACAAGTTCGGTGAAATCAGTGAAGCCAATGCAGCCCTGATCCGCGAGGCCTACCCGACCTTCGACATCCAGTCCTGGACCAAGCTGATCACCTTCGACGCCAAGGTGGAAGGCACGCTGTTCAAGCTGGGCGAACGTGAAGTGCGTGCCGCCTTCGGCACCAACCTGATGCGCGAGAGCTTCGATACCCCCGGCAACCCCGATGCCGCCAATGGCCTGATCACGCAACAGGGCGGGTCCTGGTTCGACGGCAAGCGCACCGTCAGCGCGCTGTTCGGCGAAGTAGTGGTGCCGGTGACAGACACGCTGGAAGTCAACGCCGCAGCGCGCCTGGACAAGTATCCGCACTTCTCCGCCAACCTGGCGCCGAAAGTCGGAGTGCAGTGGCGCGCCCGTCCCGAGGTCATGCTGCGCGGTACCTACTCGGAAGGCTTCCGTGCACCTAACCTGGCAGAATCGGGCAGCGGCGGCGTGTTCGCGCAGGTGGGCGGCATCCGCGACACCGTGCGCTGCGACGAAACCAATGCCATTGCCAGGCTGCTGCAAAAATCCGTCACTGCAACCGACCGAGACCTGGGCAAGACCCTGTTGAACTCCAACTGCTCGACCACCGTGGGCGGCCTGACCCCGCCCAACCCTAACCTGACGCCGGAAAAGGCCAAGATCTCGACCCTCGGCCTGGTGCTGCAGCCAGCCAAGGACGTCAGCATCTCGCTGGACTACTGGTTCGTCTACCGCCGCAACGAGATCGTGCGCCAGGACTTCAACCAGCTGTTCACCGACCTGGTCGACAAGTACGGCCCGAGCCTGGCCGGCACCGACAAGGCGATCCGCAATGACCTGAGCGATGCCGACCGCGCCAATATGGCCGCCGTGGTCAGCATGTGCAACAACCTGGCCAACCTGCCTGCCTGCGTAGAAGCCGGCATGCCGAAATATTCGGTTGGTAACCTGGGTGGCTTGATCAACTCCTACTCCAACCGCGGCCGCACGCTGCTGGATGGCTTCGACATCGATGCGCGCGCCCGTTTCTCGCTGGGCGAATACGGCAAGCTGGGTACCGGCGCCGCCTTCACCATCCGTAAGCGCGAAACCTACAACTACGAAGACGGTGGCGGCTTCTCGGGCAACTACGTCGGCTACTACGATTCGCCGCGCCTGCGTGCCACCTTCAACGCCGACTGGACCTATCAGAACCTGGTCACCAGCCTGTTCGTGAACTACACCGGCAAGGCCAAGTGGGCATACGGCGAGTACGACACCGACAACTATCCGGAGCACTGCACCGCCGGCGGCGTGGCGC
>DASWTB010000240.1:0-1640 GCA_036402315.1 Pseudoduganella sp. | reverse complement strand
CTTCAAGACACTCGCCGCCATTGCCGGCGCGGCCGCCATCCTGTGCGGCTGCGCCAGCACGCCATCCGTGCCGCCATCCACCGCCGTGGTGGCCCCTTATGCCGATAGCCTGGCCTTGTCTGGCCGCCTGAACGTGCGCTACGTTAAGGATGAAAAGCAGGAATCGGCTACCGTCCAGTTCGACTGGAAGCAGGACGCACAAGGCACGGACGTTGCACTGTTCGATCCCTTCGGCAACAAGGTGGCCGCCATCAGCGTGAACCCGCAGGGCGCTACGCTGCGCCAGGGCGGCAACAAGCCGCCGCTGAGCGCGCCAAGCATTGACGCCCTGAGCGCCCGTGCGCTGGGTTGGGCGCTGCCGGTCGCCGGATTGCGCGGCTGGCTGCAAGGCCATGCCATCGCTGCCGATGGCAAGCCATGGTCGGCCAGTCCCGCCAATAACGAAGTGACGACGCGCGAGGGGTGGCGCCTGCAATACACCGATTGGCAGCCCGGCAGCTCGCCGCCGCGCCCGAAACTCATCGACGCCGAGCACCCCGGCGGCGGCGATGTGCAGCAAATGGCCTTGCGGATCGTGATCTCTGAAGAAAAATGACTAGCCTGTTGAATTGCCCGGCCCCGGCCAAGCTGAACCTGTTCCTGCACGTGAATGGCCGCCGCGCCGACGGCTACCATTTGCTGCAGTCGGTCTTCCAGATCATCGACCGCAGCGATACCCTGCATTTTTCGCTGCGCGCAGATGCCGAACTGCACCGCACCAACGATATCCCCGGTGTTCCTGCCGAGCAGGACCTGGTGATCCGCGCGGCCCGCATCCTGCAGGCGGAAGTGCTGCGCCGCACCGGCGCGCTGCCGCCCGGCGTGAATATCACGGTCGACAAGATCCTGCCCATGGGCGGCGGCCTGGGTGGCGGTTCTTCCGACGCGGCCACCACCTTCATGGCGCTGAACAAGCTGTGGGGCGCCGGCCTGAGGCGGGAAGAGTTGATGGCGCTGGCCTTGCCGCTGGGCGCGGACGTGCCTTTCTTTATCTTTGGCCAGACCGGCTTTGCCGAAGGCGTGGGCGAAGAATTGCAGCCAGTCGATGCGCCGGACTGTTGGTATGTCGTTATCGAGCCTGGCGTGGCTTGCCCGACCGCGCAAATTTTTACTTCAGAGCATTTGACAAGGAATACTCCGCCCGTTAAGATGTCGGACTTTTCCAGCTACCACGCAAATCGAAACGATCTGCGGCAGTTCGGAAAGAACGATTTGCAACAAGTGGCGTGCCGCTTATTCCCGCAAGTAGCAGAAGCGGTAGAATGGCTGGGCGCTTACGGTGATGCCAGGATGACTGGCTCCGGAGCTTGTGTGTTCGTCGCCCTCCCGAGTGAGAAACAGGCTGACGCGGTGCTTGCGAAAGTGCCAGCCGCCTGGACCGGATGGAAAGCGAAGGCACTGAAACAGCATCCAATCATCGAAAAGTTGTGAAGCGTAAAAAGATTTGGTTTTTCGTGAAATAGGCTATATAATGTCGGCCTACTGACGGAAGACAGTCAGTTAAGAGTAGGGGAATCGCCAAGCTGGTTAAGGCACCGGATTTTGATTCCGGCATACCAAGGTTCGAATCCTTGTTCCCCTGCCACCGTTTTCCCTGGGTC
>DASWTB010000239.1:0-4190 GCA_036402315.1 Pseudoduganella sp. | reverse complement strand
GAACGCGTGGTCTTCCACGACACGCGCGACGACGCAGCCTGGCTGCGCACCAGCTTCGACGCCTTCGCCTCGCATTATGTCGGCCTGTCCGAACAGAACCTGCACGCAGCCCTGCTGGCCTCCGGCTCGATCCCCCTGGTGCTGCAAGCGGTCAGCGACATCCACGGCGCGCCGCCCGGTGATTACTGGGACGGCGGCCTGATCGACTACCACCTGCACCTGCCCTACCAGCGCGACGCAGGCCTGGTGCTGTACCCGCATTTCACCGACCACATCGTGCCGGGCTGGCTCGATAAATCGATGCCGTGGCGCCGTGCCCGCGACAGCACGCTGGAAAACGTGATTCTGGTATCGCCCTCGCCATCGTTCGTGGCGCGCCTGCCGAACCGCAAACTGCCCGGCCGCACGGACTTCAAGCATTACGGACAGGACCACGCGGCCCGCATCCGCGACTGGACTTATGCGATTGGCGAAAGCCAGCGCATGGCCGACGCGCTGGCCGCATGGGCCGAAAAGCCCGACCTGAAGGTAGCCCAGCAGTTCTAAGCCAGGCGTGACTCCCTGTTGCAGGCTTGCAACAGGATATCTACCGCGCAACTATTCAGGCGCATACTAGAACTCCAACTCATTGGAGGCTCGTATGCAATTCCTGTCCCAGCTCCGCATTGGGTCCCGCCTGGCGGCGGGCTTCGGCATCGTCCTGCTGTTGTCGGCCATCGGCACCAGCTACGCCCTGTACCAATCCAACACGACCGCCAACGCCACACGCGCGATGATGGACCGTCCCCTGGCGAAGGAACGCATCGTGTCGGACTGGTACGTGCTGATCTACTCGGCCATCGCGCGCACGCAGATGATTTCGCGCAGCAGTGATGCCGAACTGTCGAACACTTTCGCTACCATTATTGCCGACAGCGCCAAGCGCGGCGCCGAACTGCTGAAGTCCATTGAAGGCTTGCTGGAGACGGACGAGGAACGCAAGATTTACCAGGATGCAGTCGCCATCCGCAACAAATACCAGGATGCCAAGAACCAGGTGATGAACGCCAAGAAGGCCGGCGATGCTGCGGAAGGCGAACGCTTGTACCGCGAAGTATTCGAGCCGGCCGCCAAGGCGTACCAGGAAAAGGTGAAGGAATTGCTGGCGCAGCAGCGCAAAGCCATCGACACTACCGCAGCCGCCATCAACGAAGCCAATGCGCGCAGCTCACGCCTGATGCTCACCCTCGGTATCCTGCTGCTGGCCTTTGGCGCCTGGGCGGCCTGGGTCATCTCCCGCAGCATCACCGTACCCCTGAACTCCGCGCTCGGCATTGCCAACACCGTGGCCGACGGCGACCTGACCACGCATTTCGAAGAACAGACGGCACGCGATGAAATCGGCGACCTGATGAAAGCCCTGCGCGGCATGAACGATTCGCTGCGGCGCGTGGTGAGCCAGGTACAGACCGGCACCACCGCCATCGCCACCGCCTCCAGCGAAATCGCGGAGGGCAACCTGGACCTTTCTTCGCGCACCGAACAGCAAGCCAGCTCGCTGGAGGAAACCGCCTCCTCGATGGAGGAACTGACTTCCACCGTACGCCAGAACGCCGACAACGCCAACCAGGCCAACCAGCTTGCACAGGCGGCATCGGACGTGGCGGCACGCGGCGGCGAGATCGTCGGGCAAGTGGTGGAAACAATGGGCTCGATCGATGCGTCCTCGCGCAAGATCGTCGACATCATCGGCACTATCGACGGCATCGCCTTCCAGACCAACATCCTCGCACTGAACGCCGCCGTGGAAGCAGCACGCGCCGGCGAGCAAGGCCGCGGCTTCGCGGTGGTCGCCTCCGAAGTGCGCAACCTGGCGCAACGTTCCGCCGCGGCGGCAAAAGAGATCAAGGAACTGATCGACAACTCCGTCATGCAGGTGAATGCCGGCACCTCGCTGGTGCAGCAGGCCGGCACCACTATGGGCGAAGTAGTGACCAGCGTGCGCCGCGTGACCGACATCATGGGCGAGATCACCTCCGCCAGCCGCGAGCAAAGCGTCGGCATCGATGAAGTCAACCAGGCCATCGGCCAGATGGACCAGGTGACGCAGCAGAATGCCGCACTGGTGGAAGAAGCTGCCGCCGCTGCAGCCAGCATGCAGGAACAGGCCGCCCAGCTCGCGCAAGTCGCAGCATCGTTCAAACTGGGCACCGAGGCCGTCGCCCGCTGGAGCGCCCAGCCCCGCCGCGTCGCAGATGAAGGCGGCGCCGTCGAAGCAGCGCGTCCCAAGCGCCTCACGGCGCCGGACCAACGAGCCACCCCGCGCACCGCCGCACGCACGGCGGCTAGCAGCGCCAGCGCCAGCGCCGGCGCCGGCGCCGCGACAGATCATGCAACGGATCGACGCTCGAAAGCCGAGCGCCGCGCCCCAGCCGCGACCAACGATGAATGGGAAGAGTTCTGAGGAAAGGGATTCGCTCGGCCCCGACGATTTGGCGCGCATCGCCGAGTACGTCATGCCGTTTTGGCCGGCGCGCGCCTCGGATCTCGGATTCCTTTTCGGGACGCGCCATGGCGTACCGGAGTTCTGTGAGGCTGCCTATGAACTCTGGCACAAAGGCATGTTCGGCCGCCTGCTGGTATCAGGCGGCCTCACAGCTTCCTCCCCGCTCGCTGAAGCAGATGTAATCGCCGAACGGCTGGTCGGGCTCGGGATGCCTGAATCCGCCCTGATATTGGAGACTGCAGCGACGAACACCGGCGAGAACGTAAGGCTCGGCCGCGCCAGGGTCGCAGAGGTCACGAACCTGGCCGCGATCCGCAGCGTGCTCGTAATCGGAAAAATATGCTCAACCCGTCGCTATTTGATGACTTTGCAAAAGCATTGGCCAGGCCTGAACTTGTCGGTCCATCCGGTCAATTACTTCGGGGTTCCCGCCGAGCGCTGGCATGAGCACGAGGAATTCCGAGCCCGTGTACTTGGCGAATACGGCAAGATTCCTCACTACCTGGCCGAAGGCTTCCTGGAAGAGATCCCCTCTTGAGATGCCCTGGCGCGATGGCGGCGATATGGCAGTCGTCTTATTCGCCGAGGAACATCTGCTGCAGGTCATTCAGGAAGCGCTGGCCTAGTTCGGTGGGCTTGATCAGCATGTGGTCGCGGTACAGCAAGCCTTTGGCCTCGGCCGCGTTGAGCTGCTTTTCGATGGTGTTGAGCGCCACGCCGGTGCGTTCGGCGAACAGGTTCGGCTCGAAACCGCCTTGCAGGCGCAGCGCGTTCAGCATGAACTCAAAGCCCATTTCATCGCGCGACAACTCGCGCTCTTCCTGCACCGGATTGCCGGCGGCCACCGCGTCCATATAGGACTTGGGCTGCTTGTAGCGCGCCTGGCGCAGCACGCGGTGCGGGAAGGACAGCTTGGAGTGCGCGCCGGCGCCGATACCGAGGTAATCGCCGAACTGCCAGTAATTCAGGTTATGGCGCGCCTGGTGGCCGGGCTGGGCGTAGGCCGATACCTCGTAGTGGCCGTAGCCGTTGGCCGTGGTCAGCTCGGCGATCATATCCTGCATGTCGGCACTCAGGTCGTCGTCCGGCAACTGCGGCGGGTACTTGGCGAACAAGGTGTTCGGCTCCATCGTCAGGTGGTACAGCGACAGGTGCGGCGGCTTGAAGCCGATCGCGGTTTCGATATCCTGGCGCGCCTGTTCCAGCGTCTGGTTCGGCAACGCGTACATCAGGTCCAGGTTGAAGTTGTCGAAGTTCGCCAGCGCGATTTCCACCGCGCGTTTCGCCTCGCCATCATCGTGGATGCGACCAAGCGCCTTGAGGTGCTCGCTGTTGAAGCTCTGGATGCCGATCGACAAGCGGTTGACGCCGCTATCGCGATAGGAGCGGAATTTCTCGGCTTCGAAGGTGCCGGGGTTGGCCTCCATCGTGATCTCGCAGGCGCCATCCAGCGGCAGCAGGCTGCGCAAGTCAGACATCAGCCGATCCATGCCGGCCGCCGACATCAGGCTCGGCGTGCCGCCGCCGATGAAGACCGTGTAGATCTTGCGTCCCCAGATCAGAGGCAACGACATTTCCAGGTCGCGCCGCAGCGCGTCCAGGTATTCCTTCTCGGGCACCTCGCCCTTCGCCTCGTGCGAATTGAAGTCGCAATACGGGCACTTGCGCACGCACCACGGCCAGTGGATGTACAGCGACAAAGGCG
>DASWTB010000238.1:0-9670 GCA_036402315.1 Pseudoduganella sp. | reverse complement strand
GTTGCGCGCACTGGGCCGCAGCGCCGATGGCATGTTCCTGCTTGGCTATGAAAGCGATATCGGCAGCAAGGTCGACATCACGGTGCGGCCGTCGCGCGCCGAACTGACCGCGTGGAACGTCAACTGCCGGTGACAAGTCAGTAGCCAACATGTAGTGTTGCCACAAGGCAACACGACAGGTGCCTTTTCATCTGCAAGTGTAACAATTCGTTACTATGTGCGTAAACGCACTTAGCGTTTTTCCTCTCGGTTCCGATAATGGAAGAGCATCAATAACTACTACGAGAGGCACTACCATGAACTCCAAAGTCTCCCTGCTCCCACTCGCACTGACTTCCCTCCTGCTCGCAGCCTGCGGCGGCGGTGGCGGCGGCGACACCCCACCGACCCAGACCATGGGTACCCTGGGCGTATCGATCACCGACGCACCGGCCTGCGGTTTCGACGCCGTCAACGTGACGGTTAACAAGGTACGCGTCAACATGAGCGCTACTGCCAGCGACACCGATAGCGGCTGGACCGACATCACCCTGTCGCCGGGCAAAAAGATCAACCTGCTGAACCTGACCAACGGCACCCTGGACGCACTGGGCCAGACCTCGCTGGCAGCAGGCCGCTACAACCAGGTGCGCCTGGTGCTGGACCCGAACACCGGCAACGCGACTGCCAACTCGGTAGTCCTGAGCGGCACCACCACCGAGATCTCGCTCGACACCCCGAGCGCAGTGCAAAGCGGCATCAAGATGAACGCCGACTTCACCGTGGAAGCGGGCCAGCGCTATGACCTGGTGATGGACTTCGACGCCTGCAAATCCATTGTCACCAAAGGCAATGGCAAATACGCGCTGAAACCAGTGGTGAAAGTGATCCCGACTGCCCTGAACGGCATCAGCGGTTTCGTCAGCGTGCCGCTGCTGTCCGATGGCATTACCGTCAGCGCCCAGCAGAATGGTGCAGTGGTGGCCGCGACGGTGCCTAGCGCCACCGGCGAATTCGTGCTGCCGCGCCTGCCGCTCGGCAACTACGACGTGGTGATCACCTCCAACACCCATGCGGCCTATGTGGTAGGCGGCGTGCCCGTGACTTCCACCACCGGCATGGTACCGATCAGCACTACCGGCGCGCCCTTCACCCTGGCCAATACCAGCCTGATGGGCTCGATCAGCGGCACCGCGACCCTGACCCCAGCCAGCGCCACCGAGTCGGCCCTGGTCTCGGCCAAGCAAACGATCACCGGCGGCCCGACCGTGACCCTGCGCTACACCAATGCGGACCTGGTCTCCGGTGCTTACAGCATCACCAAGCTGCCGCTGGCTGCACCGCAATACGCAGCATATAGCGCCACCCTGCCGCTGACCTTCGCCACTGCGGCCACCACCCCGGCCCCGGGCATGTACAAGGTCGACGCTTCGGCCACCGGCTACACCACGCTGTCCAACGCGTCGGTCGACATCAATGTCGCCAACGCCGTCAACGTCAACTTCAACCTGGTGCCTTAAGTCCCAGCGTTAACCGTCGCGACGAATCGGCTCCGGCACCGCCCCTGGCGGTTGCCGGGGCTTTTTTTTTCTTGCGTGCCCGCGCTTTTCCGCGGTATCCTGAATTATTCAATCGAATGATTTAATAAAAGGAGGCACGGTGCGCGCAGGCAGGAACCATGTCCGGATCGGCGGTGCGGCGGGCTTCTGGGGCGACAGCGCCCTCGGCCCGCGCCAGCTGCTCGATGGCGGCGACCTCGATTACCTCGTTTTCGATTACCTGGCCGAACTGACCATGTCGCTGCTGGCGGCCGCGCGCCGCAAGCAGCCCGACTTGGGCTACGCCACCGACTTCATCGACGTCATGCGCGACGTGCTGGCCGACGCGCTGGCGCGCGGCGTACGCGTGGTAGCCAATGCCGGCGGCATCAATCCCCAGGGCTGCGCCGCGGCGCTGCGCGCGCTGGCCGCGGAACAGGGCCTCGCGCCGCGCATCGCCGTGGTCGAGGGCGACGACGTCTCTGCCCTGCTCTCCTCCCTGCGTGAGGAAGGTGTCGCGCTGCCGGCCGCTGTACTGAGCGCCAACGCCTACCTCGGCGCCCTGCCGATCAAGGCCGCGCTGGATGCCGGCGCCGACGTGGTCATCACCGGCCGCTGCGTCGACAGCGCCGTGACGCTGGGCGCCCTGATGCACGAATTCGGCTGGGCAGCGGACGACTATGACCGGCTCGCAGCCGGCAGCCTGGCCGGTCACCTGATCGAATGCGGCTGCCAGGGCAGCGGCGGCCTGTTCACCGACTGGGAAGAAGTGCCTGATTGGGCCAACAGCGGCTATCCCGTGGTGGAATGCCGCGCCGACGGCAGTTTTGTGCTGGGCAAGCCAGCAGGCGCGGGCGGCCTGGTCACGCCCGCCGTGGCAGCCGAGCAGCTGTTATACGAAATCGGCGATCCCGCCCGCTATGTGCTGCCCGATGTCGTCTGTGATTTCACAGCCGTCACGCTGACGGCGGACGGCCCGCAGCGCGTGCTGGTCCAGGGCGCCCGCGGCCACGCGCCAACGCCCACCTACAAAGTCAGCGCCACCTACGCCGACGGTTTCCGCAGCGCCGCCCAACTGACTATCGTCGGCCACGACGCCGGCCGCAAGGCACGCCGCAGCGCCGAAGCGATCCTGGCCCGCACCCGCACCATGTTCGCACGCGCCGGCTTGGGCGACTACTCCGCAACGCATACCGACATCCTCGGCGCTGAGGACGGTTTCGGCCAGGCAGTCATGTGGCTGGCAGTGGCCCACCCGCAGCGCGCAGCACTCGACATCTTCGCCCGCGAAGTTGCCCCCGCCGGCACCTCCTGGGCCCCCGGCACCACCGGCTTTGGCGGCCGCCCCTCGGTGACGCCCGCCATCAAACAATTCTCCTTCCTGCTGGACAAAGCCCGCGTCGTGCCCATCGTGCACCTGCCCAATGGCGAACAGGCCCGCCCCGAGATTCCGCCCGGCGCCGCCGCTACGGCCGAGCCCGTGTCCCACCCTGGGGTCAGACCCCACGGTGGGACACGGGCTGAGCCGCGTGATGGCTGGCGCAGGGTGCCGCTGATCGAACTGGCCTGGGCGCGCAGCGGCGACAAGGGCGATACCTCCAACATCGGCGTCATTGCGCGCAATCCTGAAGACCTGGCTTTGCTGCGCGAGCAGCTGACGCCGGAAGCTGTGGCCGCGCATCTGGCCGACAAGGTGCGCGGGCCGGTGACGCGCTATGAACTGCCCGGCATCCACGCCTTCAATTTCGTCTGCGAGCAGGCACTGGGCGGCGGCGGCATGGCGTCGCTGCGCCACGATCCGCTCGGCAAGGGCATGGCGCAATGGCTGCTGGCGATGCCGGTTGCCGTTCCGCCCACTTTCGCCAGCCGGAGAAGCTGATGGAACAAGACCTGCGCGCCACCGTGCGCCGTTTCGTCGAACAGGAGCTGCGCCCCCACCTCAACGACTGGGAGGAGGCCGGCGCCTTCCCGCGCGCCCTGTATCACCAGGCCGGAGCGCTTGGGCTGCTCGCTCTCGGCTTTCCGGAAACTGAAGGCGGCGTCCCCGCCAGCTATCGCCAGTTGCAGGTGCTGAATGAAGAACTGTGCCGCACCGGTTGCGGCGGCCTGCTGGCTTCATTGTTCAGCCACCGCATCGGCACGCCGCCGATCGTGCATGGCGGCTCGCCCGAACTGCGCGCGCGCGTGCTGCCCGGCATCCTGTCCGGCGACAGGATCAGTGCCCTGGCCGTGACGGAACCCGGCGGCGGCTCGGACGTGGCCAACCTGGCGACAACGGCGGTGCGCGACGGCGACCATTACATCGTCAACGGCAGCAAGACCTTCATTACCTCCGGCATGCGCGCCGACTGGATCACGGTTGCCGTGCGCACCGGCGGCCCGGGCGCCGGCGGCGTGTCGGTGCTGCTGGTGCCCGGCGAAACGCCCGGCCTGACGCGCACGCCATTGAAGAAGATGGGCTGGTGGTGCTCCGACACCGCCGAACTGCATTTCGACCAATGCCGCGTGCCACTCGCCAACCTGCTGGGCGCGGAGAGCGCCGGCTTCGCCCTCCTGATGCGCAACTTCAACGACGAGCGCCTGATGCTGGCCATGCACGCCTGCTACCTGGCGCAAGCCTGCCTTGACGAAGCGGTGGCATGGTCGCAGCAGCGCAAGACCTTCGGCAAGGCATTGGTACAGCACCAGGCAGTGCGCCACAAGCTGGTGCAGATGGCGACGCGCATCGAGGCCACGCGCGCCTTCATCGACAGCATCGTGGCGCGCATGGATGGCGACGCGGGCACCGCGGCGGATGTGGCGCAAGTTTGCATGCTGAAGAACTTCGCCGCGCAAACCATGCAGGCCTGTTCTGGCGAGGCTGTGCAGATCCTGGGCGGCATGGGCTTCATGCGCGGCACGATTGCGGAGCGGGTATACCGCGACGCCAAGGTGTATATGATCGGCGGTGGCGCCGAAGAAATCCTCAACGACCTGGCTGCGCGCCAGCTCGGCTGGTCCTGAAAGGAAGCTGAATGTACCAATCGATCTTCAAGCCCGGCCTGTTCGAAGGCCGCACCATCGTCGTCACGGGCGGCGGCAGCGGCATCGGGCGCTGCACCGCGCACGAGCTGGCGGCGCTGGGCGCACGTGTGCTGCTGGTGGGGCGCGACACGGCCAAGCTGGACGCCGTACGCACCGAGATTGCCCGCGCCGGCGGCGCTGCGCACAGCTATAGCTGCAATATCCGCAGCGAGGAAGCGGTGCGTGAGCTGGTGGCGCAGGCGGTAGCGGCGCACGGACCGCTGCACGGCCTGGTCAACAACGCCGGCGGCCAGTTCCCGGCGCCGCTGCGCGACATCTCGCAGAAGGGCTGGGAAGCAGTGGTGCAGACCAACCTGACCGGCGGCTTCCTGCTGGCGCGCGAATGCCTGAACCAGAGCATGGCCGAACACGGCGGCGCCATCGTCAACATCGTGGCCGACATGTTTGGCAGCATGCCGAACATGGGCCATTCTGGCGCCGCCCGCGCCGGCATGGTAAGCCTGACCGAGACGGCGGCCTTCGAATGGGCACAGTACGGGGTGCGGGTGAATGCTGTGGCGCCGGGCTATATCGCTTCTTCCGGCATGGACCAGTATCCGCCGGAAATGCGCGACACCATCCGCGCCTTCCCACGCACCGTGCCACTGCATCGCTTCGGCACCGAGTCGGAAGTAGCGGCAGCCATCGCCTTCCTACTGTCCGATGCGGCAGCCTTCATCACCGGCGCCACCCTGCGCGTCGACGGCGGCCGGCCGAATGTGCGGTCCGGCATGCCGATGCCCAGGCCGCGCCAGCCGGGCGCCACTGCAGCCTTCAATGGCTTCCACCTGGCTGCCACGCCGCGCGTGCTGGAGGGCGAGTGATGCCGGCGCTGGAAAGCCGCATTGTGCCGCAGGCCGAAGCCTTCCAGGCCAATAGCGCCGCGCTGGAGGCGCAACTGGCGCGCCTGCGAACCCTGGAAGCGCGCCCCCGCGACAAGTCGGCCGCCTCGGCGCCCCTGTTCGCCAAGCGCGGCCAGTTGCTGCCGCGCGAGCGCCTGGGCGCCCTGCTCGACGCCGGCGCGCCGTTCCTGGAACTGGCGACCCTGGCCGGCTACTGCCTGGACCATCCCGACCCGGAGCGTTCGGTGCCGGGCGGCGGCTTGGTGGGCGGCATCGGTTTTGTCAGCGGCGTGCGCTGCATGGTGGTGGCCGACGATTCGGGCATCGATGCCGGCGCCGTGCAGCCGATGGGCATCGAAAAGTTCCAGCGCCTGCAGCAATTGGCGCTGGCGCAGAAGCTGCCCTTCATCCACCTGGTCGAATGCGCCGGCGCCAACCTGCTGGACTACAAGGTCGAGACCTTCATCCATGGCGGCAGCGGGTTTTACTGGCTGGCGCGCCTGTCGGCAGCGGGCCTGCCGGTAATCAGCGTGGTGCACGGCTCCAGCACGGCAGGCGGCGCTTACATGCCGGGGCTGTCGGACTATGTGGTGATGGTGCGCGAGCGCGCCAAGGCTTTCCTGGCCGGTCCACCGCTGCTGAAAGCGGCCACGGGCGAAATCGCCAGCGAGGAAGAGCTGGGCGGCGCGGAAATGCACGCCACCGTCTCCGGCCTGGCAGAATACCTGGCCGAGGACGACGCCGACGCGCTGCGCATCACGCGCGAGCTGGTAGCAAGCCTGGGCTGGAACGCCGCACTGCCGGCCGCCGGCGCAAGCTACGCAGCGCCGCGCCACGATGCCGGCGAACTGCTCGGCATCGCCCCTTGCGACCAGCGCAAGCCGCTCGACATGCGCGAGGTGATCGCGCGCATCGCTGACGGCTCGGCCTTCCTGGAGTTCAAGCCAGGCTACGGTGCCGCCACCCTGGCCGGCCACGCGGCCATCTGCGGCATGGCGGTCGGCATCATCACCAACAACGGCCCGCTCGACCCGGCCGGCGCGACCAAAGCCGCGCACTTCATCCAGCTATGCTGCCAGTCCGGCACTCCGCTCGTCTTCCTGCAGAACACCACCGGCTTCATGGTGGGCAAGGCCTACGAGCAGGCCGGCATGATCAAACACGGCTCGAAGATGATCCAAGCCCTGGCCAACGCCAACGTGCCGCGCATCACTGTGCATTGCGGCGCCTCTTTCGGCGCAGGCAATTACGGCATGTCGGGGCGCGGCTTCATGCCGGACTTCTGTTTCAGCTGGCCCAATGCACGCACTGCCGTGATGGGCGCCGAGCAGGCCGCAACGACCATGGCCATCGTGATGGAGGGCAGCATGCGGCGCAAAGGCATGGAAGTCGACCACGCGGCGATAGCCGCCATGCGCGCCAAGGTGGTCGACACCTTCGAGCGCCAGACCGACGCTTTTTATACATCCGGACGCCTGCTGGACGACGGCGTCATCGACCCGCGCGACACGCGCAAGGTGCTGGCCTGCGTGCTGGCAGTGTGCGAGGAAGCGCGCCGGCGCGAACTGCGCCCGGTGCAATTCGGCGTCGCCCGACCATAAAAACTGGAGACCCCATGGAATACAGCCACGAACACCTGGAACTGCAGCGCAACCTGAAACGTTTCATCGACAGCGACATTAATCCCTTTGTGAACGAATGGGAAGCGGCCGAGATGTTCCCGGCCAAGGAAGTGTTCCGCAAGCTTGGCGCGCTGGGAATGCTGGGGGTGTCCAAGCCGGTGGAATTCGGCGGCCTGGGCCTGGACTACTCGTATTCGATGGCGATGGCTGAAGCACTGGGCCATATCCGCTGCGGCGGCGTGCCGATGGCGATCGGCGTGCAGACCGACATGGCCACGCCTGCACTGTCGCGCTTCGGCTCGGACGCGCTGCGGCGCGAATTCCTGGCGCCGGCCATTGCCGGCGAGGCCGTGGCCTGCGTCGGCGTGTCCGAGCCGGGCGCGGGCTCGGACGTGGCAGCAATCCGTACCAACGCGCGCAAGGATGGCGGCGATTACATCATCAACGGCAGCAAGATGTGGATCACCAACGCCCTGCAGGCGGACTGGATGTGCCTCCTGGCCATCACCGGCGACGGGCCGGCGCACCGCAACAAGTCGCTGATCATCGTGCCGATGGATACGCCAGGCATCAGCGTGGGCCAGAAGATCCGCAAGATCGGCATGAATTCTTCGGACACGGGCCTGATCCACTTCGACGGGGTGCGCGTGCCGCAGCGCTACCTGATCGGCGAGGAAGACAAAGGCTTTACCTACCAGATGCTGCAGTTCCAGGAAGAACGCCTGTGGTGCGCGGCCAATATCGTGCAGCAGATGCAGAACTGCATCGACGCCACCATCGAGTACACGCGCGAGCGCAAGATCTTCGGCGCCAGCGTGCTGGATAACCAGTGGGTGCACTTCAAGCTGGCGGAGATGCAGACCGAGCTCGAATCGCTGCGCGCCCTGACCTACCGCGCCTGCGGCATGTACATCGGCGGCGCCGACGTCACCGAACTGGCGTCGATGGCCAAGCTGAAAGCGGGACGCCTGGCGCGCCAGATCACCGACGGCTGCATGCAGTTCTGGGGCGGCATGGGCTTCACGCTGGAGAACCCGGTGTCGCAGTTCTACCGCGACGGCCGGCTGACGTCGATCGGCGGCGGCGCCGATGAAGTCATGCTGGGCATCATCTGCAAGTACATGGACATCCTGCCGGGCCGCAAAGCGTGAAAGCCTTCGACACCATCCTGGTCGCCAACCGGGGCGAAATCGCGCTGCGCGTGATGCGCACGGCGCGCCGCATGGGCTACCGCTGCGTGGCAGTGTATTCAGACGCAGACGCGGGCGCCCCCCACTGCACCGTGACGGCTGGTGCAGCCGATGGCGCGCACACCGCGCTGCGCATCGGCGGCCCAGCACCGGCCGACTCCTACCTGAACATCCCGGCGCTGACCGCCGCCGCGCAAGCCAGCGGCGCGGGTGCTGTGCACCCGGGTTACGGCTTCCTGGCCGAAAGCGCCGCGTTCGCGCAGGCTTGCGCCGACGCCGGCCTGGTCTTCATCGGCCCGCCGCCCGCAGCCATCGCAGCCATGGGCAATAAGGCCGGCGCCAAGCGCCTGATGCTGGAGGCGGGCGTCCCTTGCGTGCCGGGCTATCAGGGCGAGGACCAGTCGGACCAGCGCATGGCGGAGGAAGCCCGCCGCATCGGCTTCCCGGTGATGATCAAGGCGGCCGCCGGCGGCGGCGGGCGCGGCATGCGGCGGGTGAACGATGCCGCCGCATTCGGCGCCGCGCTGGACTCGGCGCGATCCGAGGCGCTGCACGCTTTCGGCAGCGCGGAAGTGATACTCGAGCGCGCAATCATCGAGCCGCGCCACATCGAGATCCAGGTATTCGCCGACAGCCACGGCAACGTGGTGCAGATGGGCGAGCGCGATTGTTCGGTACAGCGGCGGCACCAGAAGCTGATCGAGGAATCGCCCTCGCCGGCCGTGACGCAGGAGCTGCGCGAGCGCATGGGCGCGGTGGCCGTGGCGGCGGCGCGCGCGATCGGCTACGTCGGCGCCGGCACGCTGGAATTCCTGCTGGACGGCGACGGCGCCTTCTACTTCATGGAGATGAACACCCGGCTGCAGGTCGAGCATGCGGTGACGGAGGCGATTACCGGCATCGACCTGGTGGAGTGGCAGCTGCTGGTGGCGGCGGGCACCCAGCTGCCGCTGACGCAGTCCGAGCTGGATGCCCGGCGCGCAGGCGGCGGGCACGCCATCGAAGTGCGCCTGTGCGCGGAAGACCCGCAGCAGGACTTCCTGCCACAAAGCGGCAAGGTGTTGCGCTGGGCCGCGCCCGCAGGCGTGCGCTGCGACCACGCCCTGGCCGACGGTGCCCAGGTGCCGCCGTACTACGACTCCATGCTGGCCAAGCTGGTCGCCCATGGCCGCGACCGCGCCGATGCACTGCGACAGTTGCGGCGCGCGCTTGACGAATGCGTGCTGCTTGGCCTGCCCAGCAACCGCGCCTTCCTGGCTCGATGCCTGGCGCACCCTGTATTCGCCGCGGGCCAGGCCAGCACCGGCTTTATCGCCCAGCACCTGCCGGCCGATCAGCGCGCCAGCGCCAGCGCCACCGCGACGGCACGCATCCTGCCAGCCGCAAGCGCGCTGCTGGCCTGGCACCGGTCGCAGCGCCATGCGCACCGCTACCCT
>DASWTB010000237.1:0-3185 GCA_036402315.1 Pseudoduganella sp. | reverse complement strand
CGATTTACCGGACATGAGCGCGTCTTTCACAATGCTTCGGCAATCGAGACGCTACCTGAGGTCTTGGGGCTGTTCGGATACCAGCGCGTCTTCGTCGTTTGCTCCCGCACGATACGCAGGAAGACCACTTGGATCGACCGGTTACAGGCGCGGCTTGGCAACTTGATCGTCGGGATTACCGATGATGTGGGCGAACATTCTCCGCTGTCCAACGTCCTAAACGCGGCAAGGCAAGCGCGCGATGCCCATGCCGACGTCATCGTCTCTATCGGTGGCGGCTCGGTAATGGACATGTGCAAGGCCATGCAATTGTGCATTTCGGAGAATACCTACGACCGGGATTCCCTTCTAAAATTGCAGTTCGTCCTGTCTCAAGATGGCACCGAGATGCTGACGACATCGCAGGCGCCGGCTGCCATCAGGCAGATCGCGATCCCCACCACGCTTGCCACATCCGAATGGACGCCGGTCAGTACGCCGATCGACGATGAGACACGACTGAAAGCTCGTTTCGTGGTCCCCGACGGCTCGCCCCAAGCAATCCTCTATGACCCTGACCTGCTGCAGCAGACGCCTGTGCGATTGCTGTGGTCTACTGGTATTCGGGGTCTGGACCATGCCATCAACACGGCCTGCTCGTCGTCGCCGCATCCATTTGCAAGCCTGTTGGCAGAGAAAGCTATCGCGCTGTATGTAGATCACCTGCCAAATCTGAGCGATGTCACCTCGACCGACTCGTTCATTCAGTGCCAGCTGGCCACCTGGTACACCGGCATGGGTCAGATGTCGGTGCCGCACGGCTTCAGCCACTGGATGGTCCATATCATAGGCCCGTACGGTGGCGTCGCGCATAGCGATGCGGCGTGCGTCCTGATGCTTGCCCAAGCGAAATGGCTCGAGGGGTGGGTCACTCCGCAGCATGCACGCCTGCGAGCCGCGATCGGCCAACCTGACAAGCCGTTTCACGCCATACTTCACGGCTTGCTGGAGCGTTTGAGTATGCCGACCACACTCGACGACCTGGGCCTCACGCGCACTCAGGTCGACGCAATGATCGGCCCCGCACTTAAACATCCGATGGTGACCCGCAATAATGTTCGGCCGATCGAGACGGTAGCAGACTTGCGCGCTGTTCTGGACTTGGCATGGCGTGCATAATGCCATTTAGTCTCAGCCCGCCCTCCTGATGCCATGAAGATCGATCCCGTTTCGTTGCGGCTGTTCCTTGCGGTTTCCGAACTCGGCACCATTGCCGCCGCCGCGGAACGGGAGCACATCACGGCCTCCGCTGTCAGCAAGCGCGTCAGCGATCTGGAAGATGCCCTGAGCACGCAATTGCTGGAGCGTAGCAACAAGGGTATCGTGCTGACTCCGGCAGGTATCGCCCTGCAAGGGCTGTCGCGCAACATCGTCAACGACCTTGACAATGTCGCGACGATGATGCAGGACTACGCCAGCGGGACCCGGGGTCTGGTTCGCATCTATGCTAACGTGTCCTCCATCGCCCAGTTCCTGCCGAATGATCTTCATGGCTTTATCGAGAAGTATCCTGACGTGCAAGTCCAACTCCATGAGCACATTAGCACCGCGATCTTGCGTGGCGTGTCGGAGAACGAGGCAGACGTCGGCTGCTTTGCCGATCTGGGTAAAACGCCGCATGGCCTGCTGATCCTGCCATATCGCGAGGACGATCTGGTCGTCGTTGTGCCTCGGCACCACCCTCTGGCCTCGCGAAAGAAGCTGACCACACCAGATTTGCTCGATCACTACATGATCGGACTACAAACGGGCAGCTACATTAATCTGCAGTTGTCGCGCTTGGCCAGCGAGCACGGAAAGCCGGTGAAGTTCCGCATGCAGGTCAACAGCTACGATGCCGTCTGCCTCATGGTGGAGTCGAAAATGGGTATCGGCATTCTTCCCGAGCGCCTGGCCCGGCGCTATTCAAGAATACTTGGCGTGCGCATGATCGCGCTCGATGCGCCATGGTCACATCGCAAGCTCAACCTTTGCATCCGTTCCTACGAAGGATTGCCAGTGGCAGCGCGCCAGCTGGTCGACCACTTATGCCCATCTGCGCAGGTGCTCGCTGCTGACGCGGGCGCGATACGCGCCCACTCTTGACTCCTGCCTAGTCTATAGTTGCCCCCGCGGCGTTGACAACTTCGGACCAGCGGGCGAGGTCGCTGCGGATCAGTGCCTCGAACTTACTCGGCTCGGAGACAAACGGCTCGCATCCCTGGCGTTCCAAGGTCTCCCGCACTTCCGGATCCTCCAGTACTTTCCTCAACGCCGCCCGCAACCGGGCAACGACGGCAGGGGGCGTGTTTACAGGCGCAAACAGGCCATACCAGGGTGTTGCGCCAACTCCACGAAGCGTCTCTCCGACGGTTGGAACGTCTGGCATCGATGGTAGGCGCTTTTCGTTGGTCACAGCAAGGACCTTAAGCTTGCCGGCACGAATGAACGCCTGCGCTGATGGCAAGCTCTGCACCGAAAGCGTCACCTGCCCTCCCACCACATCTGCCGCCGCAGCCGCGGCTCCCTTATATGGAACATGCACCAGCCGAATTCCAGCGCTATGTTGGATCATCTCGCCAATCAGATGGTTCAGCGTTCCGTTTCCCGCCGAGGCGAAGGTGACCGTGTCAGGCTTTTTACGCGCTAGAGCTACCAGTTCGCGCACGCTGCCAGGAAGGAAAGACGTATTGGCAACGAGCACATAGCCTGCCGTTGCCACGCTGCCAACAGGTACGAAATCCTGCACCGGATCGAACCCCGTGCGCTTGTAGAGCGCGGGATTTATCACATGGGCGCTGCTAACCGTGAATAGCAGCGTATACCCGTCAGCTGCGGCCTTTGCCACGTATGCAGTGCCTATGTTGCCACCGGCGCCGGGGCGATTTTCAACCACCACTTGCTTGCCAAGCCTTTCGGCAAGCTTTGTTGTCAGTATACGGGCGACCACGTCGTTAGCGCCGCCTGCGGCTTGGGGTACTACTACCATTACCGGCTTGGCGGGGTATGTGTTCTGTGCGCCGGCCGCTGTTGCGAAGCCCAGCGCGAGCATTGCCAGCCACCGGGTCCTTATAATTTTCATGGTGTCTCCTCGAGAATTGCCAGGACATTGAAGCCTGGTGTTTCCATCGTGCGGGATAGGCCAACCGTTGCAAAGCAACGGTTCA
>DASWTB010000236.1:0-8763 GCA_036402315.1 Pseudoduganella sp. | reverse complement strand
CGCCGGCGGCGTCACCGTTGCCACGGCGGGCGCCGCCACTTCGGCGGCCTTGGCGCTAACCTTATTGAGCCCTTCGGCAAACAGGTTGCGTTCTTGCCGCATCGAGATCAGGGCAAACGCCGCCGCCGCCCCCAACACGCCCATGATGACCGCCACCGCGACCAGGCTGATACCCGTTTGATGTTTTTTCAAGGAAGCTCCGCTGAGTTCATTCTTTGCATGATGATGCCGGTACGCCGCGCCAGGTAAGCCGATTCGCGGTGGGCATCAAAGTATTTAGGGCGCGGCAGCATCACTGCCAGCCGCGCCGCCTGTTCCGGCCCCAGTTTCGATGCCGGAATGCGGTAATAGTGGCGCGCCGCCGCTTCCGCGCCGTAGATGCCGCGCCCGAATTCGGCGACGTTCAGGTAAATCTCGAAGATGCGGCGCTTATCCATCAGCATCTCCAGCATGTAAGTGATGATCAGCTCCTGGCCCTTGCGCAAATAGCTGCGCGAGCCGGACAGGAACAGGTTCTTGGCCAGTTGCTGGGTGATCGTCGAGCCGCCGTGGATCCTGGTCTTGGCGCCCTTCTTCTTTTCCTGGTTATGCTCATAGGCCTTCTGCATCGCCTCCCAGTCCACGCCCTCGTGGTCGGCGAAGTTGGCGTCTTCCGAAGCGATCACCGCGCGTTTCAGGTTGGGCGAAATGGCCTGATAGCTGACCCATTGCTGCCGCACGCGCGCTTTCGGGTCCTTTTCCTGCATGGCGTCCTGCTGCTCGCGCATGAAGGCCGTCATGGTCGGGTTATGGTCGACCCACCACCAGATCTGCACGAAGAAATACAGCTGCACCGCGAGGAAGATCGCGATGGGCACGATGATGAACCACTTGAGTTTCTTGATCATAGCCTGGCGCGCAATTGCTGCAGCACTTCAGCAGTCTGCGGGCGCACGCCGCGCCATACCTGGAAGGCTTCGGCGGCTTGTTCGACCAGCATGCCCAGGCCGTCGCGCGTGACGGCGCCATGGCTGGCGGCGAACTCCATGAAGACGGTCGGCTTGGCGCCGTACATCATGTCCAGCGCCAGCGCGCCGGGAGCAAACACGTTGGCCGGCACTGGCGGCAGGTCGGCGCTCAGGCTGGCGGAGGTGGCGTTGATGATGATGTCGAAAGCGCCCGGCACGTCGGCAAAGCCGCAAGCCGACAGCACGCCCGGCCCGGCCAGGGCGCCAAACTGTTCGACCAGCGCTTCGGCCGTGGCGACGGTGCGGTTGGCGATCACCATTGCCGAGGGGCGGTGTTCCAGGATAGGCAGGATCACGCCGCGCGCCGCACCGCCGGCGCCGAGCAGCAGCACCCGTTTGCCGGTCATCGCCACGCCGGCGTTCTGCACGATGTCGGCCACCAGCCCGGCGCCATCGGTATTGTCGCCGGTGATGCTGCCGTCGGCCCCGAACACCAGGGTATTCACGGCGCCGGCCGCCTGGGCGCGCACGGTCAGTGCCGTGGCCAGCTCGTACGCTTCCAGCTTGAACGGCACGGTGACGTTGGCGCCCTTGCCGCCAGCGGCAATAAAGGCGCGCACCGCGTCGCCGAAGCCGTCCAGCGGGGCGAGCCATTTCTCGTAACTCAGTTGCTGGCCGGTCTGCGCCGCATAGGCCGCGTGGATTTCAGGCGACTTGCTGTGGGCAATCGGGTTGCCGAAGACGCAGTACTTGTCCATCACTCATTGCTTCCGTAGGAAACCTGGACCTTCTCTTCCCGCGTAAAGACGAACTTCTGCACGATTACCCACAGGTCGTCGCGATCCTTGGAGCGCATATTCGGCGGGAATTTGCCGAACGGCGCCGAGCGCCGCACGATGCTGATGGCTGCCTTGTCGAGATCCGGGTTGCCGGAGCTGCGCTCGACCACCGTGCCGCCTTCTTTCTCATAGACGCTGCCGTCCTGGAAAATCGGAATGCTCAGCACCACCACGCCGTACAGCTTGCGTCCATCCTTCTGCGGGAAATTCAGCGTGCCGATATCCTCCACCCGGCGGCGGAAGGCGTTGTAATACATGGCATAGCCGACGCCCTGGGTGCTCGGCGACAGGAAAGTCTTCTTCGGCCGCTTGTTCTGGTCTTCGATGGTTTGCGTGATTTCCGCTTCCATGCGGGCGATGGCCTTGCTGCTTTCAATCAGGTCGGCGCCGGTGCGGCTCGGGTCGGTCTGGTTCTTTTCCGCCACCGGGGCCGCCGTCAAAGGACTCTTCCTGACCTGGGACAGCAGGTTTTTCTGGCGTTCTTCCAGTTCCTGCATATAGCGCTGGGAGGCCTTGATGCTGTCGCCGGTTTCCATGCGGCGCATGTCCGGCAGCGGCGATTTGGCGCGGCCGGCATCGGCATTGCCGCCACCATCCAGGTCGGCCTGGGCCAGGGCATCGGCCTTCAGCGGCTTGGACGCATGCTTGGCATTGACCAGGATAACTTCAAGGCCGGGGTCGGTTGGCTCGACCTTGAAATCTTTGGGAGCGACGAAATGCACCGTCAGCGCCACGGCGTGGAACATCACCGATACTGCGGAGGCGATGACAAGGAACTGGTTTTCTTTGAAATACTTCACGCGCTGGAATCAAAAATGATGCTTTAGAGAATCTTGAATTCTACTTCACTGTGGGCCAGGTTCGGTAACAACCGTCTCGCTGGCGAGCGAAGCTTCCTCCGCATCGGCCTCGGTCGGCTGTGCCGGATCGGCCGGCGCCTCTTCCTCGTCCAGTTCAGCCTCGGGCTCGGAAGTCAGGGTAATCGAGCCTTCCTGCAGCCGCGTCTCGATGGCCAGGTCGACTTCGTCCCAGCGCAGCACGTCCAGCTTCACGTGTGACCCGCGTGCAACAGACGGCATGCCCGGCATGCGCACGATCAGCGGAATCTCGGCCAGGCGCAGCACTTCGTCCTTCAGCACCACAGCCTCGACTTCCTTGGCGTTTTCCTGGTCCAGCCAGCGCAAGCACCAGTAGCGTTCCATATTCGACTGGAAGTCGGCGTAGGCCGCATAGGCCGCATCGAAGGCCGATACGATGGCGAACAGGTTGGCATCCTTGTGCTTGAACGGCGCCACCATCGGCGCGGTCACGCCGTGCGAGGCGCAGGCCAGGATCTGCCACTGGTTGACCAGGTCGGTATAGCGGCGCAGCGGCGAAGTCGACCAGGCGTACTGGTCGACGCCCAGGCCCTGGTGCGGCGCGGCCTGGGTCATCATGCGCACCTGCATCTTGGCGGCCCAGCCGCCCACGCCCTGGCCCTGGGTACGGTAAATGCCGGGCACGCCGTGGTCGTGCATCAGCTTGCCCCAGGTGCTGTTGGCGAAGATCATCAGCTCGGCCACGATCTTGTCCAGCGGCGCGCCGCGCTTGCGGCGGGAAATCGTGACCACGTCGTCTTCCACGTAGAAGTTGAAGTCGACGCGGTTGTTCTGCTCCGGCTTCAGGCCGAACGCTTCGCGCTTGACCATGCGGCCCGCTTCCAGGTGCTGGGCCCAGCCCCACAGCAGGGTCAATTCGGCCTTGCGTGGATAGTCGCCCGCGCCGCCGGCCAGGGTTTCCTCATTGACCAGTTCGTCCAGCGTGTTATGGCGCAGGTTGTTGGCAATCGGGACCAGCTCGGCCTTGGTTTCGGTGGAAATCACCGACCAGTCGGCCGGGTCGAGCACCGCGTACAGCGACAGCGCCGGGCAAGTCTTGCCTTCGGCCAGGGTGAAAGCGTCGACGATGCTGTCCGGCAGCATGGTGATCTTGTCCCCTGGCATATACACCGTGGACATGCGGCCGCGCGCGATCTTGTCGATGGCGTCGTCCGGCTTGATGCCCAGGCCTGGCGCAGCGATGTGGATACCGACGCGCACCTTGCCGTCCGGCTGGTGCACCACGGAGAAGGCGTCGTCGATCTCGGTGGTGGTCACGTCATCGATGGAGAACGCTTCCACTGCCGCCAGCGGCAGGTTGGCAGGGGCGCAAGGCACCGGCAGTTCCGGGAAGCCGTGGCCTTTGGGGAAGTTCTCGAACAGGAACTTGGCCATATGCAGGTCTTTCGGCGACTTGATGCCGCCGGCCGCCAGCATCAGGCGCGCCGGCGTGGTGTGCGCCTCGTTTGCGGCCTGTTCCAGGGCCTTGTATTCGATGGTGTTCTTGTCCGGCTTGAACAGCAGCTGGCTGACGATGTTCTGCATCGAGGCCGGCAGGGTCCCTGCCTTCAGTTCCTCGGCGTACTGGCCCTGGATGATGGCTTGCTGTTTTTTCTTCTCGATGCCGGCCAGGGCCGCCTTCAGGGTCTGCTCCGGCGCTTTCTTATAGCGGCCGCGGCCCTTCTTGTGGAAATAGATCGGGGCGGCATGCAGGCTCAGGATCAGGCCGGCCGCTTCGGCTGGCTGCGGGGCATGGCCGAAATACTCGGCGCCCAGTTCGGCGAAACCGAATTCCTCTTCGCCCGCCACTTCCCACAGGAAGTCCAGGTCGACCTCGGCCGCGATGGCTTTGGCCTGCTCCATCAATTCGGCTGGCGACGGCTTGTCGAACTGCAGCATCACGTCCTTGGTCTTGACCTTGTTGCGCTTGCCGCTTGCCATTTCAACCTGGTAGGCCTCGCCTGCTTGCGACAGCACGCTGCCTACTTTGAAATCGCCGGATTCTTCAAAAAATACATTCATTTCACATTGTTCCGTTCAAGCTTGAGCACCGGCGGCAGGAATACCTCGGTCACCAGCAAAGTTCCTTCGTGGCGCTGATACAGGCAGCGCCGTGCATACAATAAAGCGTCATCCGGCACCTCGGCGCCGTGCACTGCCAGGGCAGCGCGGGCACGCCGGGCCAGCGGATGCGTCGCGCGCAAGCGCGCAAATTCCAGTTCGCCGCGCCGCACCTGTGGGTCGCCGAACAGCGTACTGCCGAGCGAGCGTTCGCCCAGGGCGCTGAACAGCGGCCAGTCCGAGGCGTCGGCCGACATCGGCACCACAGTGTGGGCGAAAACGACAGGCGTATTATCACACCGCAGCAAGACTTCCCTCTCCCAGACGCGGCCGGGACGATGGTAGCCGATGATGTTGGCTTCGTCCGCCAGGCAGATGGCCGTGTCCTGGTGCAGCAATTGCACGCGGAATGCATCGCTGTGCGCTTTCAGTTTATTGGTCAGCGAACCGCCGCCCGTCAGCCAGTGGCGGTAAGGGTGCGGGGCGTTCGTCGCGAGCACGTGACCGTGCCAGTTGGCCTGGCGCAGCGATTGGCCTTTCATCGGGTTTCGCCTGTGATGCCGCAGAACTCGAGCACTTCGCCGAGGTAGTCGGCGTATTCGCTGATGGCGTGGTCGCTGCCTTGGACTACTTTCTGCCTCGCGCCGGCGTAATGGGCCACCATGTCGCGGTAATCCAGCACTTCGTCGCCAGTGCAGGCGACCAGGAAGTAGCGTTCAGGCCGGCTGATGTGCGGCACGGCCAGTGCGCGCAGCTCCTCTATATATTCACGCTTGAATTCGAACGGCTCGTCAGAGTGGTAGGCGGTAGTGACGCCGACGTGCTGTTCAAGGTCCAGCGCCGCAACCACGGCCGGGTTCAGCAAGACTGCGCGGCAGCCGAGCTTTTCCGCCATCCAGGTAGCGTAATAACCGCCCAGCGAAGAACCGACAATAGTCAGTTGCTCGGCCGGGACGCCGGCCACCAGTCCAAAGGCCAGTTCCATCGCCAGCTTGGGGCTGGCCGGCAGTTGCGGGCAAACAAACTCCGCGCTGCGGCCAAGCTGCGCCATCCGCTCCCCGGTCAGCCGCGCCTTCATCGACAGCGGCGAGGAACGGAAGCCATGCAGGTACAAAATCATTACTTCAGGGCCTCCAGCAATTTCTGGTGGACGCCGCCGAAGCCGCCGTTGCTCATCACAATAATATGGTCGCCCGGCTTGGCCTGCGCCACGATGGCGTTCACCATCGCGTCCAGGTCATCGTAGGCCGAAGCCATGTTGCCCATTGGCGAAAGCGCTTCGCCCAGTTTCCAGCCCAGGGCTGCTTCACTGCCGAAGCCGAACACCAGGTCGGCCTCTTTCAGGCTGCCCGGCAGCGCGTCTTTCATCGTGCCCAGCTTCATGGTGTTGGAGCGCGGCTCCAGCACGGCCAGGATGCGGCCAGACTGGCTGATCTTCTGGCGCAGGCCGCCGACGGTGGTCTCGATGGCGGTCGGATGGTGGGCGAAGTCGTCGTACACGGTCACGCCGTTGACGGTGCCGCGCACTTCCATGCGGCGCTTGACGCTCTGGAAGCTTCCCAGCGCCTGGGCCGCGACTTCGATCGGCACGCCCACATGGCGGGCGGCGGCAATCGCAGCCAGCGCGTTGGAACGGTTATGTTTACCGGTCAGTTGCCAGTTCACGGTGGCCGCCTTGGCGCCCTTGAAGATCACGTCGAAGCTGCCGTCGGCGTGTTCGGCCATGGTCCAGTCGGCGCCTTGCGCGCTGCCGAAGGTTTCCTTCTCGCTCCAGCAACCGCGTTTCAACACGCGCTGCAGGCTGGCTTCGTCGGCATTGGCGATCACGCGGCCGATGCCCGGCACGGTGCGCACCAGGTGGTGGAACTGGGTTTCGATGGCGCCGATGTCCGGGAAGATATCGGCGTGGTCGTATTCCAGGTTGTTCAGGATGGCAGTCTTCGAATGGTAGTGCACGAACTTGCTGCGCTTGTCGAAGAAGGCGGTGTCGTATTCGTCCGCTTCGATGACGAAGAATTCCGAGTTGGCGCCAGGGCCGGTCAGGCGGGCCGAGATGCCGAAGTTCTGCGGGATGCCGCCGATCAGGAAGCCTGGCGCGTAGCCGGCGTGTTCCAGGATCCAGGCCACCATGGCCGAGGTGGTGGTCTTGCCGTGCGTGCCGGCAACGGACAGCACCCATTTGTCTTTCAGGATGTGCTCGCCGATCCACTGCGGGCCGGAGATCATCGGCAGGTTGCGGTTCATGATCTCTTCAATCAGCGGATTGCCGCGCGAGACCACGTTGCCGATCACATAAAGGTCAGGATTCAGTTCTACCTGCTCGGGGCCGAAACCCTGGATCAGCTCAATGCCCTGGGCTTCCAGCTGCGTACTCATCGGGGGGTAGACGTTGGCGTCGCAGCCCGTTACGCGGTGGCCGGCTTCTTTTGCCAGCACGGCAAGCCCGCCCATGAAAGTGCCGCAAATGCCAAGGATGTGGATGTGCATGGTGGTGATAGAAAAGAATCAAGAGCCGGATTTTACCTGATTAAAACCGGTAAACCGGTGTCTGACCCAAGGGTCAGACACCGTCTGCTCATCTGCCAGGGGTTATGGTTGTGCGGTGTTGATCTTCTCAAAAAGTCAAATGCCTGGAACCAACCCCACTGGCTGCCGAGCAGACTGGGTCTGACCCTGCGGGTCAGACCCAGGTTTACCGGGTTTTGGGTATGATGCAACCATGAACCCCGAGATCAAAACCGAAATCGCTGCCGCCGCCGCCCGCATGATCGCGCAAGACGGCGCCGACTACGGCAGCGCCAAACGCAAGGCCGCGCGCCAGATATTAGGCGATGCGCAGGCCCGCGACCTGTCCGACATCCTCCCCGACAACGAACAGATCGAAGAAGAAGTCCGCCTATACCACGCTCTATATAATGCCGACACCCATCCAGCGCACTTATTCAGATTGCGCGGCCTGGCTTTGCAGGGCATGGAAATGCTGGAACAATACCAACCCTTCCTGACCGGTTCGGTCCTGCACGGCACCGCGGGCATGCACGACGACATCCACCTGCAAGTATTCGTGGACAGTGCCAAGGAAGTAGAGATTTATCTATTGAACAAGAACCTGCAAATCGAGATCTCCGAGTCGCCCCACTTCCGCGGCCCCCGTTTCGAAGACGTTGAAACGGCCAGCTTCATGTGGAAGAACACCGGCGTGCACGTCGAAATCTATGAGCAGGACGACCTGCGCGGCGCGAAAAAGAAAAGCGGCGACAAGCTGCTGCGCGCCGACCTGACAGAATTGCGCTCCATCCTTACCAATAGCTCCCACCCAGCCCAACAATGAAAAAATTTGCAATCTACGCCGTGGTCGCCATCTTGTTCCTCGGCGCCGGCGCCTGGTACGGCATCCACACCCAGCAAACCCCTGACCCGATCACCACCACAGCCCCAGCCGGCGTCACCAGCCCGGTCGCCGCCATGATGGCTGAAACCTTGCCGAACGATCAAGGCGTCAAGGAGGCCTTATCGAAATGGAAAGGCAAGAACCTGCTGGTCAATTTCTGGGCGCCATGGTGCGCACCATGCGTGGAAGAGATGCCGGAATTGTCGGAACTGCAAAATTCCGAGCTCGGCAAGAAGGTCCAGGTGCTCGGCATCGGCATCGACTCGCCATCCAATATTGCAGAATTCACACAGAAGGTGAAAGTCGCCTACCCCATTTATGTGGCCGGCATGAGCGGCACCGAACTGGCGCGCCAGTTCGGCAACACCCAGGGCGGCCTGCCCTTTACCGTGCTGATCGGCGCTGACGGCACGGTCAAAAAGACCTATCTCGCGCGCCTGAAATTCGACGCCCTGAAAGCCGACCTGGCAGCCTTAAACTAGCCGAAGATAGTCGCCGAACGACCGTTCTATTAACTTCCGCCAAGCTATTTTCTCTTGCCAATGCTCGTAGATGGCGGCAAAATGCGGAACTTTCGCGGAAAATGGTCAGGGAATCATGGCAAAGAACCTGCTGCTTCTTAATGGCCCCAACCTGAATTTGTTGGGGACGCGCGAGCCTGAAACCTA
>DASWTB010000235.1:0-13478 GCA_036402315.1 Pseudoduganella sp. | reverse complement strand
GCCGGAGCCGCAGGTGCAGTCGTCGAGCCGGCGCGCCAGCCGCAAATGCAGCAGGCTCCGGCCGCCAAGCCGGCCGCTCATGAATCGAGCACCCTGGCCAAGCTGGCTGTAGCCCTGCTGTTTGGCGGCCTGGTCTGGCTGGCCTGGAAAGCCTTCCGCCTGATGGCAGGGGCGCAAGCAGTAAAAAAGAACGCCAACTACTCGTTTGAAAGGAACTAAGGAAATGGGCTGGAAAGACGCCATCGATTACCTGCGCAGCAGTGCCAAACGCCGCGGCGTCGACAGCGACGCCCCGCAGCCGGAAGACCGCGGCCTGCCGCTGGCGGCCCGGATCGGCAGCGTGGTCGATTTGCAAGCATCGCCCCTGCTGCGCGCCAGCGCCAACGGCTCCCTGGTCGCGCTGCCGGACGCGCAAGACAGCCGGATCCTCGCCATTTCCCAGTTCAAGCTGTCGATAGCTGGCCGCCTCTACCGCTACTACCTGGCCAAGGGCGACCAGGACGACCGCGAAAAGTTCCTCCAGCTCTATGTGGATGAACACGGCGAGGTGAAGGAAATCCTGTACTGCACGCAGTTGGTGCGTTTTATCCCCGCCACGGCGGAAGACCAGGACGCTTTCACTGGTGCCGACGGCTGCGGCCTTGGCGACCTGCAATTCAGCCTGTGGCGCAGCCAGCTCGAGGAAAGCGGCGCCGACGGCGCAGTCCTGGCAACCGCCTTCGGCGAGCAGGAAGCGCTGGACTTCGAGCGCGACGTTGGCGACCCGAATGCCGGTTTCGTTCCCCCGTTTTCAGGGACTGAAACCCGCATCGACGAGGCCAGCGGCATGCAGGGCCTGAAGCAAGAGCTGTACTTCATGCCTTACGCCCGGCAACTGGGCGACGGCAGCAAGGAATATTTGCTGATCACGACGGAGATTCTCCAAAGCGTGAACGGCGATGCAAGGAAACGCGGAATTCACGTCGACTTCGTAGTGGGAATTCCGGTGGAGCAGGAACGGCTGGTTATCCAGTAAATGACCGCCGCACATTGAACTTAACTGAAAGGATGCAAAAAATGAGCAACTCGAATGGCTGGGCCCTGACTGCACGACTGATTTCCAAGCACTTTGGCGCCCTGGGCGACCGCGTGTCGGAAGCCATCGCCAGTTTTGACCCGGAAACGGCGACCGAAGCCGACCGCGACCGCCTGGCCGACACCCTGCGCAGCGCCGCCCAGAAACTGGCCCAGGCCCGTGCCGCCTTCAACAAGGAACGCGACGACGTGGTCCGCCTGCGCAAGCTGATCGAAACCGACGAAAAAGCCACCGGGACCCTGGCCGAACGCCTGGCCGCCGGCCATATTTCCGAAGCGACGATCAACCTGTTCTGCGACGAGCTGGAAGCCAACAAGGGCCGCCTGCCGCAGGAAATCCAGGAAGAGGCCGATGCCCAGGCCTACATGGAAGAACTGCAGAAGATCGTCGACGCCCTGTCGCAGCAACTGGCCGACTTCGACGCCGCCGCCAAGAAAGCGATGCAAGCCCTGGCCCAGGCCAAGGCCCAGCGCGAGCTGCAGGAAGTGCGTGCCGAGCGCCAGAGCCAGCTTGCCAGCCTGTCCGGCATGCGCGGCAACACCAGCGCGCTCAATGCGCTGACCAAGCGTGCCCAGACGATCGCCAACGAAGCCGAAGGCATGAAGATCGTTTCCGACATCGGCCAGCGCCCGTACGACCAGGCGGCGGAAATCGACGCCATCCGCAAATCGGTCACCAACCCGGCCAACGGCAACGAATCGGCCCTGGAACGCCTGCAGCGCCTGTCGAACAAGGCGCCAGTCGCCGCAGCCTGAGTCCCAGGCTTGAAAAACGGCCCCCAAGGGCCATATAGGTAACGATGTAAAATGGAACCCGGCGCACTCGCACCGCGCCGGGTCTTTTTTTTGTTGTTACACGATTGGAAAAATCATGATGAAACCCATCCCGCCTGAAGAGTCCCTCATTGAGTACCCGAGCGACTTCCCGATCAAGGTGATGGGCGCTACCCACGACGCCTTCGCCGCGACCATTATCGAAGTGGTGGTCGAGCACGACCCGACTTTCCATGAAGGCAAGCTGGAGTCGCGTCCGTCGGCCAAAGGCAATTACACCAGCCTGACCGTGACCGTGCGCGCTACCAGCCGCGAACAGCTCGATAACATCTATCGCGCGTTGTCCGGCCACCCGATGGTCAAGATGGTGCTCTAAGCAGCTGGCTGCGGGCGATTTCCGCCTTCAGCCACACACGGAACGCCCGCACCTGCGGTATCTGCAGGGCAGCGCGCGGACTGACCAGGTAGTAATCATCCGGGCACGGCGTGGCAATATCGAATAGCCGCACCAGTTGGCCCGACGCAATCTCCTGCATCGCCACCACATGGCGCACCAGCGCCACCCCGTCGCCATCGACGGCGGAGCGGATCAGCATCGACAAATCCTCGAACATCACGCCGCCGGAAGGCTCCGGCAAGTCCAGTCCGGCCGCCCGGAACCACGGCGCCCAAGGTTCGTTCGAACGCAGCAAGGTTGCCTTCGCCAGGTCCTGTGGACAAGCTGGCAGTTGTCCACCGCGATAGCGAGGACTCACTACGGGATAGTAGATCTCCCCGATCAGCCGCTGGACATCCAGCCCTGGGTACTTGCCGCGCCCGAAGCGGATGCCGACATCGATGCCCTCCCGCACCAGGTCCTGCAAAGCGCCGCTGGCCTGCAGGATCACCTCGATGGTCGGATGCTGCTCGATGAATTGCCCCAACCGCGGCGCCAGCCAGCGCGCCGCAAACGACGGAATCGCCGTCACGCTCAGGCGCTGCACGCCCTCCGGCGGCCGCAGCTCGGCCGCGCCATCCGCCAGCTCGGTCAGGCAGCGCGCCACCGTGGCCGCATAACGCCGGGCCTCAGGCGTCGCCGTCACCTGCCGCCCGTTGCGGACGAACAGTTGCACGCCAAGCTCTTCCTCCAGGCCGCGCACCTGGTGGCTGATCGCGCCGTGCGTCAGGTAAAGCTCGGCCGCCGCCCGCGAGAAGTTCTCGTGGCGCACCGCCGCCTCGAAGGCGCGCAGGGCGGACAAATTCGGCAAACGCATATCGATGTGAGGAAAATTAGCAAGGCCGTAGAAAATATATCGTTTTGGCAAGCATGAAGCAAGGCATACCATGTGAATAAATATAACCAAGCCGGAGCCCCTGCCATGAGCCTCAAACTGTATGTGGACAGCCAGTTCACCAGCCCTTACGCCATTTCCGCCTTCGTCGCCCTGCGCGAAAAAGGCCTGGATTTCGACATGGAGACCGTGGACCTGGAAGCCGGCAAGAACAAGGAACTGTCCTATACCGGCAAGGCCCTGACCGGCCGTGTGCCCTGCCTGGTGCACAACGACTTCATGCTGACCGAATCGAGCGCCATCACCGAATACCTGGACGAGTTGTTCCCGGCGCCCGAGCACCGTGCCCTCTACCCCGTACTGCCGCAGAAGCGCGCCGTCGCCCGCCAGATCCAGGCCTGGGTCCGCAGCGACCTGGGGGCGCTGAGGGAAGAGCGCAGCACCTACACGGTGTTCTACCGCCGCGCCGAACAGCCGCTGTCCCCCGCCGCCCAGGCGGCGGCGGATAAGCTGGTGCACCTGGCCGAACGCGTGATCGAAGGTCCCTACCTGTTCGGCCGCTGGTGCATCGCCGATACCGACCTCGCCATCATGCTGAGCCGCCTGGTGATGAACGGCGATCCGGTGCCGCAAAAGCTCAAGGATTACGTCGCCCACCAATGGCAGCGCGACTCTTTGCAAGATTGGCTAAAGAACATTAACCTGATGCCAGCTTAAGGAAATCGGCATAAAACTGCTTAGTCATTAAGCAGCGAAAGGGCTGGACCGGTATAATGGCGGGGCTTTTCCCGACCTGTAGCCCTATGCCTATCCAGCCGGCGGTGATCCGCCATCTCGGCCAAGCCGAATACGAGCCAACTTTCGCAGCGATGCGCGCCTTCACCGACGCGCGCCAGGAAGGTACGCCCGACGAACTGTGGATCGTCGAGCACCCGCCCGTCTATACCCTGGGCCTGGGCGCCGACCGCGCGCATCTGCTGGCCGGCGCCACGTCGATCCCGACCGTGCAGACGGACCGCGGCGGCGAGGTGACCTTCCACGGTCCCGGCCAAGTCGTGATCTACCTGATGATGGACCTGCGCCGCAATAAGAAAGGCGGCAAGCTGTACGCCCGCCAGTTCGTCAACAAGATCGAAGAAGCGATCATCAATGTGCTGGCCGCGTATAATCTCGCCGGTGAGCGCATCGAAGGTGCGCCCGGCATCTACATCGCCAACGGCCCGAAAAAAGGCGCCAAGATCGCCGCCCTCGGACTGAAGGTGCGCGGCAATGGCTGCATCTACCACGGCGTATCGCTGAACGTGGGCATGGACCTAGCCCCCTTCACCTGGATCAATCCCTGCGGTTACGCAGGCCTGGAAACCATCGACATGCGTTCGATGGGCGTGGATGTCCCGCTGGCCGATGTCCAGCAGGCCCTGGCCAATGAGCTGGTCAACCAGCTGCAGGTGGCCGAACCTGAATTAACTTGAAAGCAAGCAGCTATGACTTACAACCCAAGCGACAAGCAAAAAGGCGCCGACAAGACCTCCCGCATCCCGATCAAGATCATCCCGATCGAACAGGCCGAGCGCCTGAAGAAGCCGGAGTGGATCCGCGTCAAGGCGGCATCGGCGTCTTCCCGCTTCTACGAGATCAAGGACATCCTGCGCGAGAACAAGCTGGTGACCGTCTGCGAAGAAGCGAGCTGCCCGAACATCGGCGAATGCTTCGGCAAGGGTACTGCTACCTTCATGATCATGGGCGACAAGTGCACCCGCCGCTGCCCGTTCTGCGACGTGGGCCACGGCCGCCCTGACCCGCTGGATACCCAGGAACCGATCAACCTGGCCAACACCATCGCCAAGCTGCGCCTGTCCTACGTGGTGATCACTTCGGTGGACCGCGACGACCTGCGCGACGGCGGCGCCGCCCACTTCGTCGAGTGCATCACCAAGACCAAGGAACTGTCGCCAAAGACCCAGGTTGAAGTGCTGGTGCCAGACTTCCGCGGCCGCCTGGAAAAGGCGCTGGATATCTTCGCCGACGGCCTGCCGGACGTGATGAACCACAACCTGGAAACCGTGCCACGCCTGTACAAGGAAGCCCGCCCAGGCGCCGACTACCAGCACTCGCTGACCCTGCTGAAAGAGTTCAAGGCACGCTACCCGCACGTCAAGACCAAGTCCGGCCTGATGGTCGGCCTGGGCGAGACCGACGAGGAGATCCTGGAAGTGATGCGCGACATGCGCGCGCACGACATCGACATGCTGACCATCGGCCAGTACCTGGCGCCGTCCAACAGCCACTTGCCGGTGCGCCGCTACGTGCACCCGGACGTGTTCAAGATGTTCGAAGAAAAAGCCTACGAAATGGGCTTCGCCCACGCCGCGGTTGGCGCCATGGTGCGTTCCTCGTACCACGCCGACGTGCAAGCGCATAACGTACTGGAACAGGCCTGAGCCGAATCAGCCATTCTGCAGTAGTATATTGCCGACCTAATAACAAAGGGAGGCAGGAATGGCTGAGCATAAATGGCACGAGGAATTTGAAGCACTGCGCAAGATCGTCCTCTCCACGCATCTGACCGAGGAGACGAAATGGGGTTGCGCATGCTTTACCTACAATGATCAGAACGTCGTCCTGATCCACGGCTTCAAGGAATACTGCGCGCTCCTGTTTTTCAAGGGCTCCCTGATGCAGGACCCGGAGAGCATCCTGGTGCAGCAGACCGCCAACGTGCAAGCCGGGCGCCAGCTACGCTTCACCAGCCTGGCCGAAATCAAGAAGCAGGCGAAGATCATCAAAGCCTATGTCGAAGAAGCGATCCGCGTCGAAAAGTCCGGCGCCAAGGTTGAATTCAAGGACACCAGCGATTTCCCGATGGCCGACGAATTCCTGCAAAAGCTCGATGAGCATCCGGCGCTGGCGGAAGCCTTCTATGCCCTGACGCCCGGTCGCCAGCGCGGCTACCTGCTGCACTTCTCCTCCGCCAAGCAAGCCAAGACCCGCGAGTCGCGCGTCGAGAAATGCATGCCGCAGATCCTGGCCGGCAAGGGGCTGGATGACTAAAGCTTGCGCCGGGCGAAGCGGAAGGCCTTCGGCAGGTCCTGTTCCAGCCGCTCAGCCAGCGCGCCTTCCATGAAGGATAGTTCGGCGTCGTGGGCAGGCAAGTGATCCTGCAGGGTGCGCAGCAAATCACGCGCAACGCGGCCGTCATTCAGCTTGCCCAGCCGGTCCTGCGCCTCGGACAGTAGCTGCAAGCGATTGCCGGCGCCGAAGAACTCGCGCATATAGCGTTCCTTCTTCACTGCGATGCGCAGCCGGTGCAAGCTGTGAGGTTGCGCGGCGTCGAGCTGGCGGACTCGCTTCCCGACCCGTTCACGCGCCTGCCGCACCAGCGAGTTCACCACCTTGCGCGCATCCTTGTCCCAAGGCTGAATGCGTGCCGGATCGCGCCACAGGCGTTCCCGGCTCCAAAGCTCCAACTCTTCGAGCAGCGCCCTGCAGCGCGAACCTTGCAGCAAGTGCTTGACGTGGCCATGCTGTTTGGCCGCCAACTCCTGCGCCTTCGCCTCGACTGGCTGCGACGAGCCGCCCAGGCCGGGCAAGGTCGACTCAAGAAACACATCCCAGTTGCGGGCCCGGCCCAGTTCCACGCCGAACCAGCGCAACTTGCCGGCCGTCCCTTCCGGCATCGGGTCCCAGGACTCGGTCGCCGACAGCAGCGCTCGCAAGCGCCGCACGCCAACGCGCATCTGGTGCAGGCTCTCGACATCGCCCGCCAGTACGCCAGGCAGGTTGTCGCGCACCTGCGCCAGGCAATTCCGCGAGATCGCCTCAAACGCTTCCCCAAACCGTGCCGTGCGCCGGATATTGACTGGCGCTGCAGCCACGGCATGGGCAAACAGGGCTGGATGGGTATTCATTGCGCCAGTATAAGCCTGGCGCGGAATGGTAAGATTTCGATATGACTGTCCGCATTGAACCAAGCTGGAAAGCCCAACTGGAAGAGGAATTCGCGCAGCCCTACTGGCAGGCGCTCACCGGTTTCGTCCGCGCGGAATACGCCGAACGCCAGTGCTTTCCCGCTGGCCGCAATATCTTCCGCGCCTTCGACCTGACGCCATTCGATGACGTAAAGGTGGTTATCCTCGGCCAGGACCCGTACCACACGCCTGGTGCAGCAATGGGCTTCTGCTTCTCGGTCCCGGACGGCAACCGTCCGCAACCGAGCCTGCAGAACATCTTCCAGGAACTGCACGCCGACCTCGGCGTGGCACGGCAGCAGACCGACTTGTCCGACTGGGCCGGCCAGGGTGTATTCCTGTTGAACAGCGTCTTGACGGTGCGCGCCCGCGAAGCCGGTTCGCATGCCGGCAAGGGCTGGGAAAACTTCACCGACAGCGCGATCAAGCGCCTGTCGGCCGGCCGCGAAGGGCTGGTCTTCATCCTCTGGGGGAGCTATGCCATCGCCAAGCGCGCCCTGATCGACCCGCGCAAGCATATGGTGATCACCTCGCCCCACCCATCGCCGTTCTCGGCGCACAAAGGCTTCTTCGGCAGCCGCCCTTTCTCGCGCGCCAATGCCTACCTCGCGCAGCAGGGCAAAGCGCCGATCAACTGGGCTTGAGCGCGGAGAGCAAGGCCCGCGTGACGATGGCCTGCTGCGCCTCGCGGCTCACCGCTGGATCGCCATCCAGTAACTGGTGTCCGTAGTGCCCGAACTGCGAATGGTTCCCGCCTTCGATCTCGATCCAGCGTGTCTGCGCCGGCAGCAAAGGCTTGTTGCGCATGACGTCGGCCTTGCGCGCCACGCCGTCGTTCGATGCAAACACCTTGGTAACGGGAATGCGCAGGCCAGACAGGTCCTGCTGTTTCGGATGGGTGGTGCCGACCAATACCAGCGCTGCAGGCAGGTCTGGCGCCTCATGCGCCAACCGAGCCGCCAGCGCCCCGCCGAGCGAGTGGCCGGCGACAACCCAGTGCAGCACTTCGCCGTGGGCAGCCATCGCACGGCGCACGCGGCGCAGCGCTTCATCCTTGTGGCTGTCGAGCGGAGCAAAGCGCAGCGGCAGCTTGATGATCACGACGGGGAAGCCGGCATCGGCCAGCGGGCGCAGCATCGGGACATAAGCCTCCGCCGCGACGCCGGAGCCGCAGATAAAGACCAGCCCTGAAGGTGCGCCAGGTGCGCGAGGCTGGAGCAGCATGTTTTCGTCGGCATCAACGCTGCCGTGCAGCAGCGCCGGGTTGACGCCGCGCGTCCGGTACGAGTTCGCCAGCCAGCCCGTCGAAACCAGGGCCCAGGCCAGGAACAGCAATCGGACTGTCTTGCGCCTCAATGCGTGGTGCGCTTGCCGTAGCAGAGGGTGTAGAGCTGGGTGCGCAGGTCGCTGAATTCTTCATCGAGCTGAAGGTCGCTGATGGAACCGGCGCCGCCGAAATAGTGCAGGATCTCTCCCTTGGCAGCCGAGCAATCGAAGGCGCTCAGCGTACGCGCGCGGTGCAGCAGGCGGGCCCAGTCTTCCTGGTGGCCCTGCGCCAGCTTCGCTTCCATGCGCTGCACGATGGCAGACAGTTGCTCTCGTTCGTTCATAGGTCATTCTCCGTAAGTTAATCGGTTGAATCCACCTTGTGAGCTTCTGGTCTTGCCTGCAGACCGCGCCCTTGTGGGGCAGGTCGCGCATGCGTAAGCATACCCTGTTTCCGGCTGCTATGATTCTTTATCTGTAAACGGAGACTTGCGTAATGAAGTTCGACCTCGAAAAACTCAACCAGCTCACTCACAACAACCTGACCGGCCACCTTGGCGTGCGTGTCACCGGCGCTTCCGAAGGCGAATTGCAGGCCGAAATCGACATCGCCCAGCATCACCTGGCTCCGAACGGCTACCTGCACGCCGGCACTGTCGTCACCCTGGCCGACACCGCCTGCGGCTTCGGCTGCATCGCCAACCTGCCGGAAGGCGCGCAGAATTTCACCACCATCGAGTTGAAGTCGAACCACCTCGGCACCGCCCGCGAAGGCACCATTGCCGTCGCCGCCCGCATGGTGCACGGCGGCCGCACCACGCAAGTGTGGGATGCAACGGTGACCAACAAGGCGACCGGCAAAGCCATCGCCCTGTTCCGCTGCACGCAGATGATCCTGTATCCGAAGGACTAGGCCCCGGACGAAATCAGCCCTTCAGGGCTTTTTCGAGCAGGGAATGAAGGGCCGGGAATTCCGGCTTGCCCACGTAGCGCTTGATGATGTTGCCATCCTTGTCGATGACAAAGGTGGTGGGCGTCATGGTGACGTCGCCGTAGGCTTTGGCGGCGTCGCCCGTCACATCCAGCGCCACCTTGAATGGCAGCTGGCGGGTTTCAGTGAAGTTCACCACGTAGTTGGGCGCGTCATACTTCATCGCCACGGCGACGAACTCCAGGCCTTGGCCCTTGTACTTGTTGTACGTTTCGACCATTTCCGGCATCTCGGCCACGCAGGTGGTGCACGAGGTGGCCCAGAAATTGACCATCACGACTTTGCCCTTCAGGCTCTCAGGCGTGATCTTTTCCCCTTTGATACCGAGGAATGTGACCGCAGGCGCGGCCTGGTGCTTGTTCAGCGACTGGTAGGTCGTGAAGCCGATGCCGGCGATGACGGCAAGCGCAATCGCCGGTTTGATCCACGCCCTGGAGCCCGTAGTCATGATGTTTCTTTAGCCTTGCGAAGCCTGCTGGGACGGCTGGTACTGCTTGACGTCGTCCTCAGTGATGTACTCGAATACCTTGACGACCTTGGTCACGCCGGCCACGCCGCGCGCGATATCGGCCGCCTGCGCGCCTTCACGCTGGGTTACACGACCCATCAGGAATACGGCGCCCTTCTCGGTAACGACCTTGAAGGTGTTGGCCGAGATATCGCGTGCGTCGGCCAGGCTCAGTTTGACCTTGGAAGTGATCAGCGCATCGTTGGAACGCGAGGTGTAGCTGGAAGAGAAGCCTACTTCCAGCTCATTGGTCACGTTCAGCACGCCGTCGATGGCGCGCACTTCGCGTTCCACCTTGGCCTTGGTCTCGTCGTCAGGCACTTCGCCGGTCAGCAGTACGCGGCGGTTAAAGCTGTTCACGTTGACGTGGGCGCTCTTGCCTGCGATGTTAGGCATCTTCACCTCGGCCTTGACCACGATCGATTTGTCCTCGGTCTGCGCGCCCAGGGTACGGCGATCAGACGCCGCCAGCGTACCGGCAACCGCGCCGCCCACGAGAATCGGGGCGCAAGCGGACAGGGTGGTGCTCGCCAGGACCGCGGCCATCACGGCCAGCGAAAGTGGACGGGCTTTATTCATTTACATCTCCTCCGAACAGGGCGACGTCGATACCGTCGCAAATGCAATGGATGGTCACCAGGTGGACTTCCTGGATACGGGCGGTACGGTCTGCCGGCACGCAGATATGCACATCGGCGTCGGTCAGCATCTTGCCGATCGCGCCGCCGCCTTTGCCGGTCAGTGCCACTACGCGCATCTCCCGTTCCAGCGCCGCCTCGATTGCAGCCATCACGTTGGCCGAATTGCCCGAAGTGGAAATCGCCAGCAGGATGTCGCCAGCCTGGCCGAATGCCTGCACCTGCTTGGAGAAGATCTCGCGGTAGCTGTAGTCGTTGGCCACAGCAGTCAGGATGGAGGTGTCGGTTGCCAGCGAAATGGCCGGCAGCGGGAAGCGTTCACGCTCGAAACGGCCCACCAGCTCCGCGGCGAAGTGCTGGGCGTCGGCCGCCGAACCGCCGTTACCGCAGGCCAGGATCTTGTTGCCGTTCGAGAGGGCAGAGAACATCAGGTCCACAGCCTGCGCAATAGGCTGCGCCAGGACGGTTGCGGACTGGATCTTGATTTCGGCACTTTCGTGGAAGTGCGAGAGGATGCGTTGATTGGTCATAGTGTGCGTAATTATAGTGCAGTGGCTTGGCCGGCCTCACAAGCGCTGTTAAAAATGCTTACATTTGATCAATGATAGCGTTGCGCAGCCAATTGATGCGTTCACCGTCGATGGCCACCACGTCGATGCGGCATGGTGGCATTTTTGCAAAACGCAACAGGTAAAACCGGGCGGCACGTAAGATGCGGCGCTGCTTGGCGGGGGAAATGCTGGCGGCGGCGCCGCCATAACGGGGGTTATTGCGCTCCCGGACCTCAATGAACACCAGGTGTTTGCCATCGCGCATCACCAGGTCCAGCTCCCCGGTCTTGCACAGGAAATTGCGCTCGACCAGGGTGAGCCCCTGCTGCTGCAGGTAGGCCAGGGCGCGTTCTTCGCCGCCCCGGCCGATCTCCTGGAGTTCGGTGCGGGGCATGCGTTTCCTTATTGGGCGACCGGCACCGGCACGCCGTTGCGATACTCGGCCGGCACCTCGACCCGCTCGAACCAGGACGGGCCGGTGCCGAAATCGATGGTCAGCTGGCCGGTCACGCCATCGAGCTGGAAGCGGCGCTGCGGCTGGATGGCGATTTCGCGGGCGATGCGGAAGGCATCGATACCCAGCGCATAGACCCGCTCCATGTCGGCGCTGATGCGCGCCTCGTCGCGCGGAATCGGCTGCGGATAGGTCATCACTGCCGGGTGGTCGCGCTGCACCAGCCATGGCAGGTCGAGCAGGCGCACGCCGTCCAGCTCAGCGCCGGCGCGGTACATGCTGCGGCCCGGGTTCAGGGAAGACGTGCCGTACAGCGGGATATCGCCCAGCGGTGGCGCCGACAGCGCGATCTTGAGCTGGCGCAGCTGGTCCGGGTCCAGCGCCGCGAACAGCAGGCCGGCCGGCTCGCTTTGCAAGCGGCCGCGCAGGGCCACCAGTTCCGCATCCTGCAGGTAGCCGTTAAGCGGCGTCAGGTCCACGCTGCGCGGGCGCAGGCCGAGGCGCTGCAATTGCGCCGACATGGCGCCCGCAATGCGCTTCTGCCACGACGAATTGCCCGAAATGACCAGCGCCCTGGCCGAAGGGTTTTCGCGCGCGCCCCACTCGGCCACCTGGCGTGCCTCATCCTCGATCGACAAGCCGATCACCAGCAATTGCGGGGGAAGCTGGGGATCGCCGCGCAGTTCGGGGTGATTCAGCGCGATGGTCGGCTTTTCCACCAGCGGGCTGGAAGCGATCGCCGTGACAGCGGAACGGGCCAGCGGACCGACCACCATATCGTTCTTTTCCTGGGCGGTGACGTAGGCAGCCAGCACCTCCTGCGGCGAATCACCGGTTTCCACCAGATTGACTTCAAAGCCATGGCTGTCGCGCTCCAGCGCCGCCATGAAGCCGGCGCGCAAGGCATCGGCGGCACGGCCCAGCGCCTCCGAGCGCAGCGGCAGCAGCAGCGCGATGCGGTAAGCCCGTTTGCCGTCGGCATTTTCCGCAGGCAGAGGGACGACTTGCATCATGCCCGGCACGCGCGCCGCCTCTTCCGGCGAAGGCACGGAGAAGGTTTCGACCACCACTTCCGGTTCAGGCGGCGGCGCCGGAGGCTTCGGCCGCGGCGCCTTGGCAGCGGCAGGCGGCGCACTTGTCACCGGCGTGATTGGCGCGCACAATCCCCCGGGCGCGTCGCACGGCGTGCTGCAAGCGCTGGCCAGCATGGCCGTGGCAACGCCGAGTATCAGTTTTTTGATATTTTTAAACAGCATCCTTCCCCCAATGACAGCACAAGATTCCAGCCCTCTCGCCAGTTTACCAATCCTCGGCGAGACCGCCCATCAGAATTATCCTACGGCAACTTTATACGTGGTGGCTACGCCAATTGGCAACGTTACTGACATTAGCCTGCGGGCCTTGCATGTGCTGTCCCTGGTCGACGCAATCGCTTGCGAAGATACCCGCAACACCGCGCAGCTGATGAACCGCTTCGGCCTGCACAAGCCCCTGATTGCAGCCCATATGCACAACGAGCGCGAAGCGGCGGAAGGCCTGATTGCCCGGCTGCAGGCGGGCGAACGCATTGCGCTGGTGTCGGACGCCGGCACCCCTGCTGTCTCCGACCCCGGCGCGCGCATTGTAGATGCGGTGCGCACAGCAGGCCTGCGCGTGATGCCCCTGCCAGGCGCCTCGGCTGCCGTCGCAGCGCTGTCGGCCAGCGGCCTGGTGAACGACCAGTTCCACTTTGTTGGATTTTTGCCATCGAAAGCCAAGCAGCGCGAAGTCGTGCTGCAAGGATTGGTAGCCGCCCCGTCCACCCTGGTGTTTTACGAAGCACCGCACCGCATTGTCGAGTGTGCCCAAGCCCTGGCCGACGCCTTTGGCGCCGAGCGCCAAGTCGTATTCGCCCGCGAAGTCACCAAGTTGTTCGAGCAAATCCACCGCTGCCCGCTGGGCCAGGCCGTAGCCTGGCTGAAATCCGACGCCAACCATGAAAAA
>DASWTB010000234.1:0-26751 GCA_036402315.1 Pseudoduganella sp. | reverse complement strand
CTTCGCATGATTCTGCGGAAGCTACGGCTTCTTTTGGCTTTGATCGCCGCTCGCCTATTGTTGCCATTCACTGCCACAGGCGCATCGTCGCCCCGGATGCTGCCGGCTTGAGGCTGATCTTGATTTATTCAGACCGGACTAATGAGCCTGCATTCCGTCAAACACTTCCTGGCGCAGCATGCGCCAGACCTGGAAGTCATCGAACTGGCGGAAAGCACCGCGACCGTGGCATTGGCCGCGGCCGCACACGGCGTCGAGCCGGGCCAGATTGCCAAGACCCTGTCCTTGCGCATGAAGGACGGCATCGTCCTGGTGGTGACGCGCGGCGATGCGCGGCTGGACAACAAGAAGTTCAAGGCCCACTTCGGCGCCACCGCACGCATGCTGGGCGCGGATGAAGTGGAAGCGCTGACCGGCCACCCGGTCGGCGGCGTTTGTCCTTTCGGGCTGCCAGCACCGATTCCGGTCTATTGCGATGTTTCGCTGCGCGAGTACAAGGAAGTGATCCCGGCCGGCGGCGCGATCAATGCCGCCGTGCGCATCTGCCCCGAACGCATGGCAACGCTCACCGGCGCGCAATGGGTTGATGTCGCGCTGGCGCCTGCCTAGCCGCCAGGCCTACTCCTGCGGCAGTGGATAAAGCTTGCCGCCGTAGCGCAGCAACTGGGTAGTGGGCTTCGTATCCTGCTGGTTTGATTTGCGCGTAACGACAAGGTCCGCAAAGCCCTTGGTTCGCGTGCCGGCGATGCTGATCGTGTAGTCGAAACGCTCGATGTCGGGTTCAGGCCCAATCTCTCCATTCTCTCCCGGCTCCCACTGCATTTCGCCCAGGTAGCTCCAGCGGGAAACCGGCATATCGGAAAGGACGGGCCGGATCGCGGAACCTTCGCGCACATACAAAGTACGCATCGGGCCGTAGCCACCCGACACGTAACGCGGCGTGTATGTGTTGATGTCGACGCCGAATGCGCGCAGGCCTGGCTGCAGTTGATAGCGGGCCGTGTCGATCCGGATGCCATCGACGTATCGCATGATTGCGTCTTCTTCGGCAATCGTCCAATAGCTGGCCGCTACCTTGTGCTGCGACCGGTCAAGCAGCGCAACCAACAGCCGCTTCCCGTTCTGCTCGCCTTCGTAAACGAAAACACCAATAGTGTACGGTTCCTTTCCAGGCCACGGTTTGCAGGCGTTGGCGATGGCCCCCTGTTCGTCTTCGCTGGCCTTGCGCTTTCCGCTCTCCGTCAGGAAAGTCGCGGCCAGTTCAAGATCCTGTTCGCTGCAGGCCTGGGATTCCGCCAGGGCCGGCAGCACAATGATGGAAAGTACAGCCGTGCTCAAGGCGCTCTTCAGGTTCATGTCCATCCTCTAAAACAAAGTGCCTGCAAGGATAGACAATGCGCCGCCGGCTGTCACTAGGCAGCGCGGCGCGACGCTGCCAGCCAGCGCTCCAGCTGCGGGAAACGGTCGTAGCCCCAGAATGGCTCCCCGTCGGCCAGCACGAAGGGCACGCCGAACACGCCGTTGGCCAGGGCGTCCTCATTGCCCTGCTTGAACTGCGCCTTGATTGCCGGGTCTTCGATGCCTGCCAGGAAGGCCGAACCGTCGATGCCCTGGCTCTCGGCAATCCCCAGCAGCACGGCCTTGTCGGCGATATCCACGCCATCGGCGTAATACGCCTGGAAGCAGGTACGGGCAAACGACACCGCCGCAGCGTCGCCATGGTTGGCGCGCACCCACAGCATGGCGCGGCCCGGCGCAATCAGCATCTGCGGGAAAGCGCTGGAAGGATTGAAGGGAATCGCCTCCTCCTGCGCCGTGCGCTGCATGTCGCGCGTCACGTATTTCCATTTGAGCGGCACGACCGGCGACGGCAGCACGCCCGTCACCTGGGTCAGTGCCGGCAGCAGCACCGGATGCCAGCGCACGGTAGCGCCATTGGCAGCCGCCAGCCATTCGATGCGGCGCGCGGCGAAGTAGGAGTAGCCGGACGCGAAATCAAAGTAGAAATCGAGGACCATGGCTGCTCCTTAGTAGTTTTCGCCGAAGTCGTTATTGCTCCTCGGCAGTCCACGCAGGATGCCCCACAAGCTGCTCTGGCTCACGAAGTAGATGCCGACCGGCACCAGCAAAAGTAGGAAGCGCATTTTCTTTCTCCAATTTCGCACACCCGTGCGAACTCTGTTCAAAAAAAGGCCGCAGGCGAACCCGCGGCAACCCAAAATCACAAGTCGTTGAAACTCTTGTACGTCGAAATCAAACGGTTGAAAGCACGCTGCGCATGGCGCGGCGACTGCTCGTCACGCAGGAAGCGGGCATCGTGCAGCAGGCCCACGACCAGGCTGTAAATCTCGAACACCAGTTGCTCGGGTTCGGTGTCCGGCCTGAGCTGGCCGGCCTCCATCGCCTGCAGGATGGTCTTGCGCAGCGAGGCACGCCAGGCCAGCGCACCTTGCGCCAGGCGGTCGCGCACTGCGCTGCCCTGGTAATCGTCAAACTCGAAAGCGCCCGCCGTGTACAGGCAGGATGTACGCAGCGCCTCGTCGGCAGCGCGCTGGAACCAGGCCGCAACCTGGGCCTGCAGCCGCGGCAGGCCGCGCGGCAGCGACAGCGACGGCATGAACACTTCGGCCGCAAAGCGGCGGTCGTACTCGTCCAGCACCGCGCATTGCAACTGCTCCAGCGAACCCACGCGTGAAAACACCCCGCTCTTGCTGATGCCGGTGCGCTTGGCGATCTCGCCCAGCGACAGCTTGCCGATGCCTTCCGCCGCCGCCATTTCCATGGCGGCGTCGAGAATGGTGGCGAAGGTTGCTTCGCTTTTTGCGGTCAGGGTGTCCATGCATCAAACTTTAGCACACCTGTGCGAAACATCAAATCTAAATATTTCGTTATTTTTTTTGATTGACTATTTCACAAATGCGACTAGAGTTGTGTGGAGGAAATATTCTGAAGGAGAAAAATCTTGCCCCTGCCACCACTGCGCCACCTCGCAGCCGCTGCCCTGCTGGCCTGCGCCGCCCTGTCCGCACAGGCCCAAGTATCGACCGGCAACATGACCGTACCGCGCATGTTTCACCAGGCCAGCACTCTGCCTGACGGCCGCATCCTGCTGACAGGCGGCGTAGCGGCGACGCCAAGTGCAACCATCTATGCCAGCACGGAGATCTACGACCCGGCTACCGGTCAGTTCACGCCCGCGTCCCCGATGCTGATGCCGCGCCGCAGCCATGCCGCGGTCGCCTTGCTGGACGGACGCATCCTGGTTGCCGGCGGCATGTCCACAAATGGGAATTACACCAACACCGCGGAAATTTTCGACCCCGCCACCGGCCAGTGGAGCATGACCGGCGCAATGAATACAACCCGTGCCGATGCGGCCGCGCTCCTGCTGAACGACGGTCGGGTCATGCTGCTCGACAAACGCTCCAACGGCCTCGAGGCCGACGTGTTCAATCCTTCCACAGGCCTGTTCACCAGGACCGGGCCGATGGTGGAGCGCGCGTACGACTCCGGACTGGTGGTGCTGCCCGACGGCCGCGTCCTGAAAATGGGCGGCCTTGCGTCGGATGGCTATAGCAGGAATGCCGAGCTGTGGGATCCTGCCACCAACCAGTGGAGCGCCACCGGCCGGATGAACGAGCCGCGCAACACGCTCCAGCCTGTCGTACTTGGCAACGGCACGGTGCTGGTAGCCGGCGGCCGCAGGGAGTGGTCGCACAGCAGTACCGAGATCTATGATCCTGCCAGCGGCCAGTTCTCGACCAGCGCGACCATGCCGACCGGATTCGAGCCCAAAAGCGCCAAGCTGCTTCCCAGCGGAGACATCGTCTACACCGCCGACTGGACCCGCCAGCTGATGCGCTACCAGGCGGCCACCGGCACCTGGAACCTGACCGGCCCGCAGCGCAAGATCTCCCGCGACAACGCCGTTGCGCGCCTGCCCGACGGCAGGGTGCTGATTACCGGCGGCGCCGAACTGAACGAAGGCACGTCATATGCGGCGATCTGGGAACCAGCGTGTGCCGCCCAGTTAACCGACGTGATGTCTCCTGACCAGACCGTCGCGGGCGATGGCGGGACTACCAGCTTTATGGTGACCGCCGCGCCAGGCTGCCGCTTCGAAGCAGACCAGCTTCCATCCTGGCTGAGCGCCAACGGCGGCAACTTGCAGCAAATGCCCGAGACCGGCGTGATGGAGGTCGTATTTACCGCGCCGCCCAACCAGACCGGCGCCTCCCGCACTGCCAGCTTCCTGCTCGCAAATGCAAGCGTCACCGTAACGCAAGCAGCGTCGGCAAGCTGTCCAGCAGCGCCGGTGGTGTCGCCCAATCCCTTCAACGTTGGCAACCTCGGCGCCAGCGCCTCGCTCAGTGTGCAGGCCGCCGCCACCTGCCCTTGGAGCGTTGCTTCCATGCCCAGCTTCGTCACGGCGACCGGCACCACAAGCGGGACCGGCAATGGCAGCATCGCTGTCACCGTCGCCGCGAACAACGACCCCGCCGCCCGCAGCGGGTCCGGCCAGCTCGTCGCCATGGGGCAGTACAGCACATTCACCTTCAACCAGGATGGCCGGCCCTGCCCGACCGTCCCAACCATTAGCCTGAGCACCAGTACCTTCCCGGCCAGCGGCGGCACCACCACCGGTACCGTCTCGGCGGCCACCACCTGCACCTGGTCGATTAGCGCACCCGGCTGGGCTACCGTTTCAGCCGGCGCCACCGGCACCGGCAATGGCAGCTTTACCATTACAGCACCCACCAACACCGGCGCTGCGCGCAGCGGCTCCGGCATGCTGACCGCACCTGGCGTTGCATCGACGTTCAACCTGAGCCAGGCCGCTTCGCCTTGCGCGACATGGAGCATCACGCCGTCCAGCGCCAGCATTCCTGCAGCAGGCGGCAGCGGCAGCTTCACTGTCACCGCCAATGCTGCCTGCACATGGTCGCTCGGCGCAGTACCAAGCTGGCTTACCCTGACCAGCGCCGGCAGTGGCAGCGGCAATGGCAGCATCAGCTACTCGGCAAGCGCAAACACTGGCGCTGCGCGCAGTGCAACAGCAACCTTCTCCGGTAGCGGTCCGGCCTTTTCGGTCAGCCTGAATCAGGCCTCGGGCCAGGCAACCGCCTGCAGCGCGCCGATCACCAGCGGCACCCCGGTCAGCGCCACGCTCAAGTCGAACGGGTGCCCTGTGGGTGCGCGCGGAAGCAGCTACTACACCGACCGCTATACCTTCTCCGGCACGGGCGGCAAGGTCGTGACGATCGCCATGTCTTCATCGAGCTTTGATACTTACCTGTACTTGCGCGGCCCCGCAGGGACTGTGCTCAAGTCGGACGATGACGGCGGCGGCGGCACCAACTCGCGCATCAGCTTCAGCCTGCCATCTACCGGCATCTACACCATCGAGGCTACCAGCTACGGCAGCTACGCTACCGGCGCCTATACCCTCTCCTTCACTCAGTAAGGATCGGGACTCCAGACGGCGTACATCTCGCCGTCTTCCTCTACGCCCGTCTCGATGAAGCTGCAGGCGGCGTAGAGTTCCCTGGCCACGGCGTTGTCGGGACGGCAGCTGGTCCCAAGCGCCTCACCTCACCCTACGTCCGGTTGCCGGGGAAAGGTGTATGCATTGCCCGCACGGCCCGCATTGGCCACATAATTGACAAAATTACAATTGTTTTATAAAATTGTCGTTTATGAACTTTCTCAGAATTCAATTCATGCTTCCATTTCGCAAGATTGCGGCTGCCACCTTATCAACCCTCGTAATGGGCTCCACGGCCCAGGCATCCGTCACTACTGGTACCATGCATGCGCCGCGCATGTTCCATCAGGCCAGCACCTTGCCTGACGGCCGCGTCTTGCTGACCGGCGGCACGTCCAGTCCTGGCAATGCTCCTTTTGCCAGTGCTGAGATCTACGATGGGTATGGCTTCCTGCCAGTGGCAGACATGCAGAGGGCCCGGCGCGAACATGCGGCAATCGTCCTGAAGGATGGTCGCGTCCTGGTAGCTGCCGGCATTACATCGAACATCTTTGATCCCAGTACCGCGGAAATCTTCGACCCGTCCAAGGGGCATTGGAGCCCCGCCGCCCCAATGAATACGACGTTTACCCGCGCCACCGGGCGCTTGCTGCCGGATGGGCGGGCAATGGTGATCAGCAAGGATGGCGATGGTGGTAGCCATGCGGAAGTCTTTGATCCAGTCACCGGAACTTTTAGCAAGACCGGCCTGTTGCGGGAGAGCACCAGCCAGTTCGGCCTGGTGGTACTGGCGGATGGTCGGGTACTGAAGATTGGCGGACGCCTGAAGTATGCGGATACCTACAGCCGCAATACCGAGATCTGGGATCCGGCAACGGACCAATGGATTGCCAGCGGCGAGATGGCTGAAGCGCGCCAGGACATCCAACCGGTGCTACTGCCAGATGGCAAGGTGCTGGTGGCCGGAGGCCGATCGCCGAACAAGCACAACAGCACAGAGATCTATGATCCCGCCACCGGCCAGTTCAGTCCCGGCAGCGACATGCCGCTCGCCTTCGCGCCTGATAGCGCCACCGTGCTGGACAACGGCAATATCATTTTCACCGATCCCGATTTGCGTCATATGCTGCACTATCAGACCGCCACCGGTGCCTGGAACATTACCGGGCCGAAGCGCGAGGCCACACTTGCAACCAGCGTCTCTCGACTGGCGGATGGCAACCTGTTGATGACTGGCGGAGCCACCCTGAACGATGCATCAAATTATGCCGCTGTATGGGATGCAGCTTGCGCAACCCAACCGAATGTTGTCTCCAGCATTACCCAGGCCGTGCCTGGCGATGGCGGTGAAGTCAGCTTCGTCGTTCATGCCGCGCCGGGATGCCGCTTTGAAGCTCAAGCCGAAAATACGAACTGGCTGAGCCTAATGGGCTCCACCCCCATGCAAATGCCGGAAAGCGACAGCACCAATGCCATCCTGCGCGCCAATGCGAACATGAGCGGCGCCGAGCGCAGTGCATCCTTCTACGTGGCGAACGAGCTAGTCACTGTGACACAAGCCGTCTCGACCTCATGCCCTTGGGAACCCAAGGTATCGCCAGACACGATCGCCGTACCCTACCAGGGCGGCGACACAACAGCCTACGTCAGCGCACCTGCGGGTTGCAGCTGGCGCATTTCTTCCATGCCGAGCTTTGCATGGATCCTCTCCGGCGGCACCGGCACCGGCAACGGCAGCTTCAGCTATCGGGCCATGCCAAACCCCGACACCGTGGCGCGCAGCGATTGGGGAATGATTGATGCACTCGGCCAGTCGACCGGTACTTTCACGTTCGTTCAGGCCGGCCCGTCGGCATGCCCCACAGCGCCGAAAGTCACACTGAGCAACTCGTCCTTCCCTGCGGCAGGAGGTACTGCAATCGGCACCGTCAGCGCCGCACCGGCCTGCAACTGGACCATCGGCGCACTCCCCTCCTGGGCCAGCGTCACAGCAGGCGCCAACGGCGTTGGAAATGGCAGCTTCACCATCTCGGTCAATCGCAACAACGGCACCGCTCGCAGCGCGATGGGGACGGCTAGCGGGCCCGGTGTATCGTCGACCTTCTCCCTGTCGCAGGCGGCGGCACCTTGCAGCGCCTCCATTGCCAGCGGCGCACCGGTCAACGGCTACCTGAAGTACGCGTCTTGCCCGTTCAGTGTACGCGGCTCGAACTATTATGCAGACCGCTATATCTTCAACAGCGAACCGGGCAAGCTCGTGACGATTACCTTGTCGTCGTCCAGCTTCGATACCTATCTCTATTTGACCAATAGGTGGGGAACCATCCTCAAGGCCGACAACAACAGCGGCGGCGGCAGCAACTCGCGCATCAGCTTCCAGATCCCGACCGGGCAGACTGGCCCCTATACCATTGAAGTGACCAGCTATTACCGCTCCAGTGGCGGCGCTTATACCTTGTCGTTGACTCAATAAGGATCGGGACTCCAGACGGCGTACATCTCGCCGTCTTCCTCTACGCCCGCCTCGATGAAGCTGCAGGCGGCGTAGAGTTCCTTCGCCACGGCGTTGTCGGGACGGTAGCTGGTCCAGATGCGCTGCACATCCCCATGTTTCTGGATCTCGGCCAGCGCCAGTTCGACGGCGCGGCGGCCGTGCCCCCTGCCCTGGAAGCGGCGGTCCACCATCAGGTGGTAGATCGCGTAATCGCCCGGTTCATCCTCGGCGCCGGGCGCGGCGTACATCAGGAATCCCACCACGCCATCCTTGTCGGCGATGGCGCGGCAGTGGTAGTTGGGGTGGAAGCTGGCTTCCGCAATCGCATACATGGTGGCTGCCGCGTGGTCCTGCTGATGCTCGTGCAGTTCCAGTTCGGCGATGTCGGTGAAATTCTCCTTGGTGACCACGTGCAGGTTAGTGGTGATCCATTTCCTCAGGAAGCGTTGATATGGTCGCATTAATGACTCCTTCTTCTTCGTTACAGCTCTAGTACAGCATTCATTTCGCCATCCTCGTCGATGTCCGTTTCGACGAAGCCCATGCTGGCGTATAGATCCTTGGCCCTGGTGTTGTCCGGCTGGTAGCTGATCCAGATCTTGCGCACGCCGCCGCGCGCGCGGATCTCGGCCAGCGCCAACTGCAGCGCCTTGCGGCCGTAGCCCTTGCCCTGGTGGAGGATGTCCACCATCAGCCGCCACACGCCGAACTCGCCGGGCTGGCCCTCCAGTGCCATGTCGACGTACATCAGGAAGCCGACCAGGTCGCCGCCGGCATAGATGGCGCGGGTCTGCATCTCCGGGTAGAAGCTGGCTTGCGCAATCGAGTAGGCATTGCTGGCGATGTAGTCGCGCTGGTGGCCGAGCAGCCGCAAGTCGGTGATGTCGTCGAAGTTCTGTCGGGTGACAGCTTTGAGTTGGATCTCCATCATTCCTTTCCTCCTTGCACCGGGGACCAAAAAACAAAAACCCCGGCAAGTATCCTTACCGGGGTTTTTGTCGTGGGACGTCCGGCTCGGGGGTGGCGATTTGCCAGAAGCCCCGAGCGCACGCGCATCAGGGCTATCTGGTGTGCTTAATGCAGTTGATAGCGAAATTGCGCATGACTGTCCTTTCTTGATCTGGGTTATACAAAAACTTACGAGCGCTGATTCTGCGCTCTTCACGAATGTAGTGTCAAGAAAAACTTTGTATAAATATTCACTCAGCGTTCTTGTTCAGGACATCGGTGCCTGCTGGCGTGCAACCATCCGTGCTCCACTCTTGCCGCAGGTTTGCTAACGTGAATCCATGATGAGCATCTACAAGCTTGCGCTGCCGTTGCTGCTGGCCTGTCACGGACTAGCCAGTGCGGCTGAGCCAAGCCGCATCAGCGTGCAGACGCTGGCGGCGGGCAAGGAAGTGGCACGCATCATGCTACCCATCGGCCAGCAGCACACGGTGCAGGTAGAAGCCAACCAGGTCGAACAGGATAACCGCGGCACCACCCATGCGCGCGGCAATGTGCGCGTGACCATCCGCAGCAGCGGCAGCAACGGCGCAGCCACCACCATCATCGGCGAAGAGATCATCATCAAGCGCAAGGTACTCGATACGCGCGAACTGGCCGCCATCCGCGCATTGGAAGGCATGGGCGCTCCCGGCAAGCGCGATGCAGCCCGCGACCGCAAGGAACTGGCACGGCTGAAAACCATCGTCACTTCCCACGGCTGGCCCGGCGCGCGCTTTGCCGGCCCCGAACTCTCGCAGAATGCTTTCGCGGTCCTGATGCGCATGCCCGAGAAAGAACTGGAAGCGCTGCTGCCCGCCCTGCGCGAGGCGCAAGCCCGGAACGACGTGCCGGGTTCGCAACTGGCGCAGGCCGAGGACCGGCTGCGTATCGCCAAAGGCCTGCCGCAGCGCTACGGCACCCAGCTCGCCAGCGGCAAGCCGGTCGTGATCGAAGACGAAAACGCGCTCAATATCCGCCGCAAGATGATGGGGCTGCCGCCGATGCCGGTCACCTCCGGCCAATAGCTATTCCGTGATGTAGAACACGTCGCCGCGCGGGATGAATGGCAGGCGGCGGCCATCGGCCAGCAGGTAGGCATGATCCATGCGGGTTTCGAGCTTGTCTTCGCACCAGCCATCCGTCACCACCAGCACCGGGCCATGCGCCGGCATCTCGCCCTTGTTCGCCAGGTCGCGCAGCTGGTCGAAGCCCGGCTGCAGCACAGTCCCGCCGCGTCCGCGCAGCGTGAAGCGGTCCAGCAGGGTTTCCGGCTCAATCCAGCCGCAGTCGTACGCCATGGCATCGCAGCACACCAGGCGCACGGCGACCACGTCGCGCGCCATCGCATAGCTGGCGATTGCACCAAGCGCTTTGCCCAGCATGGCTGGCTCCATCGACCCCGAAGTATCGAGCAGCACGCCGAAGACGCGGCTCTTGCGCTCTTCCTCGGGCGGCTTGCACAGCGAAGGCCGCGGGATATCCGGCGTGGCGCCCTGCCGGCGCGATGGCCGCGCATAGCTGCGCCGCATTTCCAGCGGCGGGAAGCGTTCGTCGAACCAGTGCGCCAGTCGGGCATCCCAAGGAATCGGCGGTTGCGCCAGGCTGCGGATTTCTTCCAGCAGCCCGGCCGGCATGGTGCCGCGGCGGCCATCGTATTCCCAGCGGTCCATGCCTTGGGCAAGCGCGCGGCGGCAATATTCTTCAGCGTCGGTGAACTGGGCGCCGCGGTCCTCGCCCAGCAAGTCAGGCTGGCCGGTACCGCGCAGCGTAGCCAGCTTGCGCGCGCGGCGGATATCGCGTGCCAGGCCGTCGTAGATTTCGTCGGCGGACTGGCCTGCCAGCGCGGCGTCATGCAGCATGCCGATGGCGGGCGGCGCGCCAACCTGCATTTCGAGCAGCCAGGCGTTGATCGCGAAGTCGCAGGCGACATTCCACAGCACCGGATCGCGCCCACGCCGGCGCGAAGCATGGTTAAGGCCAGCGTGCAGCAATTCGTGGGCAAGCACGAACAGCGTTTCGTCGTCATTCAGGCCTGCGGCCGGATTGATCCAGATGCGGCGCGCCCCCACGTCGATAGCCGCAATGCGAATGTCGTACTGCTGGCAGATGCGGACATCATTCTCCAGGTCGAAGCTCGCCGCCAGGGCGCCCAGCAAGGGATAGCAGTCCATGATGCGGCGCCGCGCACGGTATTCGCGGCTTTGCGGCTTGGCTGACTGCTCCACGGGTGCGCCGCCGGCAATGGCAAGCGCCCTGCCGACGCCGCGCGCGATGCCGTCTGCCAGCAGTTCGCGCCAGGGTCTGAGGGTCTGGCGCCGCCATGCTACCGGCTTCTCGTCGAGCGCTGCGAACAGCGACAGGCCGCCAGCGATGTCGGCATGCCAGGCCAGCAGGGGCGCAGGACAGCCGCCACTGCAAAAGCGCTGCAGCAAGGATTCCACGCTGGCGTCTTCGCATTCCGGCAAACGCCATTCTTCCGGCAATTCGCCCAGCTTGAGTTCAGCACAGAAGCGCAAGCCCGTCACCAAAGCGGCGACCTCCCAAAGCGCGGAGGGCTGACGGCGCCGCACCAGTCCAAGCCCGAGGCAGGAAAGCACGATGCCGATGACGCGCGCCCACTGCTCCGGCTGTGCGCGCCGTTTCGGGTGCAGCCACACCGTGCCACCCGGCGAGACCGCGAGCCAACCCTTGGCGGCAACCACCTGCTGCGTCGCGTCGGCGCGGAATTCAACCTGCCCCGCGATTGCGCCGAGCACGGGATGCGCCAGCACCTCGGCAATCCCGGCCTGGCGCGCCGCAGCGGCAGGATCAGGCTTCTTGTCCTTGCTCATGCGGTTTCCTTCTGGCTGCGGCCTGCCAGTCGCGGCAGGTCACGTGCCACTTCGACCAGGAACCATGCAGGCAAGCGGCGCCCTTGTGCGTCTTCACCGAGCAGCGATTGCGCGATCTCGACGCTGATGCGGGCCAGGTCGCGCAGCATATCCTTGGCGCGAATCGACAAGGCGTGGTGCACGCTGCGCACCGCCGATTCTTCCTCCGGCAGCTCTTTCAGCAAGTGTGCACGGAACGATTGCGCGAGGAAGTACAGCACATCGCGGTCGCCCGGCGCGTCCGGCCAGTGCTGCTCGCCTTTGATGATGGCATGCAGGCCGTGCTTGTGCCGCAACTGCTTGAGAAAGCCTTTGAAGTTGCCGGCGTGGTTAGGCGACAGCAAGCCGTACGCCAACGCATCGACCATATCGTCGCCGGCATCTTCGCCGAACGAATGCAAGGCATCCGACAGCATATGCCAGCTGCGCGGCGTGGAGAATGGCTCCTCGTGCTTAGGCGGCTCGCTCCACAGGTGGTCGGGGCGCAACTGGATGTATTCCAGTACCCATGGATGGATGCCGCCCTCCCCGCTTGCCCACTCCAGCCACTGGCGATGGTCGGCACGCAGGTGAATGTGCGCCATGCGGTTCACCAGTGCGGATGGCATCGGCTTGACGATGGCCGCATCCTTGGCGCGGTTGCCGGCGCCGATCACGATGGTTCCCTTCGGCAGCTCGTATTCGCCGATGCGCTGGTCCAGGATCAGCGAATAGAACGCCTTCTGGATTTCGTGCGATGACGCATTCAGCTCGTCCAGGAACAGAACGAACGGCTGGTCGCGAACGATGTTCGCCGGCGGGAAAAAGCGTGAGCACTTGCCGTCGATCTGCGGGATGCCCAGCAGGTCTTCCGGCGCGAGCTGGCTGCCGAGCAGGGAAACGCACTCCATGCCCACAGCCTCCGCGAAGCGGCGCACCAGCGCGCTCTTGCCGATGCCCGGCGGACCCCACATGAATACCGGGCGCGTAATTGCCACGTGCAGCAGGAAGTCGATCGCCTGCTGCTGGTTCAACATGATTGCCGATTGCATGGGCTCACTCCTCCGGCTGCGCCAGTTGGCGGCGCAATTGCTGCTTCAATGCGCGGCGCGATTGCTGTTCGTCGCGCTGGTGGCTGCCGGCCTTGCGCTGGCGCGCCAGCACGGCCAGCGGGTTGCGCGGCTTCGGTACTTTGATGATTACCTTCATTGCTTATCCTTTCACGCACACGACTTGCTTCAGCGTGTGCACGATTTCGACGAGGTCGGACTGGTGCGCCATGACCTGGTCAATGTCTTTGTAGGCGGCGGGGATTTCATCCACCACGCCACCGTCCTTGCGGCATTCGATGCCTTGCGTCTGTTCGGCCAGGTCGAAGCGGTTGAATTTGCGTTTTGCTTCGCTGCGGCTCATGCGTCGTCCGGCGCCGTGCGAGCAGGAGCAGAACGATTCCTCGTTGCCCTTGCCGCGCACGATGTAGCTGCGGGCACCCATGCTGCCGGGGATGATTCCCAGCTCGCCTTCGCGCGCCGAAATGGCGCCCTTGCGGGTGACGTACAGCTTGTGGCCAAAGTGCGATTCCTGCGCCACGTAGTTGTGGTGGCAGTTGATCGCCTCGCCATCGAGCTTGAACGGCGGGACGTGCGGCTCCAGAGCCGCAACCACGCGGCGCATCATCTCGCGCCGGTTCAGCATGGCGTAGTCCTGGGCCCAGTCCACCGCTTCCACGTAGTCGTCGAACAGTTCCGAACCTTCGCTGAAGTAGGACAGGTCGCGGTCCGGCAAGTTCACCTTGTGCCGCATCATTTCCTTGCGTGCAGCGGAAATGAAGTAGCGGCCGATGACATTGCCGATGCCGCGCGAGCCCGAATGCAGCATGATCCACACGCGCTGTTCTTCATCGATGCACAGCTCGATGAAGTGATTGCCGCCACCGAGGGTGCCAAGCTGGCAGATCCAGGTCTGCGCGAACTTGTGCTGCATCTTCATGATGCCCTTGTGGCGCGCCACGATGCGGTCCAGGCGGTCGTTCAGCGGCCGCCCGACGCGGGCGTGGGCGGAGCCGCGCACCTTGTCGAAGGCATGCTGTTCGAAACCGACCGGCACCAGCGTCTCAATCGCGCTGCGCACGCGCGCCAGGTTGTCTGGCAACTGGCTCGCTGTCAGCGTGGTGCGCACGGCATTCATGCCGCAGCCGATGTCGACGCCGACAGCGGCGGGAATGATGGCGCCGCGCGTCGGGATCACGCTGCCGACGGTTGCGCCGATGCCGGCATGGACGTCGGGCATGGCTGCCACGTGCGGATGCACGATCGGCAGGTTCGAAATATTCAGCAGTTGCTGGATGGCCGAATGATCAATGTCATCCGTATAGATGTGCACAGGCACCAGGCCTTTGTGCAGGCTTTGCTTAATTGGCATAACGTCTTTCGTTATGCCGGGGCTGTAGAAACAAAAACCCCGGCGAGTTTCCTGGCCGGGGTTCGTGTTGGAAGAACGACCGGCTCGGGTGGCTGAATTGCCTGCCCCGAGCGCGCGCGCTGCGGGGCTATCGAAGTTGCTGCGATGTGATAGCCGTACGTGGCATGGTCGTCCTTTCGAAAATTGGGTTAGTAAAAAATCAGTGGACGCGATTCTGCGCCCATTCCAAATCACGTGTCAAGAAAAATCTTTTAGCGGGCATCAGTCGATGCTGACGTTGTTCTCGTCGGCCACTTTGGTAAGTTTACGAATCAGCAGCTGCCAAGCCACGCCCGAAGCCACGCCCAATGTCTCGAACTTCTCGATGACGTCATAGCCCATGACACACTTGCTACCGGCCAGCGCAACCTTGTCTTTCGCTGTCGCTAACTCGACGCCTTCCAGTGCACGCAACTTGACTTTCAAATCGTCGCTCGCCTCCAGGCGTGCGGCATGGGCATCCAGCGCATCGTCGTCCATGAACCCAAGTCTCTTCACTTCCTCGGTAGCTTCGTCGGGAGTCCATACTTTTGCAGCGACCAACCTGGCTTTGATAGCCTGAACCCTCTTTGAGTATTGAGCTTCACGATCGGCCACGACTTTGCTCGTGAGCATAAACCGCTTCTGAAAACCTGCATTGAATTTCATGGCATGTGCAAGGTTTTCGCAATCCCGGGGGGCTGCGAACGCCGGCATGCTTAGCACCGATACTGCCAACACTGCTAACAACTTCTTCATTCGTATTTCCTCAAGATCGATTTCTCCTTTCCGACCGTTTTGAACGGCGGATAGCCCTCCTGCTGGGTGATTTCACCTTTAAGCTGGCGAGGGTTCAGCTTTCCGGAAAAGGTCAAAATGGTCTTTGCATCGCGCCCTCCTGGAGGAAGGCCTTTTCTGATCTCAATTCCTCTGGAGTAGTTCACTTTGAATGAGATCTTTTTATCCTTCTCGTTGAAAGAAATGTCGTATAGCTCTGCGTGCTCGGGTTCCGGGGAGCCTATCGCGATGCCCATATCGCCTGTAATGACTGTCCCGTTTTTGTACAAGCGCACTTCGTATCCGGATACGGCATGTGGATCTTCGCCATCGCTCCAAACCATGTTCGAGTAATTACCGACGAGCGTTCGCGCACCGGATTCTGCATGGGCCAAGCCCGTCATTCCCAGGAACAGGGCCACGGCCAGCAGGATCGGCGACGTATTCTTCGCATCCATATTTACGTTGCAATTTTAGTAAAGGTCGCCGAAGCTTATTAGGAACCCGGTACTGGGTCAACTACTTGGGAGGCAAGAATGCTGTATCGTCGTTTCGCGCCTGCGGTCGCACTTATCGTTGCCTGTTCCACTGCCAGCGCAGGAAGCCTGGCCAGGGCTTATGCTGACAAGTCAAGGAATGTCCATGTGGTGACCGCGTCCGGCAAGGACATCAGGTTGACAAGGGATCGACGGGCGGATGAAGTGCGGCTTGCGCCTGATGGCGAGTCTGTCGCATGGGTTGCGCTCTCGTACTTCCCGGCAGATGGCAGGAAGTGGCCCACCGAACTGCACGTCTATCGCAACGGACACACGCGCTCCATCAAGTGCGGCGGGATCATTCGCGAGTACTGGTTCTGGAACGAAGGCACGCATGTCGCCACTGATTGCGGCGGCCTGCATTTCGCCGGGATTGAATCCCTGTACGAGGTGCGCACGATGAAGGAGGTCGACAGCTTCGACCAAGCGGAGGTACCGGTAGAGAAGCGCCCGGTATGGTCGACAACGGACCGGCAGGCGGAATGAAAAAACGCGTCCCGTGGGACGCGTTCTTTGCGGAGGCGATAAAGCTTAGCCGTTCAGGCGCTGCTCCAGCTTGGCCATATTGTCCTTCAGCTCATGCGGCAGGTGGTATGCCAGCTTCTCGAACAGTTCAGCGTGCAGCTTCAGTTCCGCGCGCCATGCATCCTTGTCGATCGAGGTGATGGTCTCGAACTCTTCGGCGGTGAATGGCAGGCCGTCCCAGGTGATGTCGCCGTAGCGCGGGGTGGTGCCGAAGATGTTTTCGACGCCGCCGCCGGTGCCTTCAACACGTTCCAGCATCCACTTCAGCACGCGCATATTGTCGCCGAAGCCTGGCCATACGAAGTGGCCGTTCTCGTCGGTGCGGAACCAGTTGACGCAGAAGATCTTAGGCAGGGTGGCGCCCTTGCCTTCCAGGCGCTTGCCCATGTCCAGCCAGTGCTGGAAGTAGTCGCTCATGTTGTAGCCCATGAACGGCAGCATCGCGAACGGGTCGCGGCGCACCACGCCCTGCTGGCCGGCGGCTGCAGCGGTGGTTTCGGAGCCCATGGTCGCAGCCATGTACACGCCTTCGATCCAGTTGCGCGCTTCGGTCACCAGCGGCACGGTGGTGGAGCGGCGGCCGCCGAAGATGAAGGCGGAGATTGGCACGCCTGCCGGATCGTTCCATGCTGGGTCGATCACCGGGTTCTGGGTAGCGGCCACGGTGAAGCGCGCGTTCGGGTGTGAAGCCTTGGTGCCGGACGCCGGGGTCCAGTCCTTGCCTTGCCAGTCGACCAGGTGCGCAGGCGCTTCCTTGGTCAGGCCTTCCCACCAGATATCGCCGTCGTCGGTCAGCGCGACGTTGGTGAAGATGGTGTTCTCGTTCAGGCAGGACATGCAGTTCGAGTTGGTCTTGGTGTTGGTGCCAGGAGCCACGCCGAAGTAGCCTGCTTCAGGATTGATCGCGTACAGGCGGCCATCCTTGCCAGGCTTAATCCAGGCGATGTCGTCGCCGATGGTGGTGACTTTCCAGCCGTCGAAGGTCTTCGGCGGAATCAGCATCGCGAAGTTGGTCTTGCCGCAAGCCGATGGGAAGGCGGCAGCAACGTAGTGCTTCTTGCCCTCTGGGGATTCAACGCCCAGGATCAGCATGTGTTCTGCCAGCCAGCCCTCGCCGCCGTTCTTGGCGTCGTTGTAGCCCATGGTGGAAGCGATACGCAGCGCGAAGCACTTCTTGCCCAGCAGCGCGTTGCCGCCGTAGCCGGAACCGTAGGACCAGATTTCGCGGGTCTCAGGGAAGTGCACGATGTACTTGGTGGCGTTGCATGGCCATGGCACATCCTTTTCGCCGGCAGCCAGCGGCTTGCCGACGGTGTGGATCGCAGGCACGAACTCGCCATCGGTACCCAGCACGTCGTACACGGCCTTGCCCATGCGGGTCATGGTGCGCATGTTGACGGCGACGTATGGGGAGTCGGAGAGTTCCACGCCGATGTGGGCGATTGGGGAGCCCAGTGGGCCCATCGAGAACGGCACCACGTACATGGTGCGGCCGGCCATGCAGCCGTCGAACAGGCCGTTCAGCGTGCCGCGCATTTCTTGCGGGTCCATCCAGTTGTTGGTCGGGCCGGCCGCTTCCTTGGTCTGCGAGCAGATGAAGGTGCGGTCTTCAACGCGGGCGACGTCGGTCGGGTCGGAGCAAGCCAGGTAGGAGTTGGGACGCTTTTCTTCGTTCAGCTTTTTCATGGTGCCGGCGGCAACCATTTCAGCGCACAGGCGATCGTATTCTTCCTGCGAGCCGTCGCACCAGTAGATGCGAGCAGGCTTGGTCAATGCGGCGACTTCCGCCACCCAATTGATCAGCTTTTGCTGTTTAATGTAAGCTGGTGCGTTCATAGTAACAACGCCTCCCATAACGGGCTGATTCATAGTACCTCCAATGCCAATAAAGAATTCTGTCTTGTCCCGGCACGGCAGGAATCGTCGTCAGCTGATAGCTTGCGCGGAAGAATTGATACTTCGGCGAAATACGGCGGTTCTGTCGATGCGCCCGATTACTCGAGGGCGCGAGCGCTGGGCGGGGGTGTGCTCAAGCGCTGGAACATATGCTGCTGGAGCCTGGTCGGGCTCCCTGAATTTGGCCGATTGTACACCTGCGATCCCGTGCGTCCGACAAAAATGTAGGAATATTGCCCGACTAATGTAGTAGGCTATTCGAGATATTCATAAACCTGTTATTTCCCTACCATTTTCATCACAAAATCTGCTAACTGACATGAAAATTGCGATCCTCGACGATTACCAAGATGCAACACGTGGCTTGGAATGCTTCAAGCTTCTGGAAGGCCATGAGGTCAAAGTTTTCAACAATTCGGTGAAGGGAATGGGGCAACTGGTGGCGCGGCTGGCGCCATTCGAAGCGCTGGTATTGATCCGCGAGCGCACTGCGTTCAACCGAGCGTTGCTGGCGAAACTGCCGAACCTGAAAGTGATTTCGCAAACCGGCAAGGTGAGCGGGCATGTGGACATGGACGCTTGCCGTGAGCTCGGCATTACGGTGCTGGAAGGTGTGGGCTCGCCGACTGCGCCAGCCGAACTGACCTGGGCGCTGGTGATGGCAGCGCGGCGCAAGCTGTTCCAATACGCCGGCAAGCTGCGCGATGGGCAGTGGCAGCAGGTGTCGATCAGCCATGAGCACAACACGCTCGGACTGGTGCTGGCCGGGAGCACGATGGCGATCTGGGGTTACGGCAAGATCGGCAAGCTGGTGGCGGGATACGCGAAGGCGTTTGGCATGCGTGTAATGGTGTGGGGCAGCGAGTCGAGCCGCGCAGCCGCGGTGGCCGATGGCTATGAAGCAGCCGCCTCACGCGAAGCCTTCTTTGCCGAAGCGGATGTGCTGTCGCTGCACTTGCGTCTGGCCGACGGCACGCGAGGAATCGTCACGTCCGAAGACCTGGCGCGAATGAAACGCGATGCACTGTTCGTCAACGTGAGCCGCGCCGAGCTGGTCGCACCGGGCGCGCTGGAAGAGGCCTTAAAGTCCGGGCATCCCGGCTATGCCGCGCTGGACGTCTTCGAAACCGAACCGCTGCCGGAAAATTCGCCGCTGCTGCGCATGCCGAATGTACTGTGCACCCCGCACCTCGGCTACGTCGAGAAAGCGAGCTACGAGCTCTACTTCCGCCACGCCTTCCAGAACCTAATTAACCACACCAACGGCTGAGCCCGTGTCCCACCGTGGGGTCACACCCGTTTCGGGACACGAGCTGAAGCGCTACACGGCTGGGTCCGTGTCCCATTTCGGGTGTGACCCCAGGGTGGGACACGGGCTGGGCTGTGGGGGCATGGCGTGGACTTTGGTCCAGAGGCCGGCCCAGCCGGGGGGCCAGGTGATCTGGTCTCCGCTGTAGGGCGGGAGGTTGGCGCGGACGGGGACTACCGGCACGGCGGGCATTTCCGTTAGCGGGGCGCCGTGCGGGCGCTGCATGTCGAGGCTGTACATGTAGCCGGGGAGCAGGGCGTCGCACACCTGCGCGAACCAGTTCGTATGGTCTTCGTCGCGGCCGAGCGCTTGCGCTAGTCCTTGCGGGTCGAATTTGGCCAGCGCGTGCACCAGTTCTTCCGTGGTGGCGCCGGGCTGGTCGCCCCAGCCCATCACGGGATTGAAGATGTAGTCGGCGCCGGAGCCGTACCAGCCTTCGCGCCATGAGCGCTGCATCCAGTCGCGCGGTCCGGTGAACAGGTGCCAGCGCCAATGCAGGCCGGATGGCTTGGGCCACGAATACAGGTATAACTTCTGGTAGCCGGCTTTGTGCAGCTCGCGCACGACCGCCATCAAGCGTGCGTGCGGCATGCGGTCGGGCGGGGCACGGCGGAACAGGATCGCTTCGCCGTCGGCAAACTGCACTTCGTCGGTGGAGAGGTTCAGGTCGAGCGTGCGCGATTCATTGCCAAACCGGGCGGAGATCCAGCCAGTGAGCAAATTGACAGCCGTGATGACGCCATAGCCGCGGTAGCGGTGGAAAATCACGGTTCCTGGTGCGAGCGCTTTCATGGTCTTGCCGGGCAAAAAACCCAGTGTAGTCAACTGTTCGGCGGAATGCCAGCCGGAAGTGGCAAACTTTTTCGGCTATCATGCTGGCCATTCTTTGCTTTCATTCTAATTCATCATGACCCTGCGCATCATTGCCACTGGCGGCACCTTCGACAAGCACTACAACGAACTGAATGGCACCCTGGCTTTTACCGAAAGTCACTTGCCGGCCGCGATCAAGCGCGCGCGCATCACCACGCCTTGCGAACTGGAAGTTGTGTCGCTGCTCGATTCGCTGGACATGGTGGACGCCGACCGCCAGCGCGTGCTGGCCGCTTGCCAGGCAGCTCCTGAAAAAGCCATCGTGATCGTGCACGGCACCGATACCATGCCGCAAACCGCCGCCGTCCTGGGCCCCGCGATCAAGGACAAGACCATCGTTTTCACCGGCGCCATGATCCCTTACGAGATCGATAATTCGGACGCTTTCTTCAACATGGGCTTTGCCTGCGGCGTGGCGCAGGTGCTGCCGCCTGGCGTATACGTTGCGATGAACGGCCAGATCTTCGCTTGGGATAACGTACAGAAGAACAAAGCGGCTGGTGTCTTCCAGCCGCTCTGATTTACCTGAGTTTCGCCAGCGTTTGCTGGAAGCGCGCGGCGTCCTGGTAGCCGATCACGCGTGCCCTTTCCTTGCCCCCGCCATTGAACAGGATGATGGCGGGCGGTCCGAATAGGCCGTAACGTTTCAGCAGGGCCTTGTCTGCCTCGCTATTGGCGGTGACGTCGGCCTGCAGCAGTACTGCGCCTTCCAGCGCTGCCTTCACCGGCGCCGCGTTGAAGGTGAACTTTTCCATCTCCTTGCAGGACACGCACCAGTCGGCGTAGAAGTCGATCATGACTGGGCGGCCTTCCGCGCTCGCCTTTGCCAGTTCTGCTTCCAGCTGCTGCACATTGGCGACTGGCCGGAATGGCAGTACCGATGTGTGGCGGCTAGCCAGCAGCGGCCATGCCATCCATGCGGCCAGCGCCAGCAGCATCACGCCGAATGCGCGCTTGACCCATACCATCCATGCTCCTGCGCGCGGCAGCAGGCTGCCGGCCGATACGCCAACCAGCACCAGCGGCACACTCATGCCGGCCGCCATTGCAAACAGCGCGCTGCCGCCGACCAGCACGTCGCGCGTCTGGCTGATGTAGACCAGGGCGCCTGCCAGCGGCGCGGCCACGCAGGGCCCAACCATCAGCGCGGAAATGGCGCCCATGCCAAAGACCCCGGCCAGCTTGCCAGCCGTGCGGCGGTTGGCGCTGTCGGCCAGGCGCGACTGCAGCACTGCCGGCAATTGCAGTTCGTAGAGGCCGAACATCGAGAACGCCAGCGCGGACAGCAGCAAGGCGAAGGCGCCGATCACCCATGGCTTTTGCAGCGATGCGGCAAGGCCTTCTCCTGCCAGTCCTGCTGCAATGCCGAAGGCGGTGTACACCAGCGCCATGCCGAGCGAATAGGCGCCCGACAGCAGCAACCCACGCTTGCGGCTGGTCTTCGCGCCGTCGCCGACGATGATCGAGGACAGGATGGGAACCATCGGCAGCACGCAGGGCGTGAATGCCAGCCCAAGGCCGAGCAGCAGGAACATCGGCACAATCGTCAGCAGGCGGCCGTCATGCAGCACCTGTGCCAGCGATGCGGCCGCTTCGAGCGTTACACCTGAATCCATCGGCGAGTAGCACAGCCCTGCGTCGGCGCAGCCTTGGCTCGTTACGCGCAGCACAAAGGGCCCTTCACCCTGTACCGGCACGCGCACGGTGACGCGGTGGCGGTAGGTTTCCATTTCCTTGCCGAAGGTTTGGTCGAACTTGACTTTTCCGGGCGGCAGTTCAGGTGCACCCAGCTTGGCTCCGTCCGCGTTGAAACGGAAGCGGTCGCGGTACATGTAGTAGCCCTCGGCGATGTCGAAATTAACTTCGGCAGTACCGCCATCAACCATGCGCGCCGAGAAGCGGAACGCGGCTTCCGGTTCGAGGAAGTCTTGTGCCATAGCCCTCGCCAGCCCGAATGCCGCGAGCAGCAGCGCCAGCAAAAGGCGCCGCATCATTGCACCTGCAAGGCTTGCACTGCCTGCGCCAAGCCGCGTTCTTCAGGACCCATCACGCGTACCACGCGGCCTTGCCGGTCGAGCAGGACGATGTTGGGAATCTGGCGTACGCCAAAGGCATTGAACAGCGTACCATCCTTATCCAGCCGCATGGCCATGCGCGACTTTTTGCTGCGCGCGAATTCGGCGACTTCCTTTTCCGACGACCATACCGGCGATGCGACGGCAGTCCACTCGACGCCCTGGGTTGCGGCCAGCGCTTCGGCTTCTTCACGCACGCGCTGGCAGGCCTGCGCGGTCGCCGGGCGGCTTTCGCGCAGGTAGGATTCGCACCATGGCGAAAAGAACATCAGGGCGCGTGGCTTGCCTTGCGCGGCGGGAAGCGGCAAACCTTGCGCGAGGTCGCCGACCTTCAGTGAGGTCCGGGCTGGCGCGGCCGCTGCCAGTTGCGGCGCCAGCGCCACCGGGCTGGCGGCTGCGCGTTCATTGACGGCGCTTGCCAGCGCTTTCTCGAGCTCCTTGTCGTGCAAGTGGCCAATGTGCTGGATGCGGCCGTCGCGGCCGATCACGATGTGCTGGGGCGTGACGCGCAGGTTCAGGCTGGCCGCCAGCGAACCGTCATCGATGACGATTGGCATGTGCAGGCCATGTTGGGCACGGTAGCTCTTCACTTCCGTTTCGGTGTCGCTGTAGCCGGCGTTGACGGCCACCACGGCCAGTTTGTCGCCGTACTGCTGGAAGGACTTCTCGAAGGCCGGCATCTGCTCGCGGCAGGGCACGCACCAGGTGGCCCAGAACTTGAGGTAGACCGGCTTCTTGCCGTAGTGGGAAGCGAGGTCGATGCGCTGGCCGTCAATGGTTTGCAGCACGGCGGCGGGACCCGGCTGGCCGACCAGCGCCTTGCCGGCCAGTTTGGCGCGGCTGGCGCCGCTGCCTGCCTCATCGGCGTGGGCCGGAATGAAGGAAAGGCTCACCAGCAATGCGGCGATCAAGGGCTTGAAGAACATGATGGCTTTCGTGGATTGGGATGAATCCATGGTACCTTTGCCTTGGGCCATCAAAAAGACGCAAGATTGCACTGAATTTATGTACCATCCACTTGACCTCTCCATCGACCGCAAGGCCGCTGCCACGCTGGCAGACCAGATCTTCCTCGGCCTGCGCGGCGCGATCGGCGATGGGCGGCTGGCGCCGCAGGCGCGGCTGCCGTCGTGGCATGACCTGGCGGCGCAACTGGGCGTGGCGCGCGGCACTGTGCGGCAGGCGTACGAGCGGCTGCGCGATGAGCAACTGGTCTACACCGCTGGCGCTGCGGGCACCTTTGTCTGCGGCGGCGCTGCGGCAGGCGCAAGCCGGCCAGGCGGCGCGGCGGCACGCGCATCGACCGGGGCGGCAGCGCTGGAGGTGGTGCAGGCCTTTCCCGGCCGGGCCGTCAGCACCAGTCCTTTCCAGGTCGGCGTGCCGGCCCAGGATGCCTTTCCCTTCAAGACCTGGTCACGCGTGATGGGCCGCGCTGCGCGTGCGGCCGCTGCGATGCCATTGTCGTATCCGGACCCGCGTGGCGAATACGCACTGCGTGCCGAAATCGCAGCCTACCTGTGCGTGGCGCGCGGGCTCGATTGCACGCCCGGCCAGGTGTTGGTCTGCAACGGCTACGCGGGTGCGCTGGGCCTTGCCCTGCGAGCGCTCGAACTGAAAGGCGCGCAGGCCTGGATCGAGCAGCCGGGCTATATGGCAACGCGTGACGCGCTGTCGGCAGCGGGACTGGAACTGGTGCCGGTAGCGGTCGATCCCGAAGGCCTGGACGTGGCGGCCGGCGTGCAGCTGGCGCCGCGGGCCAGGCTGGCCGTGGTGACGCCAGGCCAGCAGGCGCCACTTGGCGTCACCTTGTCCTTGCGCAGGCGCCAGGCCTTGCTGGAATGGGCGGCGCAGGCAGGGGCTTGGATCATCGAGGACGATTACCTGGGCGAGCTGCAGCCGCAAGGCCGCGCTGCGCCGGCGCTGGCTTCGCAGGACCGCAGTGGCCGCGTGCTGCACCTCGGCACCTTCAGCAAGACGCTGACGCCATCGCTCAGGGTGGGCTTCCTGGTGGCGCCGCCGGACCTGGCGGACCTGCTGGCGCAGACCGCTTCCACTTGCGGCAGCGCTCCGCCGCCCGTAGTGCAGTTTGCGGTCGCCGAATTCCTGCGCAGCGGCGCCTACCTGCGTCATTTGCGGCATATGAAGCGGCTGTACCAGGAGCGCAGGAATGCGCTCGGGGCTGCGCTGGAGCGACTGGGTGCGGTGCATGCGCCGGCGGCGCTGGGTGTGCTGCTGCAATTGCCGCCTGGCGTCAGCGATGTGGAGGTGGCGGCGCGGGCGCGCGGCCTTGGGATGGCGCCATCCGCCTTGTCGGGATGGTACGCCGGGGCAGCACCCGCCAGCGGCGGGCTGCTGCTCGGTGTTACCAACGTGCCCGAGGACAAAGCTCCGGGCCATTGCGAGCGCCTGCTGGCGCTCGCACGAGCGATGTGAGGCTTAGGCTTTTGCTTCGCCGCCCAGGGCGTCGACCACGTCCTGCAGCAGCTTGGACAGCTCACCGGTCATCAGCATGAAGTCGCCGTCGAAGCGTTCCTCGTCGTTGCGGGTCACGGCGTCGTTTTCCTTCATCACGTCCAGCGGCTTGACGCCCTTGATGGCCAGCGCTTCGGTCAGCACGAAGCTGATCTTGCTGTCCCAGGTCATGGCCAGGCGGGTGCACTGCTTGCCGGCTGCGATGTGGCGGCGCACTTCTTCCGGCTCCAGGGTGTGGCGCACGTAGCGCACGGCGGCCTTGCTCTCGCCGGTGGCGCGCAGCTCGGTGTCCATGTCGACGGTGAAACCGGCCGGCGCTTCGTCATCCTGCAGCCAGGCGGTCATCACGCCGACCGGGGAACGCTGCACGCGCAGGCTTTCGATCGGCATGCGGTCGACGGCTTTCAGCAGGTGCTTGATGACGTCGTCGGCCTTGGCCGGGCTGGCGGCATCGACCACCAGCCAGCCATTGACCGGGTCGATCCAGCACCAGGTATTGCTGCGGATGGTGAAGGCGCGCGGCAGCAGTTCGTCGTGCACGCGTTCCTTGAGTTCTTTCATGGCTTTTTTGCCAGGAGCGAAGCCTTGCTGCTCTTCCATTTCGGCGGCGCGCGCCTTGGCAACCTGGTTGACCACAGTCGATGGCAGCAGCTTTTTCTCGGTGCCCAGCACCATCAGCATCTGCTTGTTGACGACGTGCACCAGGCCGCCGTTTGGACGCGGCTTGTCCCAGCCCTGGCGCATCAGCTCATTGCTGCTGGCAGGAGAGAAGGACTGCGACTGGAGGGCCTTTTCGAGTTGTTCTGGAGTAAATGCCCAAGGGGCGGGCAGGCGGTAAACCTGGAGATTCTTGAACCACATAAACGTTATCGACCTTGATCAGCTTTTTCCACGGGAACGACATTTTACATGGCTCCTCACGGGCAAGTCATGACCTTTGTCTTGTTCCAGTCGCGGCTGGGGTCCTGCCCTCTGGCGCCGACCAGGTTGGTGTACTCGCAATACTCCTGGTTGCCCTTGCGGTAGCGCTTCATCATGACGCCGTCGCCCAGGTCGGAAGTCTGCTCCAGCACCCAATCCTTGGTTTGCGACCTGGCGATTGCGATTCCCAGCTTGGTATCGGGCAGGATGATGGTTGCAAATTTATTCAGGCTTTCCTTGCGCAGCTGGCGGTCGACGCCTGCGGCCAGCTTGCGGTTTTTTTCCAACAACGTCTCCGCCAGCGGCGCCGGCCTGGCGAATGGATCCTCGCTGGCGGTAGCGGGCACGGTGACGGCTTCCGTCACCGGCGGTGCCGTCTCGGAAGCTGCTGGCGCGGTCGCCGCACTGACCACCGGCGGCGGTGCGCTGCGGCGGGTGGCAGGAGGCGGTGCGGCAGGCGGCGCTGCTGCAACGGCAGGCGGGCGTTTCGGCAGCGTTCGGGGCGCTTGCAGGTAGACCGGTTCGGTTTCGCGCTGAATGCTGGCCTGGTGTGCGAAAGGCGCCCCACGCCAGCAGAGGAAAAGCACAGCGTGCGCCAGCACGATCGCGGCCAGCCAGAACTGGCGCGGGCGGGGTTGGAAGGGAAGGTTTATTTGGGGCATTTGACCAGGCGGGCTTTCGAGCCCTTGCGGAACGGATCATGGCCGCCAATCCCGATATGGTCGACTTCTTCGCACACCATTTTCCCGCGCAGCAGATAGCGCTTGTGGACCACGCCATTGGCGCCGGTGAAGCTTTCCGGCTCGAAGGCCCGAGGTGGCGGGCCGCCGGTGATGGAGAGGGCAGCCGCCTTGTCGTCGTCCACAATGGTGGCGAATTTATTCAGGCTTTCCTTGCGTAATTGGCGGTCGACGCTGGCGGCGGATTTGCGGGTCCTCTCCAGTAAGCTCTCGGCGGGCGCAGCAGGCTTGGCAAACGGATCGGCCGGTTGATTGGCAGATTCGCTGGCCGCTGCCGGCAGGGTGATCGACTGCGGCATTGCCTCGGCGGAGGCGGGGCGGGCGGGCGCGGCGGCTGCCGATGGCCCGGCTGGCCGCAGACGCGGCGCTA
>DASWTB010000233.1:0-2426 GCA_036402315.1 Pseudoduganella sp. | reverse complement strand
AACGCGGACCGCGCGGCAAGTACCGCCAGCATTCCCTGGAGTTCAAGCGAGCGCTCGTGGAAATGGCCATGCAGCCCGGTGTCTCTGTAGCGCGCCTCGCGCGCGAGCACGGCGTTAATGCAAACCAGGTGTTTAGCTGGCGCAAGCTATACGAGGCAGGGCGGCTTGTGGACGGCACAGCAGCGCAGGGTAATGAGTTGCTGTCAGTGGTGGTGACGACGCCGGCGCAAGCGCCTGAGGCTGAACCTGCCCCTGCCGGAATCATCACACTTGAGATTGGGCGTGTGCGACTGCGTATCGACGGCCAGGCCAACGCCGCCACGCTGGCACAAGTGCTGGAGCGCGTGCTGCGATGATCGGCCTGCCGGCAGGTACGAAAGTCTGGCTGGCCGCAGGCACCACCGACATGCGCAGTGGCTTCAATGGCCTGGCAGCGAAAGTGCAAACCGCGTTGGAAGAAGATCCGTTCAGTGGCCACGTGTTCGTGTTCCGTGGCCGGCGCGGCGACTTGATCAAGCTGCTGTGGTGGACCGGCGACGGCTTATGCTTGCTGGCCAAACGCCTGGAACGTGGCCGCTTTATCTGGCCGCAGGCCAGCAGCGGTAGCGTGGCGCTGACGCAGGCCCAATTATCGATGCTGCTGGAAGGGATCGATTGGCGTCGTCCAGAACGCAGCTGGCGACCGCAATCGGCCTTGTAAACATGACACGATTTGCGTAAACTTGGTCGCATGCTCAACGCCGCCAATCTGCCCAACGATATCGAAGCGCTTAAAGCCATGCTGCTGGCGAGCGAAGCGAAGGTGGCACACTTGAGCGCCGAACTGTCTACGCGCACCGCCGAGATCGAGCACCTGAAGCTAGTGCTGGCGAAGCTGAAGCGCATGCAGTTCGGCCGCCGCTCGGAAAAGCTGGACCAGCAAATCGAACAGTTGGAGCTGCAACTGGAAGACCTGGAAGCCGAAGCAGCCGTGGCGGAGGCGCAAGCGCCGGTGGAGGTTGCGCCGCGCAAAAAGGCCGAGCGCAAGCCACTGCCAGCCCACCTGCCACGCGAGGAGCGAGTGCAGATGCCCGCCAACGAAGCATGCCCGGCCTGCGGCGGCAACCTGAAGCAACTGGGCGAAAGCGTGTCGGAGCAGTTGGAATATGTGCCGGCTAGCTTCCGCGTGATTCGCCATGTGCGCCCCAAGCTGGCATGCGCGTGCTGCGACGCCATCGTGCAGGCCCCGGCAGCCAGCCGCCCAATTGAGCGCGGCTTGGCCGGTCCCGGCCTGCTGGCGCATGTGCTGGTGGCCAAGTTCGCCGACCACATTCCTTTGTATCGCCAAAGCACTATGTACGCGCGCGAAGGAGTGGAACTGGAGCGCGCCTTGCTGGCCAACTGGGTCGGCGGCGCCGGAGCGCTGTTGCGCCCACTTGTCGATGCGTTGCGCCGGCATGTGCTGGCGGCGACCAAGCTGCACGCCGACGACACGCCGCTGCCGGTACTGGCGCCTGGCAACGGCAAGACGCGCACGGCGCGTCTTTGGACCTACGTGCGCGACGACCGTGCCAGCGGCGACAGCACGCCGCCAGCGGTATGGTTTGCCTATACGCCCGACCGCAAAGGCGAACACCCGCATGCACACCTGGCCAACTTCAGCGGCATCTTGCAGGCAGATGCGTATGCCGGCTTCAATGCCATTTACGAAAGCGGCAAAGTGCTCGAAGCCGCGTGCTGGGCACATGCCCGGCGCAAATTTTATGACCTGCATGCAGCGCGGCCATCGGCCCTAACGACCGAAGCGCTACGCCGGATCGGCGAGCTGTATGCCATTGAAGACAGCATACGGGGCAAACCGCCCGACGAGCGGTGCACCGCTCGCCAGCAGCATGCCAGACCACTGCTCGACGACCTCGAACGATGGCTGCACGCCACGCTCGCTACGCTGTCGCGCAAGTCCGATACGGCGGCCGCCATCCTTTACTCGCTCAAACTGTGGCCGGCGCTGACGCGCTACTGCGATGACGGCCGCATCGAGATCGACAACTCCGCCGCCGAGCGAGCCTTGCGCGGCGTGGCCCTGGGTCGTCGCAACTTCCTGTTTGCAGGTGCAGACAGTGGCGGCGAACGCGCTGCCGCCATGTATGGGCTGATCGGAACGGCCAAGCTTAACGGTGTCGACCCCGAGGCCTGGCTGCGCTACGTGCTGACCCATATCGCCGACCATCCGGTGAATCGGGTGGACGACTTCTTGCCCTGGAACTGCGCCGACAAATTCGCCTGCGTTTAAACTCCGCTTCCCAGCGGTGTTGGGAACATCATCGTTTAAAGTAGCGTGGCGCTCAAGACGGCGCTGCTTTGACGCTTACCAGCTGGAAGACCTGGAAGCTGAAGCAGCGGTGGCGGAAGCGCAGGCACCGGCAGAGGTGGCTCCACGTAAGAAG
>DASWTB010000232.1:0-6922 GCA_036402315.1 Pseudoduganella sp. | reverse complement strand
CGGTATCAGGGGCCAACAGGCTGCGCCTGTCAGCACCTGACACCGATAAGCTGATCTGCAGTTTCACCGGTTCAGCGAGCCTGAACCGAAATTCCAATATAATTGACCGTCTACCGCGCCTGATGAGCGCGCGCCTTTGCAACGGTCATCGTTGTCCCAGTTATCTATACAAGTAAGCATGACAGCAATCGAAATCAGCAACGTCCAGAAGCGCTACAAGGCGCTGCAGGCGCTTGGCGGCGTGTCCCTGAAAATCGAGGAAGGCGAGTTCTTTGGCTTGCTGGGGCCGAACGGGGCGGGCAAGACCACTTTGATCTCCATCATCGCCGGCCTGATCCGCGCCGATGCCGGCAGCGTCAAGATCCACGGCCACGATGTGGTGTCCGATTTCCGCGAGGCGCGCAAGAAGCTGGGCGTGGTGCCGCAGGAGCTGGTGTTCGACCCCTTCTTCACCGTGCGCGAAACGCTGCGCCTGCAGTCCGGCTACTTCGGCCTGGGCAACAACGACAAGTGGATCGACGAGGTGATGGAGGCGCTGGGCCTGGCCAACAAAGCCGACACCAATATGCGCGCCCTGTCCGGCGGCATGAAGCGCCGCGTGCTCGTCGCGCAGGCGCTGGTGCACAAGCCGCCAGTCATCGTGCTGGACGAACCGACTGCCGGCGTCGACGTGGAACTGCGCCAGACCCTGTGGCAGTTCATCACGCGCCTGAACCGCGAAGGCCACACCATCGTGCTGACCACGCACTACCTGGAAGAAGCGCAAGCGATGTGCAAGCGCGTCGCCATGCTCAAGCTGGGCAAGGTGGTGGCGCTGGACACCATGTCGCAACTGATTCGCCGCATCTCCGGCTCGCAACTGGTGCTGCACCTGCCGCACAACTCCTTGCCGGAGGACTTGCAGCCGTTGCTGAACCATCCGCCGGAAGACAACAAGTACAGCCTGCGCATCAACGATTACGCCGAAGTGGAAGGCATCCTCGCGCGCCTGCGCCAGGGCGGCGTCAGCATCGACGAGATGCAGCTGCAGCAGGCCGACCTGGAAGACATCTTCCTGCAAATCATGGACGAGAACATCGTATGATCACCACCGGCTTCCGCACCCTGGTCTACAAAGAGACGCTGCGTTTCTACAAGGTCGCCACGCAGACGATTGCTGCGCCGATCCTGACCGCCATGCTGTACCTGCTGATTTTCGGGCATGTGCTCTCGGGCCGGGTCGAGGTGTATCCGGGCGTGACCTACACTGCTTTCCTGATCCCCGGCCTGGTGATGATGAGCGTATTGCAGAACGCCTTTGCCAACTCTTCGTCGTCGCTGATCCAGTCCAAGATCACCGGCAACCTGGTGTTTGTGCTGCTCACGCCCCTGTCGCACTGGGAGATTTTCTCCGCCTACGTGCTGGCATCGATGGTGCGCGGCATTACCGTGGGCTTCGGCGTGTTCGCCATCACGGCCTGGTTCGCGCACCTGAGCTTCACGGCGCCGCTGTGGATCCTGGTGTTTGCCCTGCTCGGCGCCGCCATCCTGGGCACCATGGGCCTGATCGCCGGCATCTGGGCGGAGAAATTCGACCAGCTGGCCGCCTTCCAGAATTTCCTGATCGTGCCGCTGACCTTCCTGGCCGGCGTGTTCTATTCGATCCATTCGCTGCCGCCATTCTGGCTGGCCGTATCGCACGCGAATCCGTTCTTCTACATGATCGACGGTTTCCGCTACGGCTTCTTCGGGCAGTCCGACGTGAACCCATGGATCAGCGTCGCCATCGTTTCCGCCTTCCTGGTGGCGCTGGCGCTGCTCGCCATCAAACTTCTGCGCAGCGGCTATCGCCTGCGCCACTGATTTATTGAGGAATCAAAGTGACCACAACTCCAGAAGCAATCCACGGCTACATCGCTGCCGGCCTCGAATGCACCCACCTGCAAGTGGAAGGCGACGGCCAGCACTTCCAGGCTGTGATCGTGTCGCCTGCCTTCGCCGGCAAGCGCCTGATCCAGCGCCACCAGTTGGTGTATGCCGCGCTGGGCGACCGCATGCGCGAAGAGATCCACGCACTGTCGATGAAAACCCTGACCCCTGAAGAATTCCAAGGATAAAAAGAAGATATGGACAAACTGCTCATCACCGGCGGCAAGCGCCTGGTCGGCGACATCAAGATTTCCGGCGCCAAGAACGCTGCCCTGCCTATCCTGTGCGCCGGCCTGCTGACCGCGGGCGACGTGGAACTGACCAATGTGCCGCTGCTGCACGACGTGGCCACCATGCTCAAGCTGCTGCGCCAGACCGGCCTGTCGGTGGAGCAGGATGGCGAGAAGGTCACCCTGAACGGCTCGAAGATCGACAAGTACGAAGCGCCGTATGAACTGGTGAAAACCATGCGCGCGTCGATCCTGGTCCTGGGCCCGCTGCTGGCGCGCTTCGGCCAAGCCAAGGTCTCGCTGCCGGGCGGCTGCGCCATCGGCTCGCGCCCGGTCGACCAGCACATCAAGGGCTTGCAGGCGATGGGCGCCGATATCAGCATCGACGGCGGCTACATCTACGCCAAGTGCAAGAAGCTGAAGGGCGCGCGCATCGTGACCGACATGATCACCGTGACCGGCACCGAGAACCTGCTGATGGCAGCCACCCTGGCCGAAGGCGAGACTATCCTGGAAAACGCCGCGCGCGAGCCGGAAGTGACCGACCTGGCCAACCTGCTGGTGGCAATGGGCGCCAGGATCCAGGGTATCGGTACCGACCGCCTGGTGATCCAGGGCGTGCCTGAGCTGCACGGCGCAAAACATGAAGTGATTTCCGACCGTATCGAAGCGGCGACCTTCCTGTGCGCAGTAGCAGCCGCCGGTGGCGACATCACCATCCGTAACACCCGCACCGACATCTTCGACGTGGCGCTGGACAAGCTGCGCGAGATGGGCGTGCAGCTGACCGTGGGCGACAACTGGATCCGCGCGCAGATGGACCAGCGTCCGAAGCCGGTTTCCTTCCGCACCACCGAATACCCGGGCTTCCCGACCGATATGCAGGCGCAGTTCATGGCGGTGAACCTGATCGCCAGCGGCAGCAGCAAGGTGACCGAAACCATTTTCGAAAACCGCTTCATGCACGTGCAGGAAATGAACCGCCTGGGCTCGAAGATTTCCATCGACGGCAATACCGCCTATATCGACGGCGTCGAGCAGCTGATCGGCGCGCCTGTGATGGCGACCGACCTGCGCGCCTCGGCCTCGCTGGTGATTGCCGGCCTGGCCGCCAAAGGCGAAACCCTGGTGGACCGCATTTACCACCTGGACCGTGGCTACGACCGCATGGAAGACAAGCTGTCCGCCGTAGGCGCCAATATCACCCGTATCAAGTAATCACCATGGACCTTATCCTCGCCCTGTCGAAAGGCCGGATCTTCGAAGACACCATGCCGCTGCTGGAAGCGGCCGGCATCACTGTCACCGAGAATCCGGAAACCTCCCGCAAGCTGATCCTGCCTACCTCGGACCCAGGCATTCGCGTACTGATCGTGCGCGCATCCGACGTGCCGACCTATGTGCAGCATGGCGCGGCGGACTTCGGCGTGGCGGGCAAGGACGTTCTGCTTGAGCACGGCGGCGAAGGCCTGTACCAGCCGGTGGACCTGCATATCGCGAAGTGCCGCATGTCGGTGGCGACGCGCGCAGGCTTCGATTACGAGACTGCGGTGCGCCAGGGCGCGCGCCTGCGCGTGGCGACCAAGTTCACCTCGATCGCGCGCGAACACTTCGGCAAGAAGGGCGTGCACGTCGACCTGATCAAGCTGTACGGCTCGATGGAGCTGGCGCCGCTGGTCGGCCTGTCCGACGCGATTGTCGACGTGGTGTCAACCGGCAGCACGCTGCGCGCCAACAACCTGGTGGAAGTGGAAGAGATCATGGATATCTCTTCGCGCCTGGTGGTGAACCAGGCCGCGCTGAAGATGAAGCGCGCCCGCCTGCAACCGATTATCGAAGCCTTTGAACGCGCCTCGCTGGCGAAAGCGTAATGACCATGATCCGCAAGCTCGACTCCACCCAAGACGACTTCAGGAAACGCTCGATGCGTTGCTGGCCTTTGAAGCAGAAACCGACGACGCCATCGAAGGCGCGGTAGCAAAAATCATCGCCGACGTGCGCGCACGCGGCGACGAGGCGGTGCTGGAATACACCAACCGCTTCGACCGCACCAAGGCTGCGTCGATGGCCGACTTCGACATCACCCAGCCGGAGCTGGATGCCGCCCTGGCTTCGCTGCCGGACGCGCAACGCGCCGCGCTGCAGACGGCCGCCGAACGCATCCGCGTGTTCCACGAGCGCCAGAAGCAGGAGCTGCAAGGCTTCACCTACACCGAAGCCGACGGCACCATCCTCGGCCAGCGCATTACGCCGCTGGACCGCGTGGGCATCTACGTCCCGGGCGGCAAGGCTGCCTACCCGTCGTCGGTGCTGATGAATGCCGTGCCGGCGAAAGTGGCCGGCGTTCAGGAAATCATCATGGTGGTGCCGACCCCTGATGGTGTAAAGAACCAGATGGTGCTGGCTGCCGCCGCGATTGCCGGCGTGACCCGCGTGATCGGCATCGGCGGCGCACAAGCTGTGGCCGCGCTGGCGCATGGCACCGAAACCATCCAGCCGGTCGACAAGATTGTCGGCCCGGGCAATGCATACGTGGCCTCGGCCAAGCGCCGCGTGTTCGGCACCGTCGGCATCGACATGATCGCCGGTCCGTCCGAAATCCTGGTGATCTGCGACGGCACTACCGACCCCGACTGGGTGGCGATGGACCTGTTCTCGCAAGCCGAGCACGATGAACTGGCGCAAGCGATCCTGCTGTGCCCTGACGCCGACTACATCGCGCAGGTGGAAGCTAGCATCGCCAAGCTGCTGCCGACCATGCCGCGCAAGGCCGTTATCGAAACCTCGCTGCGCGACCGCGGCGCGCTGGTGAAAGTGCGCGACATGGCCGAAGCCTGCGCCATCGCCAACAGCATCGCGGCCGAACACCTGGAAATCTCGGCCGAGAACCCGCAGCAGTGGGCCGACCAGATCCGCCACGCCGGCGCCATGTTCCTCGGCCGCTTCTCGTCCGAATCGCTGGGCGACTATTGCTGCGGCCCGAACCACGTGCTGCCGACCTCGCGCACCGCGCGCTTCTCGTCGCCGCTGGGCGTGTACGACTTCCAGAAGCGCTCTTCGGTGATCCACGTCAGCGAAGCCGGCGCGCAAACGCTGGGCAAGATCGCTGCCGAACTGGCTTACGGCGAAGGCTTGCAGGCCCACGCCCGCAGCGCGGAGCTGCGCCTGAAATGACCGCTTGGCTGAACCAGGTCTTCTGCGAGGACGCAATGGCCGGACTGGCCCGCGTGCCGGACGGTTCCGTCGACCTGATCCTGACCGATCCGCCCTATAACCTGGGCAAGGATTACGGCAATGCCTCCGACCAGCAATCGGTAGACGACTACCTGGCCTGGACGGAAGCATGGATCGATGCGGCGCTGCCGAAGCTGAAGCCGAATGGCAGCCTGTACATCTTTTTGACCTGGCGTTATTCGCCGGAGATCTTCGTCATGCTGAAAAAGCGCATGACGATGATGAACGAAATTATCTGGGACCGCCGCGTGCCTTCCATGGGCGGCAGTACCCGCAGTTACAGCTCGGTGCACGACACCATTGGTTTCTTCGTGCGCCGCAAGGATTATTACTTTGACCTCGACGCCGTGCGTATCCCGTACGACGCCGAAACCAAGAAAGCCCGTTCGCGTTCGATCTTCGTCGGCGCGAAATGGCTGGAAGTGGGCTACAACCCCAAGGACCTGTGGAGCGTATCGCGCTTGCACCGGGAGCATGCGGAGCGGGTCGACCACCCGACGCAAAAGCCTTTGGAAATTATCGAACGCATGGTCAAGGCCAGCTGCCCGCCGGATGGCGTGGTGATGGACCTGTTCATGGGCAGCGGGACCACTGCGGTGGCGGCGCGCCGCTGCGGGCGGAATTTCGTGGGCTTTGAATTGAACCCGGAATATTGTGAGATAGCGCGGGCGCGCTTGGCGGCGCTGCCTGAAACCGGTAAACCGGTGTCTGACCCGCAGGGTCAGACACCTCCGCCGCGCAAGGGGCGCAGGGCGAAACCAGCGCCCTTGCCCAGCGAGGCTTTAGAATAGGAGTAATGCAGATGTCCCTCGACAGCCTTATCGCCAATACGATCCGCCAGGATGTGCGCAATGACCACATCTACCATGTGCCGGATGCCAGCGGATTTATCAAGCTGGATGCGATGGAGAATCCTTATGTGCTGCCGAGCCACCTGCATCATGAACTGGCCAGCCGTATCGCTGCCGTTGCGCTGAACCGCTACCCTGTTGCCAGCTACGAAACCATCAAGCAGCGCATCCGCGCCAAGCTGGGCGTGCCGCAAGGCTACGACGTCATGCTGGGCAACGGCTCGGACGAGCTGATTGCCATCATGGCGCAGGCTTGCGCGCTGCAGCCGGCGGAAGGCCGCCGCGCTGTGATGATGGCGCCGGCTCCCAGCTTCGTCATGTTCCAGCGCTCCGCCATGGTGGCGGGCATGGACTTTGTCGGCGTGCCGCTGAAGGCCGACCTGACGCTGGACCTGCCTGCCATGCTGGCGGCCATCCAGCAGCACCAGCCGGCGCTGGTCTTCCTGGCCTACCCGAACAACCCGACCGGCAACCTGTTCGACGCCGGCGATATCGAACAAGTGATCGAGGCGCTGGGCGACACGGGCCTGTGCGTGGTCGATGAAGCGTATGAGCCATTTGCGCAACAAAGCTTCATGGGCCGCCTGCCCGAGTTTTCCAACCTGATCGTCATGCGCACGCTGTCGAAACTTGGCCTGGCGGGCATCCGCCTCGGCTATATGTCGTGCGCGCCAGCCCTGCTGGAGCAATTCGACAAGA
>DASWTB010000231.1:0-1812 GCA_036402315.1 Pseudoduganella sp. | reverse complement strand
AAGTTCGCGGTGGACTGGATGCCGTTCCTGAACCGCAAGTGGACGGACGCCGCCGACACCGCGGTGCCGGTGACCGAACTGAAGCGCCTGGCCGAGCGCATCACCACCACGCCTGAGACGCTGAAGCTGCACCCGCTGGTGGAGAAGGTCGTCAAGGACCGCGCCAACATGGGCCGCGGCGACCAGCCGCTTGACTGGGGCATGGGTGAGCACCTGGCCTTCGCCTCGCTGGTGTCGTCGGGCTACCCGGTGCGCATCACCGGCCAGGACGCCGGCCGCGGCACCTTCACCCACCGCCACGCCGTGCTGCACGACCAGAACCGCGAGCGCTGGGATGCCGGCAGCTACGTGCCGCTGCAGAACGTGTCGGAAAACCAGGCACCGTTCACGGTGATCGACTCGGTGCTGTCCGAAGAAGCCGTGCTGGGCTTCGAGTACGGCTACTCTGCCGCCGAGCCGAACGCGCTGGTGATCTGGGAAGCCCAGTTCGGCGACTTCGTCAACGGCGCCCAGGTGGTGATCGACCAGTTCATCTCGTCGGGTGAAGTGAAGTGGGGCCGTGCCTCGGGCCTGACGCTGATGCTGCCGCACGGCTACGAAGGCCAGGGTCCGGAACACAGCTCGGCGCGCATCGAGCGCTTCCTGCAGCTGTGCGCGGATCACAACATGCAGGTCTGCCAGCCGACCACGCCGGCCCAGATCTTCCACCTGCTGCGCCGCCAGATGATCCGCCTGTTCCGCAAGCCGCTGGTGATCATGACGCCGAAGTCGCTGCTGCGTAACAAGGATGCGGTGTCGCCGCTGTCCGACCTGGCCAAGGGCCATTTCGAGACCGTCATTGGCGACCACGAAGAACTGAACGCCAGCAAGGTCAAGCGCGTCATCATGTGCTCGGGCAAGGTGTACTACGACCTGGTCAACACCCGCAAGGAACGCGAGGCCAACGACACCGCGATCATCCGCCTGGAACAGCTGTACCCGTTCCCGCACAAGGCGCTGGCCGCGGAACTGAAGAAGTACCCGAACGCCAACGAGATCCTGTGGTGCCAGGACGAGCCGCAGAACCAGGGCGCCTGGTTCTTCGTGCAGCACTACATCATGGAAAACATGACGGACGGCCAGAAGCTCGGTTATGCCGGTCGCCCCGCTTCGGCTTCGCCGGCGGTGGGCTACTACGCAAAGCACAACGAGCAACAGAAGGCGCTGCTGGATGCTGCCTTCGCCAAGCTCAAGGGTTTTGTTCTGACCAAGTAATCAGTCGGCAGCCACGGCGGCGCGCGCAGGCGCCCCGTGGCCTCGCCAGCATCAAGACAACACGCATAACACGAGGAATTCACCACCATGGCTATCGTTGACGTCAAGGTTCCGCAACTCTCCGAATCGGTCGCCGAAGCGACCATGCTCAACTGGAAGAAGAAGCCAGGCGAAGCCGTTGCCCAGGACGAGATCCTGATCGAAATCGAAACCGACAAGGTCGTGCTGGAAGTGCCGGCCCCGTCGGCTGGTGTCCTGTCGATTATCGTCAAGAACGACGGCGACACCGTCGTGGCCGAGGAGATCATCGCCAAGATCGACACCGAAGCCACCGCTGGCGCCGCCGCTCCGGCTGCCGCCGCTGCGGCACCCGCAGCCGCCGCCGCTGCCGCTCCGGCCGCTGCAGCTGCAGCTGCAGCTGCCCCGGCTGCCGCTGGCGCCGTGGCCATGCCGTCGGCTGCCAAGCTGATGGCCGAAGCCGACCTGTCGGCAGGCCAGGTTGCCGGCACCGGCAAGGACGGCCGCATCACCAAGGGTGACGTGCTGGGCGCAGCCGCT
>DASWTB010000230.1:0-174390 GCA_036402315.1 Pseudoduganella sp. | reverse complement strand
TAAAACACGCGGAATGTGTTACCCGCAAAGCGGAAGGCATTACCTTCGCGGTGCAGGTCGCGTCCCTTCAGTGGCACCCAACCCAGCGCCTTGCGTCCCCGGTAGCGCAAGTAAGGCCGCCTGTGCTGGGCGCGGGACTTGGCAAACTGCTCGCAGACGGCATTGATCGTGCCGGAATGCAGTCCCAGCTCTTTGCTGCTTCCGGCTGTGAGCTTATTCAAATCGAATCCAGTCAGATATGGCCGCCTGAAACGCAGCGCATCCTTCTGCCGGTCGTTGCAGTAATTCCAGACGAAGTTCACCTTGCGGGCTTGCTGATTCAGGGTCCCGTTCAGCGACTTCACACGGTAACGATAGACGATAATCATACTGTGAGTTTATACAGTATTTTACTAACCTCAAGGGGAACGACAGCTTCGCTGTCGGCTCCTTTCACTCCCCGCCCTGAAGGACGGGGTTTCTCGGAGCAAGAATGATGAAATCTGTTCTTCACCGCGTGCATGCGACGACAGCAGGGCTGCTGCTGGCGGCATCGATCTCAATTCCCGCGATCCCGGCAATGGCCCAGGCAGGGGCTAGCCAGCCGTCCGGCGCGGCTGCACAGGCGTCACGCATCGACTGGTGGCGGCAAGCTCGCTTTGGGATGTTCATTCACTGGGGGCTGTATGCCATACCAGGCCGTGGCGAATGGGTGCAATGGAACGAAAAGATCCCGGTGGGAGAGTATGCCAAGCTGGCCGGCCAGTTCAAGCCCGACAGGTTCAATCCGGATGAATGGGCGCAACTGGCCAAGTCGGCCGGCATGAAGTACATGGTCATGACCTCGCGCCACCATGACGGTTTCGCGATGTTCGACGACGGGGATAACCCTTTCACGAGCGTCAACAGCGCCGCGCATCGTGACTTTGTAGCCGACTATGTGAAAGCGGTGCGCAAGGCCGGCCTGGGCGTGGGACTGTACTACTCGCCGCTGGACTGGCGCTATCCGGGCTTCTTTTTCCCGGACCTGCAGCGAGAGAACGCGGAAGCCATGCGCAGCCAGTATCACCGGCAAGTCGAACGCCTGATGTCCAGTTACGGGAAGATCGACGTGCTGTGGTTTGACGGCGGGGAGGCTGACTGGCTGAATTTCGGCGGCGACTGGGATGGAGCGGAATGGGGCGTGGGGTGGAAGAAACGTGCACCCGGAAAGCATTACAAGGGCGGCTTCAGCTGGGGTTCGGAGCAGGTCTACGAGAAAATGCGCCAGTTGCAGCCGCAAGTCCTGGTCAACGGCCGCGCCGACATGCCGGAGGACTTTCATTCACGCGAAGGCGACGGCGCGCTGGGTGATTATGACGATAGCCATCCGTGGGAGCTGTGCACGACCATCGCGGGCGCCTGGGGCTACCAGCCGAACATGAAACCGAAGCCGTTGAAGCATTACATCCAGCTGCTGGCGAATGTCGCGGGCCGCGACGGCAACCTGCTGTTGAACGTGGGGCCTGCGCCGGACGGCCGGATCGATCCGGACCAGGCGCAGCGCCTGCGCGAGATCGGCGGCTGGCTCGATAAGTATGGCAAGAGCATTTACGGCACGCGTGGCGGCCCCTTCCTGCCGGGCGAGTACGGCAGCTCGACCCGCAGCGGCAATACGATCTACCTCCACGTGATGAAGTGGCCGAACGAGAAGCTTGTGCTGCCGGCGATCCCGGCCAAGGTTCTGCGGGCCACGCTGCTTGGCGGCGGAAAGGCCGAATTCAGCCAGTCCGCCAACGGCCTGGCAATTACTGTGCCGCAAGGCGCGCGTGATCCGATCGATACCGTGGTTGCCTTGCAGCTCGATTCGCCTGCTTCCGCCATCTCCGTCAGGTGAGGTGAGAAGGCTCCGTTCAGCCGTGTGAAATATCGTTCCTTTTCTTGGTGATTTTCGCAATTGCCCGTGCGGTGCCGCCGCTTGCACAATCATTGCAAGCTGTATTGGACGAAATATATGACGTACACAAGGAGCGGTGGAATGCAACGAATGGGGATGGTGATCGGCATTGCCGCCGACAAGATTGCAGAGTACAAGACGCTGCATGCGGCGGTCTGGCCGCAGGTGCTGGCGACGCTGCAGCAGGCGAATGTACGCAATTACACGATCTTCCTGCGTGAGCCGGAAAACCTCCTGTTTGGCTACTGGGAATACCACGGCGTTGACTTCGATGCGGACATGAAGCGGATCGCGGCCGACCGGGAAACCCAGCGCTGGTGGAACTTGTGCGGCCCTTGCCAACTGCCCCTTGCCAGCCGCGCCGAAGGCGAGCATTGGGCCATGATGGCGCCCGTCTTCCATATGGACTGAAAGGAAACTGCCATGTCCGCCCCATTGCCGCCCAGCGCATCGCGACTGCTGCTGATGTCACCGGAAGACAATTGCCTGATTGCGCGCACGGCACTGGCCGCCGGAGAGGCGGTAACGATCGATGGCGCCGAGGTGACCATGCCGGAAGATATCCCGTTGGGCTACAAGGTGGCGCGCACTGCGCTGCAGCCCGGCGACAAGGTGCTGCGCTACGGCGCTTTGATCGGCAGCGTCACCGCCTCGGTTGCGCAGGGCGCCATGCTCCATACGCACAACCTGGCCAGTGACTACATCCCTACCTACACCCTGGGCCCCGATGCCCATGCCTTTATCGGAAGCGGCCACTGACATGAGTACCACCATGCCTGCACTGTCGGGTTACCTGCGCGCCGATGGCCGCAAGGGCATCCGCAATATCGTTGCCGTTGCCTACACCGTCGAATGCGCCCATCACGTGGCGCGCCTGATCGTTAATGCCTTCCCCGGACAGGAGGTGCACCTGATTGGCTTCCCGGGCTGCTATCCGAACGAATATGCCGACAAGGTGATGAAGCGACTGGTCACCCATCCCAACGTGGGGGCGGCGCTGATCGTATCGCTGGGCTGCGAAAGCTTCGACCGCAGCAGCCTGGAGGCGGAAGCAGCCGCCAGCGGGCGGCCGGTCCACACCATCACCATCCAGCAGAACCGCGGCACGCGTACCAGCGTGGCGGACGGGGTGGAATGGGTGCGCTGGGCGCTGGATTCGCTGGCGCCGCAGCAGCGCGTGCCGATGGCGGCGGGTGAACTGGTGGTGGCAACCATCTGCGGCGGCTCCGACAGCACCAGCGGCATCACCGCCAATCCCGCCGTTGGCGTGGCATTCGACCAGCTGGTGGCGGCTGGTGCGGCCTGCATTTTCGAAGAGACCGGGGAACTGGTCGGCTGCGAATTCCACATGAAGCGGCGCGCCGCTACACCGGAACTGGGCGACGCGATCGTGGCTTGCGTGGACAAGGCCGCCCGCTATTACACGGTGCTGGGTCACGGCAGTTTCGCGCCCGGCAATGCGGACGGCGGCCTGACAACACTGGAAGAAAAATCGCTCGGCGCCTATGCCAAGAGCGGTGCATCGCCGATCAGCGGCATCCTGAAACCGGGCGACCAGCCTGCAAGCGGTGGCCTATATCTGCTGGACGTGGTGCCGGATGGGGAAGTGCGCTTCGGCTTCCCGAATATTTCGGACAATGCGGAGATTGTCGAACTGATCGCCTGCGGCGCCCACCTGACGCTGTTTACCACCGGGCGCGGATCGGTCGTGGGATCGGCGATATCGCCGGTGATCAAGGTCTGCGCCAATCCGGCAACGTACGAGCGGCTGTCCGAAGACATGGACGTCAATGCGGGCCGCATCCTCACCGGCGAGGCATCCCTGCAGCAGGTTGGCAGCGAGATTGTCGACCTGGTGGCACGCGTGGCGAACGGCGCGCAAAGCTGCTCGGAAGCCTTGGGGCACCAGGAGTTCATCCTGACCTACAAGCAGTTCGAGCCGTCCGGCCCGGGATGCTTTCCTTTGCAGCGAGCCTGACATGGCCCTCGCCAGCGATAAGCGCAAGCTGCAGCGCAGCGGCATTGAGCTGAGCTCCATGGGCCTCGGCTGCGCCCAGCTTGGCGGCTTGTACCAGGCCATGAGCGACGTCGAGGCGCGGGCGATCGTCGATGAGGCGTGGGCAGCAGGCATCCGCTATTTCGATACAGCGCCTTATTACGGCTACACGCTGTCCGAGCTGCGGCTGGGCACTGCCTTGCGCGAGCGTGAGCGCGACAGCTATGTGATCAGCACCAAGGCCGGACGCCTGATGCGGCTCGATGCCGGCGTGCAGCCTGGCGAAAACGGCTGGGCCAGGCCTTTGCCGTTCCGGCCGCATTTCGACTACAGCTACGACGGCATCATGCGCTCGCACCAGGACAGCCTGCGGCGCCTGTGCCTGGACCGCATCGACATCCTGTATGTGCATGACATTGGCCAGGCCACGCATGGGTCGCTGCACAACCACTATTGGAAGCAGTTGACCCACGGCGGCGGCTTCCGTGCATTGACCCAGTTGCGCGACGGTGGCAGTGTGCGCGCCATTGGCCTTGGCGTCAACGAGTGGAAAGTGGTAGCCGATGCGATCGACGCTTGCGATATCGACTGCGCGCTGCTGGCGGGGCGCTATACCTTGCTGGAACAGGCGGCGCGGCGGCCGTTGCTGGACAAATGTGCCGAACGTGGCATCGGCATCGTCATTGGCGGGCCGTTCAATTCCGGCATTCTGGCAGGTACCCGCAAATTCAATTACGATGACGCGCCGGCTCCGGTCATCGCCCGCGTAGAAGCAATCGAGGCCGTGTGCCGCGAACACGCCGTGCCGATCCAGGCCGCTGCCTTGCAATTCCCCATGGCCCACCCGGCGGTGGTGTCCTGCGTGGCGGGCGCCCATAGCCCTGAGCAGTTACGACAGAACGCTGCCTGGTTTGCACAGCAACTGCCGCATGGCCTGTGGCAAGACCTGGTTGGCCGGGGGCTGCTCGACCGCCATGCGCCGACCCCGCAGGCTGCCTGAAACCCTGAGTTTTTTGACCTGACGTTCCAAGGAATACCATGAAATTGCTGCGATTCGGCCCAAAGGGCTTCGAAAAACCCGGCCTGCTCGATGCGCAGGGCGTCCTGCGCGACCTGTCCGGCCTGTTGCCTGACCTGACTTCGGACCACCTGAGCCGCGCCGCGCTGGACAAGCTGGCATCGGCCGATCCGGCCCGTCTGCCGCCAGTGGAGGGCGCGGTGCGCATGGCGCCTATCGTGGCCGACATCGGCAAGATGATTTGCGTGGGCTTGAACTATTCCGACCACGCGGCTGAATCGGGAATGGACGTGCCTTCCGAGCCGGTCCTGTTCACCAAGGCCACCAGCGCGATCATCGGCTGCAACGATGCGGTGGTGCTGCCACGCGACTCTGTCAAGAGCGACTGGGAAGTGGAGCTGGGCGTGGTGATCGGCACGCGTGCCCGCTACGTTGAGGTTGAAGAGGCATTGGACTATGTGGCCGGGTATTGCGTGGTCAACGACCTGTCCGAACGCGAGTACCAGCTCGAGCGCGGCGGCCAGTGGGACAAGGGCAAGGGCTGCGATACCTTCGGCCCGGTCGGTCCTTGGCTGGTGACGGCCGATGAAGTGCCGGATCCGCAAAATCTCGATATGTGGCTGGAAGTGAACGGCAAGCGCTACCAAAGCGGCAATACCCGCACCATGGTGTTTTCGGTGGCGCAGCTGGTGAGCTATATCAGCCGCTTCATGACGCTCAATCCGGGTGACATCATCAGCACCGGCACTCCGCCTGGCGTCGGACTGGGCCAGAAGCCGGAGCCGGTGTACCTGCGCGCGGGCGACCGCATAGCCTTGGGCATCGAAGGCCTTGGCCAGCAAAACCAGACCGTACATGCCTGGGACCCCGCGCTGATCGACGGCTGACCAATCAAAAACCACAAGGCGCCACCAAGCGTGCCGCAACGGAGACACCGCCATGAGTGAAGCAGGAAGCCGGCAAAGCTATACCTTTGCCTTTGCCATGATCACCTCACTGTTTTTCATGTGGGGGTTTGTGCATAACCTCGATCCGATCCTGATCCCGCACTTGCGGCGCTCCTTCAGCCTGAGCGTGCTGCAATCGGCGCTGGTCGACTCGGCGGTCTTTATCGCGTATTTCGTGATGGCGCTGCCGGCGGGAATGATGATCCGCCGGTTCGGCTACAAGTGGGCGATGATTCTGGGCCTGCTGATGTTTGCGGCAGGCGCCTTGCTGTTCATTCCGGCTGCCGATACCCACCGCTATGCCTTCTTCCTTGCTGCATTGTTCATCATCGCATGCGGGCTGGCGGTGCTGGAGACTGCCGCCAATCCGTATGTCTCGATGCTGGGGCGGCCAGAGCGAGCCGTCCAGCGCCTGAACCTGGCTCAGTCTTTCAACGGTCTGGCGGCGACACTGGCGCCGATCGTAGGCGCGCGCCTGATCCTGGTGGAAGGTGTGCCGGATGCGCAACTGCAGTCGATGCCCGAAGCCCTGCGCCAGGCCACGCTGGCAGCCGAAGCTGCCAGCGTCAAGGGCCCCTACCTGGCAATCGCGCTGGTCATCATGGTGATCGCGGTGATCTTCTACTTCCTGAGGATGCCCGCACTGGGAGGCACCAGTGGGGCGGCGCCTGCCGTCCCGGCCGGAACTGCACTGGCGCAGGCCTTGCGCAGGCCCGCGATCCGGCGCGCCGCGATCGCACAGTTCTTCTACGTCGGCGCACAGGTCTGCGTCTTCAGCTTCTTCATCCTGTTTGCATCGCAGGCGGCCGGCGTCTCGCAGGTCGCCGCGGCAGACTACCTGGGCTGGGGGTGCGGCCTGGCCTTTGTCAGCGGCCGCTTCGCCGGCACCTGGCTGATGAAGTTTTTCGCCTCGCCCCGCCTGCTGTTCGCTTATGCGCTGGCGTGCGCCGTGCTGTCCATCGTTGCCATGTTCGCCAGCGGCTTGCCAAGCGTAGCCGCAGTGATCGGCATCGCCTTCTTCATGTCCATCATGTTCCCCACCATTTTCGCGCTGGGCATCCGCGATGCCGGGGCCGATACTGAAATGGGCAGTAGCCTGATCATCATGAGCATCGTGGGCGGCGCCGTGCTGCCGCTGCTGTTCGGCTGGATCAGCGACGTGACCGGCAGCCTTCAATACGGCTATGCCGCGCCCTTGCTGTGCTTCCTGGTGATCGCGTGGTTCGCCCGCACGGCGGCACGGGAGCCGCAGCCGCAAGCAGCTATTTCCCCTGACGGAGCATTGCAACATGTTTGAACTGAATCAGAAAATCGCCGTCATCACCGGCGGCGGCAGCGGCATCGGACGCGCGATCGCGCTGCTGTTTGCGAGCCAGGGCGCCCTGGTCCATATCGTCGATGTCAGCGAGGAAGCCTGCTCCACCGTGGCCGCCGAAGTCCATGCTGCCGGCGGAGAGGCGCAAGCCCACCCCTGCGACGTGTCGCAGCAGGCAGCGGTACAGGAGGTATTCTCCGCCATCGGCCCGATCGACATCCTGGTCAACAATGCCGGGGTCGCCCACATCGGCAAAGCGGACAACACCAGCGAGGCGGACTTCGACCGCGTCATGAACGTCAACGTGAAAGGCGTCTACAACTGCCTGCACGCGGCGATTCCATTCTTGCGGGAGCGGGGCGGTGGCGTGATCGTGAACATGGCTTCGGTGGCAGCGTGGGTTGCCGTGGCCGAGCGTTTTGCCTATTCTGCGGCAAAGGGCGCGGTGATGGCGATGACCCTGTCCGTGGCGAAGGACTATCTGCAGGACGGCATTCGCTGCAATTCGATCTCGCCGGGCCGCGTGCATACGCCGTTTGTCGATGGTTTCCTGGCCCGCCAATACCCGGGCAGGGAAGCCGAAATGTTCGAACGCCTGTCCAAAACCCAGCCAATCGGGCGCATGGCGCAGCCGGAAGAAGTGGCGGCGCTGGCGCTCTACCTGTGCAGCGATGCTGCGTCATTCATTACCGGCAGCGATTATCCGATCGATGGCGGCTTTATCACACTGAACTCATGAAATATTCCCTGACATTCCTTGCGGCCGCAGCCGCGGCTACGTTCGTGTCCGCGGTGGGCGCGGCGACTGTCACGTCTCCCGATGGACAGATCGCCATCCGGATCGAGGACGATGGCAGCCGCTTCACCGTCACGCGCAGCGGCAAAGAGTTGATTGCGCCGTCGCCGCTGGGCCTTGAACTGGACGGCGCTGCCGATTTTGGCGCCCTGGCGCTGCAAAGCCGCAAGGACGTGAAGGTCGACCGCAGCATTCCCCTGGTTGCCACCAAGGCCGCCGTGGCGCGCGACCATTATCGCGGCGCCACTTTTGTATTCAAGGAGCGCGAGGGCGCCGGCCGGCAGTTGTCGATCGAGGTGCGGGCCTACGACGATGGCGTCGCATTCCGCTACCGCATCGATGGCAGCGCGCCGGTGCGCCTGCGCGGCGAGCGCACCGCGTTCGTGCCGGCTGGCGACCCGGAATGCCTGGTATCGGTTGCCGACGGCGCGCATGAGGTGCCATTCGACAGCATGAAGGTCTCGCAGCTGCGCGCAGGCCAGGCTTACGACGTGCCGGTGGTGTGCAGCGTGCCTGCAGCGGGCAGCGCGTATGCGATCACGCAGGCGGACCTCGCAGGCTACACCGGGTCCTCGCTGGTGCCGGAAGGCGGCGCCTTGCGCGTGCGCCTGTCGGCGCCGCCAAAACGGCCGGCGCCGGCCTTTGTGTCGCAGGGCGGGCTGACTACGGCCTGGCGTGCGGTCATGGTCGGCAATCGTGCCGGCGACCTGATTGCTTCGCAGCTGATCGGCAACCTGAACCCGCCGCCGGCAGGTGATTTCAGCTGGGTGCGTCCCGGCAAGGCAGCGTGGGACTGGTGGTCGGGGCCCCTGGCCGGCATGAAGCCGGACATGGCAAGCTACAAGCGATTCATCGATTTTGCTGCCGCATCGGGCTTTCCGTATTACATGATCGATGCCGGCTGGGCCTCGGGTCCCGCCGGCTGCTGCGATGCCAACCCGGCCACCGACATCACGCGCGCCGCAGACGGTATCGACATCCAGGAGCTGGTGCGCTATGCCGACGGCAAGGGCGTTGGCCTGCTGCTGTGGGCGCATTGGGAGCATGTGGCACCGCGCATGGACGAAGTGCTCGATACTTACGCCCGCTGGGGCATCAAGGGCATCAAGGTCGACTTCATGAACCGGGACGACCAGGAAGTCGTCGCCTTCTACCACGATATTGCGAAGGCCACGGCGAGGCGCCGCCTGCTGCTGGACCTGCATGGCGCCTATGTGCCGGCCGGCCTGCAGCGCACCTATCCGAACTTCATCACCCAGGAAGGCGTGATGGGTGCGGAGTGGAACAAGATGAACGACAAGATCACGCCGCATCACAACCTGATGATCCCGTACACGCGCATGCTGGCAGGCCCGATCGACTACACGCCCGGCGGCTTCCACAACGCGACACCGGCCACCTTCAAGGTGCGCGAGGTGAATCCGCAAACGCAGAGCACGCGCGGCCAGGCGCTGGCCATGTACGTGGTGTATGACAGCCCGCTGCAGATGGTGTCCGGCGCTCCCGAGAGCTATCGCAACGCGGCCGGCTTCGATTTCATCCAGCGTGTGCCGACGGCCTGGGACGAAACGCGTTTCCTGTCCGGCACGCCGGGCAAGGACATCGTGCTGGCACGGCGCCAGGGCAAGAGCTGGTATCTCGGCGCGATGACCGCTGGTGAGGGCGGACGTGTCGAGAACGTGTCGCTGCGCTTCCTGCCCCCTGGGCGCTACCGCGCCACGGTGTGGGAAGACGGCGCCACGCCGAATGAATTGCAGCGTACCGAGCGCGAGGTGATGGCGGGCGGCGTGCTGCCGTTGCGCCTCGCGACTGCGGGCGGTGCGGCCGTGATCCTGGAACCGGTCAATGCAAGCAAGGGAAAATAACATGAAGACAGTGGTATGCCAGTCGCCAGGCGAATTGCGCATGAGCGAGGTTCCGGTGCCGGTGCCGGGTCCGGGCGAAGTACTGGTGCGCGTACGCCGCATCGGCTTGTGCGGTACCGATATGCACATCTTCCGCGGCACCCAGCCCTTCCTGCAGTATCCGCGTGTGATGGGGCATGAACTGTCGGGGGAAGTGGTCAGCGCGCCGGAAGGCGCCGGACTGGCGCCGGGCGACCAGGTCTACGTCATGCCTTACCTGTCGTGCGGACGCTGCGTCGCCTGCCGCAAGGGCAAGACCAATTGCTGCACCAGTATCCAGGTGCTGGGTGTGCACCGCGACGGCGGCATGGCCGAGTACCTGGCGCTGCCGGCGCAGTTTGTCTTCAAGACCGATGGCATTTCGCTCGACGAGGCGGCCATGCTGGAGTTCCTGGCCATCGGTGCGCACGCGGTGCGCCGCGGCGCGGCCAGGGACGGGCAGCGCGTGCTGGTGGTGGGCGCCGGCCCGATCGGGCTGGCGGTCACCCTGTTCGCGTGCCTGAACGGCGCCCAGGTGACCGTGCTCGATACCCGTGAAGACAGGCTGGCGTTCAGCCGCGATGTTCTCAAGGCGCCGTACACGGTGCTGGCCGGGGAGGGCGACAAGGAAGTGATGTCCCGCCTGACCGAGGGCGACTTCTACGACGTGGTGTTTGACGCGACCGGCAACGTCAAGGCCATGGAGCGCGGCCTGGAGTTCGTGGCGCATGGCGGCACCTATGTGCTGGTGTCGATTGTGCTGGACCGGATCTCCTTTGCCGACCCGGAGTTCCACAAGCGCGAAACCAGCCTGCTGGGCAGCCGCAACGCGACTGCCGACGACTTCCGCACCGTGCTGGCAGCCATGAAGGCGGGGCTGGTGCCGACCAGCCTGATGAACACCCACCGCACTACGCTGGAAGGCTTCATCGACGTCCTGCCGCAATGGATGGACCCGGCCGCCGGCGTGATCAAGGCCATCGTCGAGGTGTAAATGCAGCCGATCCTCCAGTTTGGCACCAGCCGCTTCCTGCAGGCGCACGTGGACCTGTTCATTGGCGAGGCGCTGGAAAGCGGCAATGCGCTGGGGCGCGTGACCGTGGTGCAGACCACCAGTAGCGCCGAAAGTGCGCGCCGGGTGGCGGCGTTCAGGCAAGGCGGCGCTTACCCGGTCATCGTCCGCGGCTGGCAGGACGGCGCACCGTACCAGTGCGAGCATCAGGTCAGCTCGGTGGCCAACGCGCTGCAGGCGAGCCAGGACTGGCCGCAGGTGGTGGCGGCGGCCGTGGCGGCGCAAGTCATCGTTTCAAACACAGGCGACCGTGGCTACGAGTTGAGCGAATCCGACAACGCGCAGCTGCTGCAGAACGGCCGGGTGCCGCAAAGCTTCCCGGCCAAGCTGCTGGTGCTGCTGCATGCGCGCTACATCCTCGGCGCGGCACGGGTTACGCTGATGCCCTGCGAACTGGTCGTCAATAACGGCAGCGTGCTGCGCGACGTGGTGCTTGGCCTGGCGCGGAGCTGGGACATGGACAGCGCTTTCCAGGCGTGGCTTGAGCGCTCCTGCACCTGGGTGAATTCGCTGGTCGACCGCATCGTGTCGCAGGCGCTGGACCCGGCGGGCGCCGTGGCCGAGCCCTATGCCTTGTGGGCGATCGAAGCGCAGCCCGGCATGGTGCTGCCGTGCACGCACCCGCAGGTCGTGGTGACGGACCATCTGGCGCCTTATGAGCGCCGCAAGCTGCTGATGCTGAACCTGGGCCATACGTTCCTGGCCGAGCAATGGCTCACAGGAAGACAGCCGGCCGGCCTCACCGTACGCGAAGCGATGGCCGACCACGCGCTGCGCGCCGGGCTGGAAGCCGTTTGGGAAGAGGAAGTGCTGCCCCTGTTCGACGCGCTGGGCGAGGGGGAATTGAGCCGCGCCTACCTGGCGCAGGTCCGGGACCGTTTCAGCAATCCCTTCCTCGACCACCGGCTGGCCGACATCGCGCAGAACCACGAGGAGAAGAAGCGCCGCCGTCTGCAACCGGCGCTCGACCTGGCCGCCGAACTGCGGCTGGAGCTGGCGCAAACACGCCTGCGCGCGGCGCTGTCATCGAAAATGGCCGCATGATGCGCATCGACGCCCACCAGCATTTCTGGCGTCTGGCCGACCGCAAGGGCGCCTGGCCCCCGCCGCAACTGGCGGCCATCTACCGCGACTTCTACCCGGAAGACCTGGGCAGCCTGCTGCACCAGAACGGCGTCACCGCCACCGTCCTGGTGCAGTCGATGCCGAATGAAGACGACACGCATTTCATGCTGGACCTGTCGGACCGGTACAGCTTCATCGGCGCGGTAGTCGGCTGGTCGGACCTGAAGGCCCCCGAAGCGCCGCAGCGGATTGCCGCGCTGGCAACCCATCCAAAGTTGCGGGGACTGCGGCCCATGCTGCAGGACCTGGACGATGACGCCTGGATCGACGATCCGGCCCTGGCGCCGGCCGTTGCGGCCATGCTGCAGCACGGCCTGCGTTTCGATGCCCTGGTGCTGCCACGCCATTTGCCGGCCTTGCTCGAGTTCACGCGCCGGTTTCCTCAGCTACCGGTCGTGGTCGACCACCTTGCCAAGCCGGCCATGCAACGACAGCCTGATGCGCAATGGCTGCAGGTCATGGAGCGGCTGGCCGGCCAGCCGCAAGTCCATTGCAAGCTGTCAGGCATGGTCACCGAGGCTGGCCCGGAATGGACGGTGGAGCAGCTGCGCCCGTACGCCGAACATGTGCTGCGAGTATTTGGGGCGGAGCGCGTGATGTGGGGCAGCGATTGGCCTGTGCTGCAACTGGCAGCCGATTACGGCGCGTGGATCGACGCGACCGAAGCGCTGCTGGCAGGCCTGGCCCCGGAGCAGAAGGAGTCGGTGCTGGGCCTTAATGCGCAGCGCTTCTACGGCATTGCGCAACCTGGAGTCCTGTGATGCCGAATGATGCAGCCAAATTCGACATGTGCAGCAGCTCGGGCGTGTACGTCGCCGACCGGCACGCCCAGGCGGCCGCTGCGCCGGAAGCCCGCGCCCTGTCCGCTGGCTAAGGCAAGTCCGATGGCCCGTACTCCTCTCGTCTTCAAGCGCAGCGTCAACCTGCTGCTGGACCATATCGCAAGCGGCATGGCGAGCGGCACCGCGCTGCCTACCGAAGACCGGATGGCGGCGTTGGGCGAGTGCAGCCGCAGCGTGGTGCGCAGCGCAATCGGCTACTTCCACACGCGTGGCTTGATCAACGGCCGCAAGGAACGCCGCCTGCTGCGCAAGCCCGTGCAGGACGACTATTTCGAAGGCGCCGACTTGCAGAGCGGCGCTGCCCGCGTGCGGCAGGTGCTGATGGAAATGATCTACCAGGGCGACTTGCCGCCGGGAGCAGAATTTTCCGAGGCAGACCTGGCGCGCACCTCCGGCGTCAGCACCACCAGCGTGCGTGAATTCCTGATCGAGTTCTCCCGCTTTAGCCTGATCCGCAAGAAGCAGCACGGGGGATGGCGCCTGTGCGCTTTCGACCGCGCGTTTGCCATGGAAGTAGCCGAGGTGCGACAGATGTTTGAACTGGCCGCCATCGAGCGTTTTGGCGCGCTGGCAGCAGGCGACCCGGCCTTTGCCGACCTCGCCCAGCTGGTCGCGCGCCACGAGCAGCTTGGGGCGGTCATGCCGGCACGCCACCAGGACTTTCCCGCGCTGGACCGGGACTTTCACACCTTCCTTATCGGCCTGCTGAACAACCGTTTCGCGCAGGGCTTCTACGATATCGTTTCGCTAGTGTTCCACTATCACTACCAATGGGACAAGGGCACGGAGAAGGCACGCAACCAGCATGCCGTGCACGAACACCTCGACATCCTGCGTGCGCTGGCGCGGCGCGATATCGCGGCGGCGCGCGATAGCATGCGCGTCCATCTGGATTCCGCCCGCAGTACGCTATTGCAATCAATCCAAACCCGGGAAATGGCGATTTACGAAAACCGCCAACGACAACAATGATTTGACTCAAGTTGCGTGCGCAGCCTTGAAGCGGCGGGGCTTTCGGATATGTTTTAAGCGTTCCTGCTGCCGCTGTTCGCAGTCCGGAATCGAAGCCTGCCATCCACTTTTGCAAGGCAGGCTTTGTCCATGACACTTATCGCATAAACGAATAAGGAGACAAGTCATATGAAATGGTTCAAATCAATGCTCCGGAGCGCAGCCGCACGAGCGGCAGCGTGCGGGGCGATAGCGCTGGCGGCGCAGCAGCCGGCAGCAGCCTATAGTTGGGACACCGTCGCCATGGGCGGCGGTGGTTTTGTGTCGGCGGTCATTCCAAGCAAGACCGAGGCTGGCGTGGTCTATGCCCGCACCGACGTCGGCGGCGCCTATCGCTGGGACAATCCGAACGGGCGCTGGGTGCCGCTGCTGGACTGGGTGTCGGATGAGCAGACCGGCTACCTTGGCGTGGAATCGCTGGCCATCGATCCCAAGGCTGCGCGCAACGTCTACATGCTGGTTGGTATCAGCTACTTCAACGGCGGCAAGAGCGCCATCCTGCGCTCCACTGATTATGGTGCGACCTTCACCACCATCGACGTGAGCAACCAGTTCAAGGCGCATGGCAATGGCATGGGCCGCCAGACCGGCGAGCGCCTGGTGGTCGATCCGGGCTCCAGCAATGTGCTGTACGTTGGCACGCGCTGGAATGGCCTGTTCAAGAGCACCAATTCCGGCTCGACATGGTCGAAGGTCACATCGCTGAACGTGACGACGACGCCGAATGAGAACGGCATCAGCCTTGTCATGCCCGACCCGTCCAGCGTGTCGGGCGGCGTGGCGCAGCGCCTGTTCGTCGGCGTCTCGCGCTATGGTTCGGTGGGCGCGAACTTCTATCGCAGCGACAATGCGGGCGCGTCGTTCTCCGCTGTATCTGGCGCTCCTTCGGGCCTGATGCCGCAGCGCGCCGCCTTTGACGGCGCCGGCAACCTGATCGTCACCTATGGCAATGGCGCCGGCCCGCACGGCAACCAGTCGGGATCGGAGCCGATGGATAATGGCCAGATCTGGAAATACACGATCTCGAACGGCGCCTGGACCAATATCACACCAGCGGGTGTGACGCGTGCGTTCAGCGGCATCAGCGTGGATCCGTCGAATTCGCAGCGCATGGTCGCGTCGACCGTCAACCAGTACGCTTCGCAAGGCGGCTCCTGGGGCGACCGCATCTACATCACGAGCAACGGCGGCGCAAGCTGGACCGACGTGATCGCACGCGGTTTCGCCAGGAACGACGGCGGCATCAGCTGGATCGGCAACGGTTCCATTCACTGGGCCGGCACTGTGGCCTTTGAGCCGTTCAACACCAAGACGGTGTGGGTCACCTCGGGCAACGGCGTGTTCCGCACCAGCGATATCGACGCGTCCACCACCACCTGGACTTTCGTCACCAAGGGTCTGGAGGAGACGGTTCCCCTGAATATCGCCAGCATCCCGGGCGGGCCGGTGCTGTCGGCGCTGGGTGATGTCGATGGCTTCCAGCACTACAACACCTTCACCTACACCAATCCGATGTACTCGCCACGCATGGGGACTACCACCGGCTTGGCCGTGGCCGATGCCAACACCAACACCGTGGTGCGCGTTGGTTCGAGTATGTACACCTCCGCCAATGGCGGCACCAACTGGAGCCAGGTGTCGATGAACGGCAGCAAAGGGCAGGTTGCGTTGTCCGCCAGCGGTGCCGTCCTGCTGCATAGCCCGGAGAATTCGAGCACCACCTACCGCTCCACCAACCTGGGTGGCAACTGGTCGGCGGTTGGCGGGCTTGGCGTGAGCAACGCGCGCCCGATTGCCGATCCTTCCAATGCCAGCAAGTTCTATGTGTACAACCCGAGCGACGGCAGCTTCATGATCAGCACCGACAGCGGCGCATCGTTCTGGAAGTTCAACACGCTCGCCAGCTGGGGCTCGGATGTGATCCGCGCGGCGCCTGGCCGTGAGGGCGATATCTGGGTGCCGCTTTATGGCGGCGGCCTGGCGCGCACCACCAGCTCCGGCTGGCAGTTCACCAACCTGTCCAACGTGACCTACTGCAGCGCGGTCGGATTCGGCAAGGCTGCCAGCGGCGCAAGCTATCCGACTGTGTACATCTGGGGCACGGTCGGCGGCGTGCGCGGCTTGTTCCGTTCAACCGACGCCGGCGCCAACTGGACCCGCATCAATGACAACGCCCACCAGTACGGCGGCGTTGGCAATGGCAGGTTCGTGGTTGGCGACATGAACACCTTCGGCGTGGTGTATATGAGCACTGCGGGCCGGGGAATCGTGGTCGGGAGGCCTTAACAGGAAAACTTCCGCCGCATCTCGATCATGAGTGCGGCGGGATTCACTCGCTCGCCGGTAGATGGGCTCTTGTATCAAATCTGTACCGCGTCTAATCCAGTCTAATTCCGTCCGTTCAGGTCTATTCCGATATAAACGGAAGGCGCTGTTGTCTAATACGGTCCAAGAATCCCCGGGTAAAGTCCAATTCGGTCCAATTTTCGGAAGCCGAAATCTAAAGTGAACCATTTTTCTGTTCTTTGATCCAATCTTTAGACCATTTTCGAAAGGACCGAATCATGGCATTCGAAGCGAAGCAGGTCACTTGTGCGCTGGTGAACACACCAATTGCTACAAGCAACGCAAGAAGTTTTTCATTGATTTCGTCCCAGTCTATATTCGATTTCTCGTGAATATGGCATGAGCTGCTGCGCTGAGAGAGGGGAAGGGGCGGCCCCGCCAGGGGCCGCCTTGTGGAGCATCAGTACATGTAGCGCAGCGAAACGCGATAGCTGCGGCCCGGTTCAAACCAGGCGCGGCCCATGTTGCCGATGTGTTGCTGCTGCGTCTGCTTGATCACGGTGTCGGTCAGGTTGGTCGCCGAGAAGCTGGTCGACAGGCGTTCCGTCACCTTGTAGTCGATGCCGAAGTCCAACTGACCCATCGCTTCTTGCCAGGTTGGCAGGCCCCAGCCCACGTCCTGCATGCCGGCACGGGCAGGGTCGGCGCTGGTCGCGTCCGAGCCTTGCGTGCCGTTCACGGTCACGCCTTGCAGGAAGCGGCCGCGCCAGCTGTACGCCAGGCGTGCCGACAGCGGGCCGCGGTCGTACAGCAAGGCCAGGTTGTAGGCATTGCGCGACAGGTACATGATCGGCAGCGAAGTGAACGGCAGGCCGTTGGTGTCGCAGCCATACAGCGCCAGGGAGCTGTTGTTGAACGAGCCGGAAGCAGGGCAGTATTTCAGGTCGAACGGGTGATCGAGGTTCTGCTTGCTCTTGATGTAGGTGTAGTTCCCGGAAATGCCGAAGCCCTTGGCCCAATCCGGCAGCAGTCGCTGCAGTCCCGGCACATGGTCGAAATACGTCTGGCCCGCAAGTTCCGCGCCGCTTACCGAACCGTTGGCCGCGTTATTCGGCGCCGTGATCAGGAAGCTTTGCTCATTGCCCGCCAGGTCCTTGTAGCTGCGGGTGAAGGCCGACGGCAGGATGATGTCGCGCACCTTCTTGTGGAACAGGCCCAGTGTCAGCGACGAGCCATTGCCAGGGTACCACTCGAGCGACAAGTCGTAGCTGTCCGCGCTGATCGGCTTGAGCTTGACGTTGCCGTCGTCACGGCCGCTGTAGGTAATGTTCTTCACACTGCCGTCGCTGTTGTTGGTGATGTTCTGGCTCAGCGTGATGTACTCGCGCAGGTCGCCGAAGCCAGGACGGTACATCGACTTGGCGAAGGCAAAGCGCGCCTGCAGCTTGTCCGTCAGGTCGGTTTTGAGGTTCAGGCTAGGCAGGAACTTGGTGTAGGTATGCTCGGCCTGGATCGGCTCGTCAATGGTTCCGAACTGCGGTACTTCCGGTGGCGTGTTGCTACCGTAAGTGGGCTTGAACACGGTGTAGCCCTCGGCGGTGGTGCGGGTGCGCACAGCGCGCACGCCGACATTGCCTTCCACCGGGAAGCGCCATTCGTCAAAGGCGAAGCGCGACGTCACATAGGCTGCCTGGGTGCGTTCTTTCTGGCGGCCGACGTTGGCCGGGTCGCCATCGAAGGTCAGCGGCTTCCAGTTGCTGCCGGCCGTTGCGCAGTTGTTGTTGGTGCCGTAAAGCTGGTTGCCGTCCTGGCATTCGAGCTGCAGGATCTGGGTGGCCTGCTGGTAGGCGCCTGGATAATCCTTGGTAAATGCCAGGGTCGGCATCACGAGGGATGGCGGCAGCGTGGTTTTTCCGTTGAAGAAGTTGGCAAAGTTGAACAGGTTGGTCGGCACCAGGGCGGCATAACGCGGATCGCTCAGGTAGCCGAAACTGCCGCGGTTTTGCCAGCTTTGCATGTCGGTCGAACTAGGCAGCCGGCCCGGTATGCTGGTGGTTTTCACGTTCCATGGTTCTGCCACGCTATACCATCCGCTGCCGCCTGCGTTGACCCGGGTCGACGAGCGGTCGGTCAGGCGCATGCCGAAGGCCAGGTCGCGTACCACCGGATGGTCGAAGCGCACCTTCGCGTCTACTTTCCAGGCATACAGGTCACCGGATGCCTTGCTCAGGCTTGGCATCATGTGATCCAGGTAGTAGTTGCCCGGATTGGACAGGAAATCGCGCGCGGTCTGGTCGAACGTGATGTTGGGCGGCAGGCCGTTGGTGGCGATGTTCATGCTGGGCACATAGGTGACCATCGCCATATTGGTGGAGAAGTTCTTGTTGGTCGAGTGCACCCATTGCAGGTCGTTCTGGACCGTCCAGCGGTCGTTGACCTTCCACTTGGTGTTCCAGGCGATTTCGCGCGTTTGCGAACGGCGTTCGGAGAAGCCGGTATTGGAGTTGAAGTTCAAGCCGCCGGCTGCGAAGTTGTTTGCGCCCAGGCCGCCGAACGGATAGGTATAGGTAGCCGATTGCAGCACGCCATTGGCATCAAATTTCGGATCGACCAGCTTGGACTTGTAAGGATTTTCCACGCCCGTGTACAAAGCGTATTCTTCGCCCAGTTCCTTATAGCCGGAGTGGAAGTAGGTCAGCGCGGACTCCACCTTGTCGTTCTTCCACTGGAGCGCGCCATAGATACCGGCGCGGTTGGTCTCGCCGGTATTGCGGCGCCACGATGCCGACTTTGGCGCCCAGACCGTCTGGCCGGCCACGATATCGGTGCGCGGATAGTAGGCATCCATCTGCACCGTGTCGTTGAGGGTATTGGTGCGGTTGAACGACAGGTCGATCAGCGCGCCAAACTGGCCGTTGCCGGTATCCCAGCGTTTCGAATACAAGGCCGACGCTCCGGGCGACTTTTCCTTGCCCAACTCGTTGTAGTTGCCATTGGCCGAGAACGCGAATTTCTCGCTCTTGTAATCGAAGGGCAGGGCGGTGCGCAGGTCGACCTGGCCACTGACGCCGCCTTCAATCAGGCTGGCCGGCGGGTTCTTGTGGATGATCACGGCCGACATCAGCTCGGGCGGCACATCGCCCCAGCTCAGTTCACGGCCCGGCCAGCCGGCGGAGAACGACTCGCGGCCGTTCAGCGTGGACGAACCCCAGGTCAGGCCGCGGATCGAAATGCCGGAGCCTTCCACGGAGAAGTGCTCAGGGTCGCCGCGCGAACGGTTACGGTCGATGGTAATGCCGGGAACGCGTTGCAGGACTTCGGTGATCGATTTGTCCGGCAGCTTGCCCGCTTCCTCGGCCACCACGGCTTCGACGATATCCTCCGCATGCTGCTTGATCTTCTGTGCCGATTGCATTGCCGCGCGCTGGCCGCTGACGACGATTTTCGGGGTTGCGTTGTCAACGCCTTGTTCGGCGCTGCCCGCGTTGGCTGGCGCCTCTGGTGCTGTCTGTGCGTATGCTACGCCGCCCACAATCAGGACTGCTTGTGCGACCGCGATGGACAGCGCGGTTCTTTTGATTTGTCTCCGCATCACTTCTTTCTCCCTTTGGATAATTAGTCTTGTAGTCCGATTACTGCACGGTGATGGCGCCGCTCAGGGTGATTTCGGTCGGGTAGGTTGGGCTGGTGGCCGTGGTGCTCAGTACCGTGGTGTTGGTCTGCGCAGCCTCGAACGACATGCTCACAATCGGATAGGTCGCCAGTTCGGTGGCGGCATTCAGTCCGGTCAGGCCGCAGTTCTCGCCGATAGCCGCGAAGCTGGCCAGCTGTACTTCGTACTTCTGCACGGCTGCGCTCTTTGGCGTGATGACCGTATTCACGCTGACGTTGCAGGCCTTGTTGTTGTCCGATGCCTTGTTGGCGAAGTGGCCCAGCGTCAGCGTGACCTTCACATCCTTGCCGGCAGCGCTGAACCATTCAGGGTTCTGCCCCAGGTTGAATTTGAGCGTGGTCTGCTTGTCGACCTGGATGCCGGTGGTCGTGTTGCCGGTCGTGCTGATGCTGCCGACACCGGGCGCCATGATGCTGAAGCCTGCGTAGCCGCCAATCCAGCTGTCGCTGTTAGGATGCGCCGGATCCTTGGTCTGGATCAGGTAATGGAAGCTGAACGTGCTGCCGTCGGCGCTGGTGTTGGAACCGCACCAGTTGGCGTCGCTGCACCACCAGCCATCGATGTTACTGCCGGCCCAGGTGCTGATCGACCCACCTTCCAGGGATGCGCCGGTCGAGGCGTAACCGGAGAGGAAGGTCAGGACAGGCGGCGGTGCATCGCCAACGGTGAAGGCGACTGGCACCGGCGTAGCGACTGCGTAGTTGTTGTCGCCTTCCTGCGATGCGGTCAGTCCGCACTGGCCTTTGGAGACCAGCGTCAGTGTGGTGCCGCTGACGGTGCAGACAGCCGGCGTGGTGGAGGTAAAGGCCACCGGCAGTCCGGAAGTGGCAGTGGCGGCCAGCGCGAAAGGTGGGTTGCTGATCGACTGGAAGCCGGGCGATTCGAAGGTGATGGTCTGGACTTTCTTCATCACCTTGAACAGTTGCTGCGAGGAGGCCGCGGCATAGGTCGCGTCGCCGGCCTGGGTAGCGGTGACCGAACATTCGCCGGGCTTGACCGGCACCAGCTTGCCGTCGGAGACAGTACAGACGTCCGGTGTATTGGAAGTGAAGGTGATCGCCAGGCCGGACGTGGCTGTCGCGACCAGCGGCGCGGGCGGCGTGGCCAGATAGCGTCCACCTGGGTAAGGGAAATCGACCGACTGGGACTTGCTGCCCGCACCACCGCTGCCGCCGCCACAGGCGCTGAGCAAGGTAATGCAGGCAAATCCGGCCGTCGAAACTGTGAATCTCATTGCGTGTCTCCTCATGATCTTTTACCCCTCTGAGTTATTTGGACTATGTGTCGCCCGGCCATGCCATTGGCACAGTATTTTTTTCTTAAGGTCCGGTGTCGATTGCGGGCCGCTGCTCAAGCTCTGGGCCCTGCAGTTTGGAATGCGTGCGACAGCAAGGGTATGTTGCAAGTGGCCGCGTTTATCAGCAATTACTAAAAACGCCAATACAACAGATAATATTCCTCAGCATGCTTATCTGCACTTAGCGGCGCACGTTCAGCGCCCCGGCACGTATCGCTTCGATTTGCGCTTCGCTGGCCAGGTTGAAATCGCCGGCGATCGAATGCTTGGCCACTGCGGCGGCCAGGCCGAATCCAAGGCTGTTGTCGTCATCCCATCCTTGCAGCAAGCCATGCAGCAGGCCGGCGGCGAACGCATCGCCAGTACCGATCCGGTCGACGATGCCATGCATGGCGTACTCGCGCGCGCTGATGGCCCCTTCACGTGTGTGCAGGGTCGCAGCCAGGTCGTGGCGTTCGTTTGCGAGCTGGGTGCGGCTGGTTGCGGCCACCCGGGCCAGCTGCGGGAATGCTTCGAATGCTGCAGCAATCGCCTCTGCGCGGCCGCATTGCTCCAGTTCCGGGCGCCGCAGTACCAGCGCAAAGTCGCGCTGGTCGGCAAATGCCAGGTCGGCGTGGCGCATCAACTCGCACAGCACCTCGGCGCCATCGTTGCCTTGCCGGGCCCACAGCGAAGCGCGGTAATTGCCGTCGAAGGAAACCTTCACACCCAGCGAGCGTGCCGCACGCATGGCGTCCAGCGTTGCCCGCGCACCGCGTTCGCCAATGGCTGCCGATACGCCGGAGACGTGCAGCCAGGCCGCGCCTTGAAGCAGCACCGGCCAAATGTATGTGGCAGGGTCGGTTTCGGCAAACAACGATCCCGCGCGGTCGTAGATGATTTCGGATGGACGCAGCACGGCGCCCGGCGTCAGGAAGTAGAGCCCGAGGCGGCCGGGCGCGAAATGGATGCCGCGCGTGTCGATGCCGTGCGCCCGCACGCCGTCCCGCACCGCCGCGCCGAGCGCGTTGTCCGGCAGGCTGCTCACCAGCGACACGCGGTGGCCCAGGCGCGCCAGCGACACCGCGACGTTCGCCTCCGCGCCGCCGATGCAGGTATCAAGCTGCGGCGCTTGCAGCAGCAACCGGCCTGCCGGCGCAGACATGCGCAGCAGGAGCTCTCCAAAACAGACGATGTTATTTTCCATGCATGTATGTTGCGAACTACGGGATTGGAGCGCAATGCCGAAAATGGCCAGTGCTGCCAATGAAATCCGCCAGCCTTGCGGCGGCTACCGAAAATCATAGCGGTAATTGGTGATTTTTGGTATTGCCCGGCAATCGTGCCACACCCACAATCGGCCGCAGTCCTTGCGCCAACAACCTGCTTCCATCCGCCCGGAGTGCATCCAATGGCATACCGATTTGCTCCCGTCGCCGCCAGCGTGCTGGCTGCAGCCTTCGCAGTCCCGGTGCCGGGATGCCGCGCCGCCGAAAATCCTGAACGGCTGGGACCTGTGCAACTGCGTTCCATCGCGCTTGAAGCCGACGATGTGCGCGCTTTTGCGGCTCCGCCAGCGGGCTTCGACACTGCGCAGCCAGGCATAGCGCAGGGCAGTATTGTGGAATTCACCTATGAATCCGCAATCACCGGTACGCGCCGCAAGGCCAGCGTCTACCTGCCGGCCGGCTATTCGGCGCAGCGGCGCTATCCGGTGCTGTATCTCCTGCACGGCCTGGCAGGCAACCACCATGAATGGCCTGCCTATGTACGCGCCGGCGCCGTCCTCGATACGGCGATTGCTGCCGGCAAGGCGGTGCCGATGATCGTTGTCATGCCCAACGGCCGCGCGCTGCCGGATGACCGGCCGCCGCCTGACGAGCGCAAGTTCTCGCCGGAGCACATTGCCGGCTTTGCAAATTTTGAACGCGACCTGCTGGAATCCCTGATACCTGCCATTGACAAGGCTTACCCGACCCTGGCCGGGCGCGGACAGCGCGCGATCGCCGGCCTGTCGATGGGGGGAGGCCAGGCATTGAATTATGGGCTAGGCCACCTGGAGTCCTTCGCCTGGGTCGGCGGTTTTTCGGCTGCGCCCAATACCCGCGCCGCGGCGAGCCTGTTGCCGCAGTCGTCCGCCGCGCGGTCGCGGCTCCAGTTGCTCTACCTGTCGTGCGGGAAGCAGGACGGTCTGATCGCCATATCGCAGGACTTTCACCGCAGCCTGCGCCAGAACAAGGTGCCCCATGTTTGGCACGTCGACGATTATGGGCATGACCGTGAAAGCTGGGCGGAAAGCCTGTACCACTTCAGCCAACTCATTTTCCGCCCGCCGCAAGCCTGACTTTACCTGGCATCTTCCTCGATGATGGCAAGCTCCCACGGGCCGAGCGTGAATTTGTCTGCGCTGGCCACGCGCTTGCCGGTCAGCAGGTCAGTGCCGCTTTTGCGCGCATAGCTGAAGCTCGCTTCGGCGCCGGAATAGTTGAAGTAATAGTGAACCGGGCGCTTGAAGCTGTTGATGCCTCTGCGGGTTTTTACGCTTGGCGGCAACTGCTGGTCGGCACCGGCCAGGCCCGCTTCCTGCAGCGCCGTGTGCAGCACGGCTTTCTGCAGTTTGTCCGACAGATAGGTGCCTTGGTAGATCACCTTGCCAGCGCCGAAGTCGTTGGAGGTGATGGCGGGCCAGCGGCCGTAGAAGTGGTGGTCGTAGTAGGCCAGCGCCTTGGCGGTATCCAGTTGCAGGAACTCGGCCCAGTACTGAACCTTGTTGTCTGCGCCGGCCTGGAACGGGTCGCCTTTCAATTTCAGCGGCTGCGCCAGGTTGGAGAATTCCTGGTAATGGAAGCCGAGCGCTTCACGCAGCGGCCCCGGCGCCATGGTCGGGCGCACATAGGTGTTCTCGTTGGTGAAGCCGCTCTTGAAGGTCATCACGACACGGCCGCCTTTGCGGATGTATTCCGTGATGCGGCGCAGCAGGGCATCGTCGGCCACGTACAGTGAAGGCACCACCAGCAGCTTGTAGGACGAGAAGTCCTGGGTGTCGATGAACACGAAATCGGTGCCGACGTTCAGGTCGTACAGCTGGCGGTGGATCTGGCGCACCAGCGAGCCGTAATCGGCATTGGTGCCGTTGCCCCCCCACTGTGATTGCTTGGCGAACGGCATGTCATTGATCGCATTCAGCGAGTCCCGGCTCCACAGGATGGCGACGTCGTTGCGGATCTTCAGGTTCACCAGTTTGCGGCCGATCTTCTGCAGCTCGCTGCCGGTGCGGCGCATTTCCGCGTAAGCGCGGTTTGGCTCCATATCGTGCGACAGCACGCCTTTCCAGTAGGTTTCCTGGTTGGCGTGGATCGAGGACCAGTGCCAGTATTCGACCATATTGGCGCCATTGGCAAGGTGGGTGTAGACGTCCTGCCGGAACTGCCCATCGTAAGGCGGATACTGGAAGGAGGAACTCCAGTCGGTGGTCTGCGCATTGGTTTCCGTCACCAGGAAGTTGCCGCGCTTGAGCGAGCGGGTGAAGTCTCCTTGCAGCGCCTGGTCGGCGCCGTTGTAGTTCTCCGGCTGGCCCCAGTGGTAGATGTTGACGGCCGGGATGTCGAGTGAACGTGCCACCGCTTCTTCGTTGACGTCGTTGTGCAGCGAGCCGGCGAAATCGTGCGTGATGAACTGGCGCGGCGAGGCGCATTCGCGGATCAGCTTTGCCTGCCAGTCGAGGAAGTCGGTCACGCGCATCTGGCTCCAGCGCGACCATTCCAGCTTGTAGCCGGTGCTTTGCGCGCCATCGGGACGCGGCAGGTCGGCCCAGCTGTGCAGGTCCTGGCCCCAGTAATTCAGCAGCCATGCCTTGCTCAGGTTTTCCGGGGTGCCGAACTTCCTCTCCAGGTGATGCAGGAAGCGCATGAATACATCATCGTTGGCGGCGCCGTAGCTGCTGGTCTCGTTGTCGACCTGCCAGCCGATCACGTTGGGATTGTCCTTGTAGCGGGTGGCGATCTTGCGGATCAGGCGCTCGGCATAAAAGCGATACGCCGCCGAATCGGTGTTCATGTTCTGGCGCATGCCGTAGGTGTTCTGCACCCCGTTGAACTTGCGCGCCAGGATCTCGGGATTCTGCTTGGCCATCCACGCCGGAATCGAGTAGGTCGGGGTACCCATGATGACCTTGATGCCGGCCTTGCCCATGGCGTCAATCACGCGGTCCATCCAGGCATATTCAAAGCGGCCGTCTTCCGGCTCCCACAGGCTCCAGGTGGACTCGCCCAGGCGAACCACGTTGAACCCTGCGGCTTTCATCATCTGGATGTCTTTCTCCAGCCGTTCGGAGGGCATGTACTCGTGGTAGTACGCCGCTCCGTAAAGGATGGTCGGGAATTCCGGGGTGGCGCTGGCTGGCGGCTGGGCGGCTGCCGGCGCGCAGTTCGCCGTGGCGAAAGCGCACGACAGCGCATAAGTCAGCAGTGTCCGTTTCAACATTCGTTTTCTCCTGATTGTAATTTGGGCCAGCTTATTGTGCGGAGCCGTGGCGGGGAAACGCAATTGTCAAAACTGTCGAGGCTCGCAATGATTTCTGCCGGGTGCTGAACCTTTTTGGCGGCAACAGGTATTTACGCAACATCCACAACGATCGAGAAAGTCCCCATGCCACAACATTCCCGCCTGCTGATACTGGGCTCCGGCCCTGCCGGCTACACTGCCGCCGTCTATGCGGCCCGCGCCAACCTGGCGCCCACCTTGATTACGGGCCTGGAGCAGGGCGGCCAGTTGATGACCACGACCGACGTGGAAAACTGGCCGGCCGACCCGCTGGGCGTGCAGGGGCCGGAATTGATGGAGCGCTTTCGCGTCCATGCCGAACGATTCGGCACGCGCTTTGTTTTCGACCATATCCATGCGGCGCACCTGGCCGAACGGCCGATCCGGCTGGTGGGCGACGCCGGCGAATACAGCTGCGATGCCCTGATTATCGCCACCGGCGCTTCGGCCCAATACCTTGGCTTGCCATCCGAGCAAGCCTTCATGGGACGCGGCGTGTCGGCATGCGCCACCTGCGATGGCTTTTTCTACCGGGGCCGGGAAGTGGCAGTGGTGGGCGGCGGCAATACGGCGGTAGAGGAAGCGCTTTACCTGTCCAATATTGCCAAGCGAGTGACGCTGCTGCATCGGCGCGACAATTTCCGCGCGGAGCCGATCCTGGTCGATCGCCTGATGGCCAAAGTCGCCGAAGGCAGAATTGTCCTGAAGCTCAACGCCACGTTGCGCGAAGTCGTGGGTGACGATGCCGGCGTAGCGGGCATCGTCCTGCAGCGGCGTGGCGCCGAGCCGGAGACGCTGCCGGTGCATGGCGTCTTCATCGCCATCGGCCACAAGCCCAATACCGGAATTTTCGAAGGCCAGTTGGCGATGCAGGACGGCTACCTGAAAACCCGGGCCGGCACGGCCGGCATGGCGACGCTGACGTCGGTCGATGGCGTGTTTGCCGCCGGCGACGTGCAAGACCACGTTTATCGGCAGGCAATTACCAGCGCCGCCACAGGTTGCATGGCTGCACTCGACGCACAGCGCTACCTGGAACAGCTCAGCCGTTGAAAGCGGTGTGCACTGGCATGTACCTTGTATAAAATAATGGAGGGCCATACAGAGTTCGGACATTGAAGATGCGTCAACTGTTGCTTCGGATTGGATTGCTTTGGGTAGCGGTTTGCGCAAACGTGGCCGCTGCGTCGCCCGCGGTCACCTGCGTCACGGAAGAGAACCGGCCGGTCAATTTTCTCGAAAACGGCAAGGTCACCGGCTTCAGTACCGAAGTGATTGAAGCCGTCCTGAAAGAAATCAATGTGCATTGCGATTTCCACGTCATGCCGTGGGCACGTGCCTACACGACGGCGCTGCACTCGGAAAACGTGCTGATTTTCTCGATCCTGCGCACGCCGGAGCGCGAACAGCTGTTCAAGTGGGTTGGCGTGGTGTCGCCGCCCGACAGTTCCTACCTGTTTGCCCTGCGCGAGCGCAACCTGAAGATCGGCAGCCTCAGTGATGCACTCCACTACAAGATCGGGACCATCAACGGCGATGCGCGTGAGCAGTATCTTGAGTCGAAGGGTTTCGTCAAAGGGCTGCAATTGCACGGCAATGCCACGCCGCGAACCACGTATGAGAAATTGAAGCTGGGGCGCGTCGACCTGTGGGCGATGAGCGACCTCGTGGCGCAGGACCTGGTGCGGCAAGAGGGCGGCGACCCGCACCAGGTCCTGGTGCGCGTGCTGCATCTGACCGAACTGGGGGACGGCGGCAGCTACATGGCGTTCGGTCCGAAGACCGACGAGCACCTGGTGGAGCGTTTCCGCAAGGGCCTGGAGACAGTCAAGGCCCGCGGCACCTTCGCAGCGTTGCAGAAGAAGTGGTTTTAGTTATTCAATATCGTTGGTGCGCTTGGCGGTTTTCATAATTGCCCGGCCCGCGCGGCCGCAGCAAAATCGCCGGATGAAAAATTCCCAAAGACTTTTCGCGGCCCTCGTCATGGGGGCCGTCGGGGCTGGCGCGCATGCCGCCGGCGATGAGGACATTGTGCTCTTTGCTGGCAAGCCAGCGCCTTCATGGAGCGCAACGATTGGCGCTTTCGAGGCGTCGCCATCCGGCGCCGTAGGCCTTGGCATGGGCGAGGTGGCCGAAAAGCAGGGGGCATTGACCCTGCAATGGCAGGACACCTGGTCCACTGCCTTGCGCTTCGAAGGCGGAGCGCCGCTCGACCTGCGCCCTTACGCGGCCGGCGGCACGCTGGAATTCGACTTCAATGCACTGGACCTGGCGCAGGGCGGCATCTATTTCGCCATGCGCTGCGGGCCGGAGTGCTACCGCAAAGTGAACTACGTCATGCCCGGCAAGGCCCTGCAAGGCAAGGGCTGGCAGCACCTGTCCTTCCCGATGGCCTGCTTTGTGCGCGCCGGCGACGATTTCAGCAAGGTGGCGATGCCGTTCTCGGTGGAGGGCAATGGCAGCGGCCAGGTGGCGCTTGCCAACATCAGGTTCGTCAGGGGCGGCACGCCAAACGCCGCTTGCCCGGATTACCGCACCGAATCGGTCACTCCGGACACGCTGAACCATGCCTGGTCACTGGAATGGTGGCTGCCGCGCCATGAACAAAAGCTCGAGGAAAACCGCAAGCTGCGCGCTGCGGGCAAGAAGCCGAAGCTGGTATTCATCGGCGATTCGATCACCGAAGGCTGGGAGAAGGCCGGCCAGCCGGTGTGGCAGCGCTATTACGCCAAATACGATGCGGTGGCTCTGGGCTTTGGCGGCGACCATACCGAAAACGTGCTGTGGCGCCTCCAGCACGGCGAAGTGGACGGCCTGGCGCCCAAGGTTGCGGTGCTGATGATCGGCACCAACAACACCGGCGACCGCAATGACGACCCGAAGGCGACGGCCGCGGGCGTCAAGGCCATCGTCGATGAACTGCGCCGCCGCCTGCCGCATACCAAGGTGCTGTTGCTTGCAGTGTTCCCGCGTGAAGAACTGCCGTCAGCTTTCCTGCGCCGCATCAACGAGCAGGTGAACTCGATCATTTCTGGCTACGCCGATGGCCGTCACGTGTTCTTTGCTAACATCAACGCTTCGCTGTTGAATGCGGACGGCACGCTTTCGCGCGACGTCATGCCGGACATGCTGCATCCGCAGGAGAAGGGCTATGAGATCTGGGCCCGCAGCATGGAGCCGGTCCTGCAGAAATTGCTGAGGGAGTGAAGACATGAAGAACATCATGCATGTCGCATGTGCGGGCCTGATGGCGGCAGCATGCGGGGTCCCTGCGGCATGGGCGGGCGGTTGCGCCACCAGCGCCGCGCCGCGCGCCGTCGACTATCCGTGGATGTCGATCGAACGCTGGCAGCAGATGAATGCCGGCCAGGTGGCGCGGGCCGAGAAGGGCGATGTCGACGTGCTGTTTGCCGGCGACTCGCTTACTGAGATGTGGCCCATGCCGCTGTGGGACAGCAATTTCGGCCACCTCAAGCCCGCCAATTTCGGCATTGGCGGGGACCATACCGGCAACCTGCTGTGGCGCCTGAAACAGCCTGCCATCGCCGCACTCAAGCCGAAGCTGGTGGTGCTGATGATCGGTGTGAACAATATCAATCTCTGTAATGAAGGGCCGGACGAAGTATTCAAGGGAATCCAGACCGTAGTGGAGATGTTGCGGAAGCACTATCCGGCGGCACGCATCCTGCTCAATGCCGTGCTGCCGGAAGGCTTGCCGGAATCCGATGAGCGGCGCCGCATCGTGGCGCTCAACCAGCGGGTGCGTACCCTGGGTGATGGCCAGACCGTGTTCTTCCGTGACTATGGGAGCCATTTCACGGGAGAGGGTGGCACACTGTCGCATGAGCTGCAGCCAGACCTCCTGCATTTCTCGGAGCAGGGCTACCGCATCCTGGCCGCCGCGATGCGGCCCGATATCGAAAGCCTGCTGAAATAAGCTGCGCAATTTCATTTTTGGCGTTGGCGGTTTTTGCAATTGCGGCGCCGGGGGGGCAGCGCCCACAATGCCTCTCATGAAATCGCACTATTACGTATTGGACGGCCTGCGCGGCACCGCTGCTTTCAGCGTGTTTGCCTTCCATTTCCTGGAAATGCTGGTGCCAAGCCTGGAGAAGAACCCCATGCCGCATACCTTCCTTGCGGTGGACTTCTTCTTTGCGCTGTCCGGTTTCGTGTTGGGCCACGCCTATGACGGGCGTGGCTTGGCGCCTGCGCAGTTCTTTGCGCGGCGCCTGGTGCGCCTGCATCCGATGGTGGTGGCGGCGATGGTGATCGGCATCCTGGGCTATATGCTGGACCCCTTCGTCGGCAACGCACAGCGCGTGCTGTCGCCTGGCGCGTTGCTGCTGACGTTCGCGCTCAGCCTGCTTCTGTTGCCGGTGCCGACGCTACCCAATTACTTTGGCGAGACGCACTCGGTCAACGGCCCGGCATGGACGCTGTCGCAGGAATACGTCGCCAACCTGTTGTTTGGCCTGTTCGCACCGCGCCTGGGCCGCCGTATGCACATTTTCCTGTGCGCAGCCAGCGCGCTGGCCTTGCTTTGGACCGCAAAGAGGTTCGGCAACCTTGGCTATGGGTGGGGCTGGGACCATTACTGGGTGGCGCCGGTGCGCCTGGCCTGCCCATTCCTCCTGGGACTGCTGGTGTGCCGCATGAAACTGCGGATGTCGGTGCCACAACCATTCATTGTTTTGTCCGTGCTGCTGCTGGCCGTGTTCTGCGCTCCCACCTTCGGCGCAGCCAACTGGCTGTTCGAAGCTGCCTGCGTGATCGTGGTATTCCCGCTGGTGCTGATGGCCGGCGCCGGTTCTAAGCAGCCGGCAGGTACCACCGACGCGGTGACGCGCCTGGTGGGCGAGCTGTCGTATCCGGTCTATATCGTGCATTACCCGTTTATTTACCTGTTCGCCCACTGGAACTGGACGACCCATCCATCCAGGCCGGTGCTGGCGGCGGCCATCGTCGGGCTGTATTGCGGCGTAAGCCTGTTCGCGTTGGGCTTGTCGCGCTGGTATGACCGGCCTGTGCGCGCATGGTTGTCACGTGCCTTGCTGGAGCATCAGGCGGGCCGAGGTCCGTCGGGCGTTCAGGTCCCATTGCTGTAACCTGTAGTCTCCTCTACCTATTCCGGTAGTTTTCGGGGCGGCTTCGGCCGCCCCTTTTTTCGAGGAACCCATGAAATTGAAGAGAACGATCAGTCTCCTGTCCGCCGCGGTAGCAATGTGCTGCGGTACTGCGCTGGCCGCGCCGGAAGGCAAACCGTGGATGAATACCCAGCTTGGCGCCGCGCAGCGCGCCGACCTGGTTGTCAAGGAAATGACCCTGGACGAAAAACTGAAGCTGGTCTTCGGCTATTTCGGCATGGATAATGAAGCAAAGAAGTTCAAGCGTCCCCAGGAGTCGTATAACCAGTCGGCCGGCTTCGTCTATGGCGTGCCGCGGCTGGGCATTCCCAACCTGTGGGAGACCGATGCAGGCATCGGCGTGGCCAGCCAGGCCGGCCCCAATGTGCGCCCGGCCACTGCGCTGCCTTCCGGCCTGAACACGGCTGCCACCTGGGATTTGCAGACGGCCTACGCCGGCGGCGCCATGATCGGCGCCGAGGCGCGCGGCTACGGCTTCAACGTGCTGCTGGCCGGCGGCGTGAACCTGATGCGCGATCCGCGCAACGGCCGCAATTTCGAGTATGGCGGCGAGGACCCGCTGTTGGCGGGCAAGCTGGTCGGGGCGCAGATCAAGGGCATCCAGTCGCAGCGCGTGGTGTCGACGCTGAAGCACTTTGCGCTGAACGACCAGGAAACCGGCCGCACCACGCTGAACGTGAAGATCGACGACCAGTCGGCGCGCATGTCCGACCTGCTGGCCCTGCAGATCGCCAAGGAGGAGGGCAATCCGGGCGCGGTAATGTGCTCCTATAACCGTGTCAACGGCGTCTACGCCTGCGAAAGCAGCTACCTGCTGAACGAAGTGCTGAAGCAGGATTGGGGCTTCAAGGGCTGGGTGATGTCGGACTGGGGCGCGACCCACAGCACCATCCCGGCGGCGAACGCGGGCCTGGACCAGCAGTCCGGCATGCCGTTCGATCTGTCCGACTATTTCGGCCCGCCGCTGAAGGAAGCGGTGCTGAATGGCTGGGTGCCGCAGGCGCGCCTCGATGATATGGCGCGCCGCGTGCTGCACGCCATGTTCGAGCACGGCGTGGTGGACCATCCGGTGGCTGCGGAGCCGGGCAAGATCGACTTCAATGCCCACGCCGCTGTGTCGCTCAAGGACGCGCAGGAAGGCATGGTGCTGCTGAAGAACAGCGCGAACGTGCTGCCGCTGGATAAATCCGTCAAGCGCGTGGCCGTGATCGGTGGCTATGCCGACAAGGGCGTGCTGGCGGGCGGCGGTTCCTCGCTGGTGTATCCGGCCGGCGGCAATGCCGTGCCAGGGCTGGAGCCGAAAACCTGGCCCGGCCCGGTCATGTATTACCCTTCGGCGCCATTGAAGGCCATCCAGAAGCGCCTGCCAGCGGCCCAGGTTTCCTTCAGCGATGGCGTGGACAAGGCGGCTGCTGCCAGGCTGGCGCAGGAAAGCGATGTGGTGGTGGTGTTCGCCACCCAATGGACTGGCGAGGCGCTTGATGTTCCGAACCTGTCGCTGCCGAACAAGCAGGACGAGCTGATTGCGGCGGTGGCGGCGGCCAACCCGAAAACCGTGGTAGTGCTGGAAACCGGCGGCCCCGTGACCATGCCATGGCTGCAGAAAGTCCCGGCGGTGCTGGAAGCCTGGTATCCGGGCACCAGCGGCGGCGAGGCGATTGCCAGCGTGCTGTTTGGCGAGGTGAATCCTTCGGGCCACCTGCCGGCCACTTTCCCGGCCTCGGAATCGCAGTTGCCGCGCCCGGCCCTGGACGGCTACCCGGAAGTGGCGGACAAGCGCTTTGACGTCGAATACCGCGAAGGCGCGGCGGTCGGCTACAAGTGGTTCGACCTGAAAGGCCTGCAACCGCTGTTCCCGTTCGGCCACGGCCTGTCCTACAGCGACTTCACCTTCGGCGGTTTGTCGGCCGGCGTGAAGAATGGCGTGCTGCAGGCATCGTTCACGGTGAAAAACGTTGGCAAGCTGTCCGGCAAGGAAGTGGCCCAGGTCTACGTGTCTCCGCTCAAGGCCAAGTGGGAGGCGCCAAAACGCCTGGCCGGGTTCCAGAAAGTGGACTTGCAGCCAGGCGCCGAGGCGCGTGCGACGGTGACGGTCGATCCGCGCCTGCTGGCCATGTACGATTCCGCCAGCAAGACCTGGAAGGTAGCCAAGGGGGAATACAAGATCATCCTGGCAGCCGATGCAGCCGGCAGCAAGGCGCTCAGCACCGTGGTGCGCCTCGATGCTGCCGTCTATGACGTGAACGGCAAGCCTTTGCGCCAGGCGCGATGAGGTGGTGCTATGGGGCGGTGGGGCGGGGCGCACCTTAATTGCCCCGCCTGACTGGTTGAACTGTTATGATGCAAATAGCAATGTTGGCCCATTGCGCGGAGACAGTTCAACCACCCTAATATAATGCAAGAGTTCTTCAAGAAGGCGCTGCTGGCACTGATTGGCATTATGGTCGCCGACGCATTGCTGGCCTCATTCCTCATCTACCAGAGTTACCTGTCGGTCCGCGTGCGGGCGGCGAATCAGCCGGGGGCGGGCTGGCATTACATGACCAACTCCGACGTGGAAATGGGCGGCACGTCGACTGTGCGCATTCCCGACCTGCAGCGTGAACAGCTGCATTTCAATTTCAGGCTGACCGACGTTGGCAAGTATCCCTTCACTTCGGCCGGGCTGGTGCTGCATGACGCGCAGGGCCGCCTGGCGCTGGTGGACTGGACCAAGTACTCGGACATCACCTTCCTTGCCAGGTGCGCGCCGGCCAATTCCATGATTTTCAGCGTGTCGACCTTTGACGAGAAGATTTCCAAAGTTGGCCAATTCCTGACCTACCGTTCACCCGGCACTTATTTTTCGTGCAACGAACGTGGCGTGCCGGTCTCGATCGACCTGACGCGGCTTGCGATTCCGGACTGGTGGTTCAACACGGTCAACCTCAACCTGTCGCACCAGGGTTACAAACTGGACAAGGTTGCGAAGTTCGTGTTCGGCACCAGCAGCCAGAGTCCGCACAATGTCGATTCCTATCTCGATATCAGCGAGCTGACCCTGCATGGCCGCGACTATCGCTATATCGCGGCGCTGGCAGTTCTCCTGCTGGCCAGCTGGGCGGCATTTGCCTGGTGGTTCTTCCGCGCGCATTCCGAGGCGCTGACTGCCAGCCTGAATTCGAAAATGCGAAAGGACCTGCCGCTTGTCGCCTATCGCCAATTAACCCTGGAGCCTTATAAGGATAAAGAAAAGGCGACCATATTGAAATTCATTGCGACGAACTTTACTAATCCCGATATGGATCTGGAATTCGTTGTCACCTCGACCGGCACCAACCGCAATAAAGTCAACGAGGTCCTGAAAACAGAACTGGGCATGACATTTACCAGTTACCTGAATAAATTGCGGCTGACCGAAGCTGCGCGCTTACTGCTTGAAATGGAATCGGCGACAATCGCGGAAATTGCCTATTCGGTCGGCTATTCAAACGTGTCCTACTTTAATAAGCTGTTCAAGGAAGAATACGGCTGCACGCCGAAATCCTTCCGCACCCTGACCACCCAACAGGACCACCCCAGCGCCCCAAACGGCGAAGAAACGGTGTCGCAAAACGGCACTGAAACCGCCTGACAGACTTGCACTCCCTGCAGAACTAATCGCAATTTCTGCATTCTGCTAGAAATTCCCCCGGGGGCATTACCCCCTGAGCGGGTCTCCCTCCTATGCTTGGTCTGTGGCTTAGCTTCCGCTATCCACTCCAGGATCGTATTGTCAAATAAGCAAAGACTGGGGGCGCACGCGCCACCTGGCACATCGGAGACACCCATGGAAAAGATATTCAGAGCCCATCCTCAATTCGGCAGGCACAGGAACCGGATTACAGAAAACATTTTCCCGGCCAGTTTTGGACCGGCTGGCTGGTTGCGCAGTTAGCGGCCGGCGGTAGTTTTCTGGATTTAATTCGAAACCTGTTTCCTGAGCGGCGAATATGAATACCTCCAAAAAAGCGCACCGTATTGCCCTGCTGTTTAACGCAAATAAGAGTTTTGACCGCGAAGTCATTTCCGGGATTGCCGCCTATCTTGGCAGCACCCGCGCGGCATGGGATTTATTCCTGGAAGAAGATTTTCGCCTGCGCCTTACCGGCATTGAACACTGGCAGGGCGATGGGATTATTGCCGATTTTGACGACCCGGCCGTGGCGGCCGCGCTGTCACGCTGCCGCGTGCCCGTGGTGGCGGTGGGCGGCTCGTACGCCGGCGAAGACGAGTACCCGCAAGGGGTGCCGTATGTCGCTACCGATAACTTCAAGCTGATCAAGCTGGCCCGCGACCACCTGATCGACGTCGGCCTGCACCGCTTTGCCATGTTCAGCCTGCCCAAGGCCAAGGAGAACCGCTGGGCGCAAGAGCGCGAAATCGCTTTCCGCAGCCTGATGGCGGCCGACCAGATGGAGGCTGAAATCTTCCGCGGCTGCGAGACCTGCGCTTCGGCCTGGGATGAATCGGTCGAGGGGCAGATTGCGTGGTTGCGCAGCCTGCCGAAACCGGTCGGCATCATCGCCGTGACGGATGCCCGCGCGCGCCAGCTGCTGCAGGCCTGCGTCATTGCCGGCATCGCGGTGCCGGAGCAAGTGGCGATCATCGGCATCGACAACGACCCGCTGGTGCGCATGCTGACCCGGATTCCGCTCAGTTCCGTGATCCAGGGCGCGCAGGAGATGGGCCGCACGGCTGCGCACTTGCTGGACCAGATGCTGCATGGCGTGCGCTTGTCGAACACGCGCATCCTGATGCCGCCTGCCGGCATCAACGTATTTGCCTCTAGCCAGCACCAGCCGGTACGCCATCCGCATGTGGCGCGCGCCAAGCACTTCATCCGCCAGTACGCCTGCCAGGGGATCAAGACCCACCAGGTGGCCGAATACGTGGGCGTATCGCGCTCCTCGCTGGAAGCCTACTTCAGGCAGGAACTGGGATGCAGCGTGCATGACCTGATCCTGCAATTCAAGCTCGATGCGGCCAAGGCGGGGCTGGAATGCGGCGAGCGCAGTATTGCGGACGTGGCGCTGGGGTGCGGCTTCACGTCGACCCAGTACATGCACCTGGTCTTCAAGCGCGAGCTGGGCTGCACCCCGCGCGCCTATCGGGACAAAGTCATGGCTGAAGCGGGATAAGCTAGTTTCCCCCCCAAAAATGAAAAGGCCGCACATCGAAATGTGCGGCCTTTGTTTTTAGTGCCTGACCCTACGGGTCAGGCACTGGTTTACCGGTTTGCTTACCAAAGCGTGCCGTACACAGTCGCCAGCGCCACCCCAATGATCGCCGAACCGGCCAGGAAAGCGCCATCGACGCGGAACAGCGAAGTATCGACATGCAAGTGCTTGACCGTGCCATTGCGCTTAGCCTCGGCCAGCTTGCTGATCAGGACCATGCCGGCCACCACGAACCAGAACACAATGAACATGCGGTCCAGGAATGGAATCTCGGCCACGCCAGCCTCGGTAACCTTGGCAAAACCGATCGGCACCAGGAACGACAGGTCCATCATGGTCGGCAGGAACTTCAGGACTATCGAGCCGGCCAGGCCGCCGACAGTGGCGAACATCGCCGCGCCCGCGGTGGTTTTCTTCCAGAAGAAGCCCATCAGGAACATGGCCAGGATGCCTGGCGACACGAAGCCGGTGTATTCCTGGATGTACTGGAAGCCGCCTTTCTTGTCGATGCCCAGCAGCGGTGCAATCAGCACGGCCAGCGCCATCGACGCCACCACGCTGACGCGGCCAATCCACACCATGCGCTGCTCGGTGGCCTGCTTGTTGAAGCTTTTGTTGTAGATATCCAGCGTGAAGATGGTCGCGATACTGTTGGCCTTGCCGGCCAGCGAAGCCACCACGGCGGCAGTCAGCGCTGCAAAGGCCACGCCTTTCAAGCCCGATGGCAGCAGGTTAAGCAGGACCGGGTAGGCGCGGTCAGGATTGAGCTCGCCGCCCTGGCGCATGGCGTCGCCCAGCGCGCCGGATTTGTCCAGGGCATAGGCAGCGATGCCAGGCAGTACCACGATCAAAGGCATCAGCAGCTTGAGGAAGGCCGCAAACAGCAGGCCTTTGCGGGCGGTCGGCAGGTCGGCGCCCAGGGCGCGCTGGGTAATGTACTGGTTGCAGCCCCAGTAGTTCAGGTTGACGATCCACATGCCGCCCAGCAGGACCGACAGGCCTGGCAGGTCCATGTAGTTCGGGTCTTCACGCTTCAGCACCATGTCGAAGTGGCCGCGCGCCACGCCGAACAGTTCGGACAGGCCGTCCAGCGCGCCGTGCTTGCCGGCCAAGCCGGCCACCAGGTCGAGCGCCAGCCAGGTGGTCACCAGGCCGCCCACCACCAGGCAGGCCACCTGCACCACGTCGGTATAGCCGATCACCTTCATGCCGCCCAGGGTGATGATGGCCGCGAAGACGGCCAGGAACAGCATGCATGGCAGCAGGGCGATGCCGGACAGGCTGGAAATCGCCAGCGCGCCGAGGTAGAGGATGGAGGTCAGGTTGACCACCACGTACAGGCCAAGCCAGAACAGCGCCATGGTGGTTGCCACGGCCTTGCCGTAGCGCTGTTCGAGGAACTGCGGCATAGTGTAGATGCGGTTCTTCAGGTACACCGGCATGAAGAATACGGCCACGATGACCAGGGTGGCGGCAGCCATCAGCTCATAGACCGCGATGGCCATGCCGATCTTGTAGCCGGAGCCGCTCATGCCGATGAATTGCTCGGCCGAGATGTTGGACGCAATCAGGGAGGCGCCAATGGCCCACCAGGTCAGCGAGCCTTCAGCCAGGAAGTAGTCGTGCGAAGCCTGGCCGGAACTGTTTTGCTTGCGGCGGTAGATCCAGATGCCGTAACTGGCGACGGCGATGAAGTAAATCAGGAAGACGATCAAGTCCAGGTTTGAAAAGGTACTCATGCGTTGCTCACGTGTGGAGGTTGTCTCTGGGCCGGGCAGGCGCCGGGGCCCTGTTATATTCAAGTTGCGCTCGCATTATTGCCCATTCCCTGGCGTCGCAGACTGCTTTGCGGGGCAGTTCGCCAGAATCGTTTCAAGCCTTGGTGATTTTAGTAATTGAATCCCCATGCCACGGATTGCAGAATGGCATGGTGCCAATATCGTGTGCACAGGAAGCCGATCTTTTAATGATGACCAAACCCTTTTCCGGCTCCGCGCCAGAGGCGGACGAACACCGCTTGTTTACTCTCAGGAACGCCAACGACATGCTGGTGACGATCAGCGAATACGGCGCCGCCTTGTGTTCCTGGCGTGCGCCCGACCGCTACGGCCGCATGGCCGACGTGCTGCTGGAGCCCGCGCGCGCCGCCAGCCCCGCTCTGTGGCAAGGACGCCACGATGGCAGCGACGTGGTGCTGCTGCAGATGGGGCCCGGCAACGCCATGACGCAGATGGCGCGCTACCGCCTGGACGATGACGGCAGCCTGGTCGTCGAACATGAAGTCATGGCCATGGCGCCGGCGCCGTTTGACGTGGCCCTGAACCCCTGTTTCAACCTGAACGGCGGCGTTGCCGACGTCGGCGACCACATGGTGCAGATCGACGCCGACTACTACGTCGAGGTGGATGCCGTGGGCACCCCGGTTGGCGTTGCAGCGGTAGGCGGCACGGCCTTCGACTTCCGCCAGCCTGCCCCCATCGGTGCCCGCCTGCGCTGGCCCGATAGCCAGATCCGCATGCAAGGCGGCTTCGATCACTGTTTCTTCGTGCGTAACCACTTTTCAGGCGGTCAGGGTGACTTGCGGGAGGTGGCGCGCGTGTACGAGCCGGGCTCGGGGCGCAGCCTGCAGATTCACACCACCGAAACGGCGGTGCTGTTCCGCGCCAGCCACAAGGGAGGCTTCTGGCTGGAGGCCAAGGCGCATCCCGAGCTGACCAGCGCCGCCTGGCCGCAGATCATTGTCCTGCCGGGGCAGGTGTACCGGCAGACCACCGTCTACCGGCTCTCCTTGCAAATATGAAAAAGGACTAGGCCGGTTGCAGGCCGCGGTAGGAAAACTGCCGCGCCCTGATTTCACCCGTGCCGGCGCTGTAGATGCCGACTTTCAGGCTCAGGAAGCCGCCAAACACATTGTGGTGGAAGCCCGACACTTCCATCTGCCACGGATGCTTGATCCACTTCACGCCATCGAAGGAATAGTGGAAGGTGACGATGTTGCCGCGGTTGGCCAGCTTCACATGGACGGTGCTGGCCTGGACTTTCCCGCGCATCCAGCCTTGTTCTTCGCTGCAGTGGTAGGTGAACATCTGCGTCGGGCTGAAGCCGATGCCGCAGTAGCCGCGCTGGCTGTAGTACAGCAGCAGGCCGCCTTGCGCGCCTTGCTCGATGTCGAGCACCACCGAGGCTTCGTAATCGCGGTCGCCTACGATGCAGGTCAGCGGCGAACAGTCGGTTGGCGAGCTGCCCTTGCCCTTGATGACCAGCCCTTTGGCGTCGTAGCGGGCGCGCGCTATTTCGCCGGGAGCCGGGTCGAAGAAGCTCCATTGGATGCCGAACCTGTTCGAGGAAAAATCGTCGGACAGGGCCTGGCCGTTGGGCGAAGGCCGGCCGGCCTTTGGCTTTGGCAGCGCCTTTGTCAAAGTGCCGCCGCGCGCGCGGAACCAGCCGTCGCTGGTCCATTCGACCGGTTCCAGCAAGGCTTGGCGGCCGAGCGTGCGGAAGCCGTTTTCGTAGGCGTGGTACACCATCCACCAGTCGCCGCCCGGTCCTTCGATGACCGTGGCGTGGCCGCGCGACCACCACGGTTCGTCCGCGCTGCGGGTGCGCACGATCGGGTTGGCCGGGCAGTCCTGCCATGGCCCGTGGATCGAGCGCGAACGCGCTACGATCACCATGTGGCTGGTCGGCGGGCCCGACGTGCCGCCAACGGCGGTCACCATGTAGAACCATTCGCCGCGCCGGAACAGCTTGGGGCCTTCCGGGGCGAACATCTCCACTACCCAGTCTTCCGGATAGCGCCACGGGTGATAGACATGCTCCAGCTGGCCGGCGGTGGAAAGGCCGTCGTCGGACAGGCCGATGCGGCGCACGCCGTTGACAAACAGGTAGCGCTTGCCGTCTTCGCCGACCGCGTGGCCGGGATCGATGCAGCCTGCCAGCTTGAGGTCGACCGGATCGCTCCACGGCCCGCGGATATTGTCGGCGTAAATGACGAAGATTGAATCGCCGGCCGGAATGTAGAGGAAGTAGCGGCCATTGTGCTTGACCAGCTCCATTGCCCACACGGAGCCGAGCGGCTTGGTTAATGCGGCGCAGATGGGCGCCCAGTTGACCAGGTCGCGCGAATGCCAGATGACGGCACCGGGATAGGAAAGGAAGGACGAAAACGTCATGTAGTAATCGTCGCCGTCCTTCAGGATGGTCGGGTCGGGGTGGTCGCCCGGCACGATGGGATTGAGGTAGGTGCCGTTGCCCAGGTCCGCCTTGCGCTGGCCCTCGATGCCGTAGGCTGCGCCGCGGGCGGCGCCCGGTGCGCAGGCAGCGCTGGCGCCCAACGGCGTGGTGACGGCGCCCGCGCCGGCCAGGGCCAGCTTGAGCAGGCCGCGCCGCTTGACCGGGTCGATTGTCGTTGGAACTTTCTTCACCTGCCTGCAACCTTGGTGATGGATGGCGCCTTTCGCGACAGCTCGCTGTCGCCGCTCACGGTCAGCTTGCCGGCGGCATCGTTCCATTGCAGCCTGGCCAGAGTGCCCTTGTTCTTCTCGTAGTCATACGACACCCCATCGTCGTCATACAGGGCGAACTCGCCGTCCTTGCCCGGATAGACCCTGATTTCGCTGATCGCCTGCTTGCTCGCGGTGGACTGGATATCGGCGCCCAGCGGCACGATGGAGCCGGCGCGCACGAAGACCGGGATCTGCTCGATCGGCGCAGCCACGCGCACCCAGCGGCCGCCAGCCAGCTTTTCGTTGGTCCAGAAGTTGTACCAGTCGCTGCCGGCCGGCAGGTAGACGTCCTTTTCGGTCTGGCCCTGTTCCGTCACCGGCGCAACCAGGAAGGCCGGGCCGAACATATACTGGGTGCCGATATTGGCCACCTTCGGATCGTTCGGGAAGTTCATCCAGAGCGGGCGCATGAACGGCGCGCCAGTGTCCCAGGTGGCCTTGGCCTGGCTGTAGATGTAAGGGATCAGCTGGTAGCGCAGGCGGTCGTAGCGCGCCATGATGGTTTCGGCCTGCTGGCCGAATGCCCAGATTTCGGCATGCTTGCGGTCGCCGTGCAGGCGCAGCGTCGGCAGGAAGGTGCCGTACTGGAACCAGCGGGTCATCAGTTCAGGATAGTCGTGGTTCTGGCCGATGGTCGCCTCGGCGCCGCGCGGGTCGAGCAGCGGCGGCTTGGTGGCGCTGGTGCTTTGCGGCAGCCACTGCCAGCCGCCAATGTCGTTGCCCCAGTAGGCAATGCCGGAAGCCGTCATGTTCAGGCCAGTCGGCACCTGGCGCGCCAGCGCTTCCCACGAAGGATGGATATCGGAAGACCAGAACAGGGCGCCGGTGCGCTGCGAGCCGAGGTAGGCGGCGCGCGACAGGATCAGGGCGCGCTTGTTCGGCTTCCAGGCGCGCATGCCCTGCTGCACGCTTTCCACGTGCAGCAGCGGGAAGACGTTGCGATAGCGGTCGCCGGAACCGATCGAATAGAAGTGGCCATCGGGTACCAGGTCGGGCTCGGTCTCGTCCAGCCACGGGTAGTCGAAGCCTTGCGACAGCACGTTGTCGCGCATGCGCTCCCAGAACCATTGGCGCGCCGCCGGATTGGTCGAGTCGATGAGGGCGCCGGCGCGGTCGGAACGGAAGGGCAGCCCGTCGACAGTCTTGCCGTCCTTGTCCTTCAGGAAGTAGCCTTTGGCGTCCAGTTCATTGAAGTAACGGCTGGAGGTTTCGAAGCGCGGCCAGATCGAAACGATCGACTGCATGCCAAGGTCGTGCAGCTCCTTGTTCATGGCGGCGGGATTGGGGAACTGCGCCGGGTCGATATCGAGCTGGCCCATGCGGGTCCAGTAGAACCAGTCGACCACCATGACATCCAGCGGGTATTTCTTCTGGCGGTAGGTGTTTGCGACGCGCAGCACCTCCTGCTGGTTTTCGTAACGGGCTTTGGACTGGATCAGGCCAAAGGCAGCCTTGGGCGGGATCGGGGTCTTGCCGGTCACGCGGGCATAGCCGGAGTAGATCTCCTCGGGCGTATTGCCGGTGATGACGAAGAAGCTGACGCGTTCGCCGACATTGGACTGGAAAGAGGTGCGGCCATTGATGCCAGCGATGAAGCGGGTGGCGGAAGGGTTGTCCCACACGATGCCGTAGCCTTTGGAGGACACCATGAACGGCACGCAGACGGACTCGCCGCCCGGCGCATCGTACCAGTGCTTGCAGTCGAGCACACGGCCGCGCAGATCGAGCGGGCCGGTCGATTCCTGGTTCTGGCCCATGCCGTAGTAATGCTCGTCCGCCGGCGCGCTGAAGCTGGCGCTGGCCTGGTAGGTTTTTTCACCGGCCACGGTTTGCGGCGCCAGGTCCCATCCAGTCATGTCGAGCACCAGCTCACCCTTGGCGTTGCGGACCTGCAGCCCGACCGGCGCCAGTTGCGGCGCGAAGTATTTTTCCATCTGGCTCGGCACGCGCGGCTGCGGTGGCGGGGCGACGCGCAGGTTCATTGCGGGCGAAGCAAAGGTATCGCCATCCTTGCCGCTGCTGTGGCGGAAGGCTGAATTGTCCGAGTTCTTCGGCAGGATGCCGTAACCGGGGCCTTTCAATGCTTCGGCCTTGTCGGCGGCAATCGTGACATGGACTACGTTGGGACCGTAGGCTTCGACCGAAACCCAGGCGCCGTTGCGGTCAAGGGTGGTGATCGGTGCAGCCAGGGCCGATGCCGAGGCGCCCAGCGCCAAGGTGGAAACCGCAGCGGCCAATGCCTTGCGCTTGCAATGCAACTTCATAACATCTCCTGCGTGTGTTGGTTATTGTTGAATCAGTTTGTGCTCGCGCAGCCAGTCTTCTGCGCGGCGCGGCCAGTTCGATGCATTGCCGTTGCCGGCCCGCATAGCCATGCCGTGGCCGCCGTGTTCGAAGACCAGCAATTCGGCCGGCACACGGGCGCGGGTCAGGGCCTGGAAGTACTGGATGCTGTTGTCCGGTGGTACGGCGCCGTCGTCCTGGGAGTGGACCAGCAAGGTGGGCGGAGTGGCGGCGGTAACCTGCTTTTCGAGGGACATCAGCTGCACCAGTGGTGCCGACGGCGTGGCGCCGAGCAGTGCCCTGCGCGAGCCTTCGTGCATGGCCGGGCCTTCCATGGTGATCACCGGGTACATCAGGATGGCGAAATCCGGGCGTGCGCTGACGGCATCCAGGGCGTTGCCGGTGCGGCCGGCGGTGTGGTCGTACAGGGTGGAGGCGCTGGCTGCCAGGTGCCCGCCGGCCGAACTGCCCATCACACCGATGCGGTCAGGCGCAACGCCATATTTCTCGGCTTGCGAACGGACCAGGCGGATGGCACGCAGTACGTCCTGCAACGGCGCCGGGTGGCCATAGTCGGACAGGCGCGACTTCAGCACGAAGGCCGTGATGCCGATGCTCGATAGCCATTGTGCGTACTGCCGTCCTTCGCGGGTGAAGGACAGGAATTCATAGCTGCCACCGGGGCAGATGATGACTGCGGTGCGGGCGGGGCGGTCGAACGAGGCCGGATAGACTGTCAGCGTGGGCTGGCTGATGTTGCTGATGCGCTCACCGTCGACCCGTTCGGGGCCGGCTTGCTTGCGGACGTTCGGCACGCCTTCCGGCCACAGGGGCACTACGGTTTCTTGGGCTTGGGCGCCGCCGGCGGCCAGCAACAGCAGGGCCAGGATCCATGCTCGCATAGCTTGTCATCTCCAGTATTTTTTTATAAACCGGACCATCTTTGCAGACTGCGCAGGGCGCCGCAATTACAAAAATCACCGAGCAGGTGAATGATTTACCGCAGGCGAAGCGCATGCCGCAGGGTGTCAATCTTCCCAGCGCAAGTGGACAAGCTTGTAGCCGTTGGCCTTGATGGCCTTGAGCAGCTCCGGCAGCGCCTCGACGGTGGCCAGGTTCGCGTCGTGCATGAGAATGATGCCGCCGCCGGTCTGTCCAAGCCGGGAGACCAGGCGTTCGACCAGGGCGGCGGTGCGCATGTCGTTCGGCAGGTAGTCGTCAATGCCCAGGTCCACCGAAGCCACCGTGACGTTCTTCTCCTTGAGTGCCGCGAGGATCGGCGCGGTCTCCTCCAGGAATGGGAAGCGGTAGGCCGGTGGCGGTCCGCCGAACACCCTCGCGAAAGCCTGCGTGCCCTTCTCGAGATCGGCCAATTGCTCGGCCGGCGGCATCGCCTTCAGGGATGGATGGGCAAAGCTGTGCAGGGCTGGGGTATGGCCGGCTTGCACCACACGCTTGCCCAGTTCCGGGTGCTGCGCGAGGTTGGCGCCGGTCATGAAAAAGGTCGCCTGCACACATTGCGCCGCCAGGGTGTCCAGCACGCGTTCGATCAGGCCTGGCACCGGACCGTCGTCGAAGGTCAGCACCACCTCGCCTTTCTGCAAGGGCAGCGGCCCGTGCTGGACCTTGCCATAGGCCGCGAACTCGCGCTTGAGTGTCAGGGTGCGGGACGTGCCGAGGGAGTCCGCAGGACAGGCCATTGCGGCCAAGGGGGCGGCCAGGCTTGCGCACAGCAGCAGGGAAAGGGAGCAGTTCTTCATGTTTGCCTCAGAGTTTAAGGAACCAGCGGCGCCGGTAACAGGCCCACAGCACCAGGAACTGCAGCAGCAGGTAGACGAGCCCGAAGGTGAACGAGGCGGCGTAGGGATCGAGCACGCGGCTCAACGCTTGCTGCCCGGCGATACGGATCGACGCCGGGGCGTTGCCGGCCGCGTTCCAGTGATAGTCAAGCAGCGGAGCGACCAGGAAGCTGGTGATATAGGCCAGCAGGGGATTGGCGCCATAGACCTGCAAGGGGAACAGGGTCTGGCCGGACCGTGGGATGTCAGCCAGTATCGTGAACGTGCACAGGAGGACCAGGGAGAAGCCGCTGCTGAACAGCGCGAATGTCGCAGTATAGATATTCTTGATGATCGGGCAGATCCCGTCCAGCGCCATCGCCGCCGCCATCAGCAGCACGCCGCTCGCGAAGGCGGCGAGCGCGGGGCGCTTCACCTTGCCGCTCATGTGGGCGACACCGGCCAGCACCCCGATCAGGATGCTGGCGCTGCTGGTCCATGCGTTGAGCAGGCCATCCGGATCGAACACCACCTTGCCTTCCACTGGCCACCAGATGAACATGTGCGAAACGGTGAACAGCTGGCGGTCGATATAGGCAGGCCAGCTGCCGATTGGGTCGAAGCGTGGCGCGCCGAAGCCGGGCACCGGCACGTAATACAGCAAGGTCCAGTGGGAGATGAGAATCAAAGCCGTTGCCGCGCAGATCAGGCGTGCGTCGAACTCCGCCTCGCCACTGGCCTTGCGCCGGGCTGCCAGCAGGACGATGGGCAGCGCCAGGGCGAAGGCCAGGCCGATCTTCTGCAGAACGCCGGGAATGCGCAGATGGGCAAGGTCGAAGCCAGGATAGGCATTCAGGAACAGTCCGATCGCAACAAGCATCGCCGCGCGCCAAAGTCCGTGCCGCAGGAGCGCTGTTTTCGACTGTCCCGCCGACATCCGGCGCGACAGCGAAAGCGGCATCGCCGCGCCGATGCAGAACAGGAAGGCCGGCGCCACCATGTCGATCAGGCTGACGCCTTCCCATTTTGCATGAACCATCCAGGCGTATTGCTTGTCCCATGCCCCCGGGGTGAGATTGAACAGCATGCCAATGATGCTAAGGCCGCGCAGCCAGTCGAGCGCCTGCCAGCGCGCCGCCGTCGTATTGGTCATCATTCCTCTTTCAAGTATTGCCAGTCGACTGCATCGGCTGCAGGGCCGGCGCTGGCTTCCACCCGGTTGCCGCCTGGCGCCAATTGCACTTGCCAGGTGGCGACGCGCCCGACGACGGGCCGCTCGCCCAGGTCGTTGCCGTTCAGGCGCAGCCTGGCGCTGGGCTGGTTGCTATACACCTTGATTTGGGCATCGGCAGCGGTGCGGCGAGTATGGCGGCGCGACGTGATGTAGACCATCGGCTGCTTGCTCCAGTTGGCCCGGTACCAGTAATAGGCATCCTTCTTCACCTGGCGATCGAAGCTCACCAGCCCCTTGTCGTTGAAACCAGGGGTATCGCCTTCATTGCGTCCGGCCGATGGAAAGTCAAAGCCGACCCAGACGAAGGTTGACCACATCCACGGCCGCTCGGACAACTGGCGCCATGCCGCCTCGTGGTACAGGGCCTGGTACTGCTCCGGGTGCCAGCGTCCGGCAGGCAGTGGACGGCGCGGCGGATCCTCCTGCTGCAGTACGCTGGCGCCGGCCCCGTATTCGCTCACCGACTGCGGTGTAGTTGGACGCTTTGCGTGGTTCGCGTCCAGGAATGGGCCAAGGTCGCCAAACTGTCCTTCATACCAGCCGAAATAGACGTTGGACCCCACGGCATCGGTGTGCGAAGCCTGCGCGCCATCGATCGGGCCGCAGCAATTGGCGTAGACGGTCGGGCGGGACGAATCCTCCTGCCGCGCCAGCCGCTGCAGCGAGGACAGGACATGGGCACTGGCCGCATCGCTCTGGTAGATCTCGTTGCCCAGGCCCCATACCATCACCGACGGGTGGTTGCTGTTCTGGCGCACCAATTCGCGCAATTGCTGCGCGCTGTTGGCGAGGAAGGTTTCAGACCCGTTGACGGCCGCTGTCAGTGGCAGCTCGGTCCAGACCAGCCATCCGGCACGGTCGGCCAGGTCGTAAGCACGCTGCGGATGCTGGTAGTGCGCGAAGCGCAGGCCGGTCACGCCGAGTTCGGACAGGATGCGGTAGTCGGCATCGATGTCGTCGTCGGTGGCGGCAATTCCTTTGCCGGGCAATGTGGTCTGGTGCACGTTGACGCCATGCACGCTGTAGCTCTCGCCGTTCAGCAGCAAGCCGCGCTGGGCATCGAGACGGATGTCGCGGATGCCAACCGGGAACGAGAGCCGGTCTCCTTCGACTACTGTGCCGCCATCGACGGCCAGTTCGGCTTCGCTGGTATATAGGTAGGGGTCGTTGACGCCCTGCCACAGGTGCGGCGCAGGCAGTGCACCTGCAAGCGCCACTTCGGCATTGCTGCGGGCGGCAATGGTCACTTTTTTCTGCGCCGTGGCGACCACCCGATGGCCAGCATCGCGCAAACGTACCGTGACCACTGCGTTCGCGGCGTGATCACGGTCGTTGCGAACGCGGGCGGTCCATGCCAGCGTGGCGCTGCGCGGCGATATGTCGGAAGCCTGGAAATACACCCCGGGCCCGCCATGATCCAGCATGTCGAAATGGACATCGTTCGTTGTGACCAGGCGAACAGGCCGGTACAAGCCGCCATGCATCGTGTAGTCGCCTGCCAGCGGCGCCAGTGCCGGATCCGCGCCGTTATCGACGAGAACCGCGATGTCGTTGTCGCCGGCCTCCAGCAATTCCGTTATATCGAAACGGAAGCGCGCGAACCCTCCGGCATGCCGGCCTGCCGGGCGGCCATTGACCCAGGCTTGCGCGACAAAGGCCGCGCCGTCGAATTCGAGAAAATGCCGCCTTGCGTCGCGCTTTTGCGACATATGAAGCGTGCGGCGATACCACGATGGTCCCCGGTAGGCATCGAAACTATGGGGCAGGGTGACCGACTGCCAGCCATGGTCGCCTGTCTTGTGAAAAGTCCATCCAGCGTCCAGCGCAAGCGATTGGCGCCCTTGCGCCAAGGCTGCGGGCGACGCCAGCAAGGCAAGGCAAAACCATAACGTGATTTTATTCATAAGTGTCGCATTGTCCACGCCTGCACGGTGCACTTCAATGCCCCTGCTAGATTTCATTGAGTGCATTGGTGTTTTTCACAATTGCGCCAGTCCGGGCCCGCCTTGCAAAATCCCATCGCATAAGGAGTCGATCCAACGCAGATCGCACATGGAGACGGGATGAATACTGCATACAAGCGCATCGTGGTCGTTGGTGGCGGTTCCGCTGGATGGATGGCGGCAATCGCACTGGCTACCGCGCTGCCTGCCAGCTCGGTGGAGCTGGTCGAATCGGAAGAAATCGGGATCGTCGGCGTCGGTGAAGCGACCTTCCCGTCGATCCGCACTTTCCACAAGCTGCTGGGCATCGACGAAGCGCAGTTCCTGCGCGCCACCAACGGCACCTATAAACTGGGCATCGAGTTCTGCGACTGGCGGACGGTTGGTGAGAACTACTTTCACACCTTTGGCGATATCGGCGGCTTGAGCGGGCCGCGCTCACTCTGGGGGCAGTACCGCCGCGTCGGCGAGGCCGGCCTTGGCGCGCTGGGAGAGCAATGCCTGCCCAGCGTGATGGCGCGGGAAGGGCGCTTCCAGCTGGCGGCATCGGAAGAGCAGATGCAGTTCAGCTACGCATACCATTTCGACGCCATGCTGTACGCCACTTTCCTGCGCGAGTTGGCGCTGCAGCGCGGTGTGCGGCGCACCGAGGGGCGCATCGTCCAAGCTGCGCGTGCTGTGGATGGCAATATCTCGCAGCTGAAGCTGGATGACGGGCGCGTGGTCGAGGGCGACCTGTTCGTCGATTGCTCGGGTTTTGCCTCGCTGCTGCTTGGCCGCACGCTGGAAGAGCGTTTCGTGGACTTTGGCCGCTGGCTGCCAGTGGACCGCGCCTGGGCCTGCCCGTGCGAGCGCAGCGGGCCGGAACTGGCGCCCTACACGCGCGCCACGGCGCTGGAGGCCGGCTGGGCGTGGCGCATTCCGCTGCGCAACCGCACCGGCCATGGCCATGTGTTCTCCAGCCGCTACATCGACGAGGAACGGGCCCGCGAACAATTGATGCAGCAGCTCGATGGGGCGCCGGTGGCGGAACCGCGCCTGTTGCGCTTTGCAACCGGCCACCGCCAGCGCTTCTGGGTCCACAACGTGGTTGCGCTGGGCCTGTCCTCGGGTTTCCTGGAGCCGCTGGAGTCAACCAGTATCTTCCTGGTGCAAAGCGGCCTGGGACGCCTGATCGAAATGCTGCTGCCCGGTGCAAGGCCGGCGCCGGCGGAGATTACGGCTTACAACACCGGCATGCTGCGCCAGTTCGAACGCATACGCGACTTCATCATCCTGCACTACTGCCTGACCGCGCGCCGCGACAGCCAGTTGTGGCGCGACATGGCGGGCATGGAGCTGCCGGAAACGCTGGCCTTCAAGATTCATGCCTGGCGCCAGTCCGGGACGCTGCACCAGTACGACGAGGAAGGATTCGATGCCACCAGCTGGCTGGCGATCCACGCCGGCATGGGGCACTGGCCCGAACGCGCCGACCCTTCGCTGCGCGATATTTCACACGAAGACGCCCTGCGCGCCCTGCGCTTCCGGCGTGACAGTATCGCCGCCACCGTGAAGGCCATGCCCACCCACAAGGATTACCTGCAAAGCGTGCTGGCACGCTGACCTGGACACCGTCCCGAGGAAATTTGATGAAACGACGAGACTTATTGAAGCATATGGGAGCCGCCGCACCTGCAGCTGCTATTTCCGGCGTAGCGCGCGCCGCAGCCGACAGCCTGGCGCCGGGCGCAACGACCCCGATCGCATCCGGCCCGTTCAAGCCGGAATGGGCATCCCTGGACAAATACCAGGTGCCGGATTGGTTCCGCAATGCCAAATTCGGCATCTGGGCCCACTGGGGACCGCAATGCGCACCGGAATTCGGCGACTGGTACGGGCGCCTGATGTACGAGGAGGGCAGCGATGCCTATCGCAATCACCTGAAGAAGTACGGGCATCCGTCGCAAGTCGGCTTCAAGGACGTGATTCATCAGTGGAAGGCCGAGAACTGGGATCCGGACGGTCTGGTCGCCTTGTACAAGAAGGCAGGCGCGAAATACTTTGTCGCCATGGCCAACCACCATGACAACTTCGATAACTACAACAGCCGCTACCAGCCGGAGTGGAATTCAACCAGGATTGGTCCGGGCAAGGACCTGATTGCCGGGTGGAGCAAGGCCGCTCGCGCCAACGGCCTGCGTTTCGGCGTCAGCGTGCACGCCGCCCATGCCTGGACCTGGTATGAACTGGCGCAGCGTTCGGACAAGAGCGGTCCGTACGCCGGCATTCCGTACGACGGCAACCTGACCCGCCTCGATGGCCTGGGCAAATGGTGGGAGGGCATCGACCCGCAAGCGCTGTATGCGCAGCGGCACCCACTCAGCAAAACTGGAGCTGAAGGTGGCGTATGGGATGAGCAGTGGCACTGGGGCGGCGGCGCCGCGATCCCGGACAAGGCGTACTGCGACAAATTCTTCAACCGCACGCGCGACCTGATCGATAGCTACGATCCGGACCTGGTGTACTACGACGACACCGTGCTGCCCTTGTATCCGTTCAGCGATGTCGGCCTGCGCCTGGCTGCCCATATGTACAACCGCAGCATTGCCACCAAAGGCAAGCTGGAAGCAGTCGTCAACGGCAAGATCCTCAATGAACAACAACGCCGCAGCATGGTGTGGGACATCGAGCGCGGCCAGAGCAACCGGATCGAGGAGCTGCCATGGCAGACCTGCACCTGCATCGGCAGCTGGCACTACGATCGCCGCATCTACGACAACCGCGCTTACAAGAGCGCGCAGACCGTGGTGCACACCCTGATCGACGTGGTGAGCAAGAACGGCAACCTGCTGCTCAGTGTTCCGGTGCGCTCCAACGGCACCATCGACTCGCAGGAGACTGCGATTGTTGAAGAAGTCGGGCGCTGGATGGCGCGCAACGGCGAGGCCATTTACGACACGCGCCCCTGGGCCGTGTTTGGCGAGGGGCCGGTGATGGAAGAAGCTGCCGCGCCAATGTCGGGCGCCGGCTTCAATGAAGGGAAGGGCAAGCCATTTTCCGCGGCCGATATCCGCTTTACCTCCAAGGGCGATGCGGTGTATGCCTTTGTGATGGGATGGCCGCAGGATGGCAAGGCGCTGATCAAGGCCCTGCGCGCCGCCACGCCGCACCTGAAGAAACGCATTGCGCGCGTTGAGCTGGTCAGCAGCGGCCGCCCGCTGGCTTTCCGCCAGACCGCCGACGGCTTGCTGGTCACGATGCCGGCATACAAACCAGCGCTGGCTTACGCCAATGTGCTGAAGATCACCTGACAGGGAAGCCTTTACAGATTTTCGTTTGTGGCATTGGTGATTTTCGCAATTGCCGCTGAATGGGCCCAAAGGCAGAATGGTTTGCCCGGCAGGCGATATAAAACAGATAAGCGGAAATATCAGCGCGGCGCGGGCTCCGGGCTTATCCCGCCAGGCATTCCAAAGCGATGCGCAGCTCACGCTCCGTTACGGCAGCATGGCCGCGCCATACGAGCACACGGTGAGTAACTAATACGTTAGAACGAGAGGATTCAGAGTGAGACACTTGAGGAAGACAGCGATTGCCGCGGCCGCGGCCCATATTGCACTGCTGGCGAGCGGCGCCGCGCTGGCGCAAACGGCGCCCGCCGGGAATGGCGACAGCAATGGCAATGGGCCCACCGTGGTGGTGGTGGGCCAGCGTGCGGCGTTGGAATCGGCGCAGAAGATCAAGCAGAATTCCGACGAAATCGTCGATTCGATCGTGGCCGACGACATCGGCAAATTGCCCGACCGCTCGGTCACCGAAGTGCTGCAGCGCATTCCGGGCGTGAGCATCGACCGCACCATGAACCGCGCCGATCCGATGCAAGGCCTGGGCGACGGTATCCAGCACTTTGCCGCGGAAGGCACCGGCGTCTCCGTGCGCGGCTTGAGCTATGTGCGTTCGGAATTGAACGGGCGCGATTCGTTCTCCGCTAACGGCGGCCGTGCGCTGAGCTTTGAGGACGTACCGCCCGAGCTGATGGCCGGCGTGGACGTGTACAAGAATCCATCCGCCGAGCAGATCGAAGGTGCGGTGGGCGGCCTGGTCAACCTGCGCACCGCCATGCCTTTCGATTTCAAGGGCTTCAAGTCCGCGCTGTCTGTGGAAGGCTCGCGCGCCAGCCGCAGCGGCAAGAACAAGCCGGCAGTGTCCGGCCTGGTGTCGAACCGTTGGGATACCCCAATCGGCCAGGTCGGCGCGCTGCTCGACCTGTCGCATTCCGAGATTTCCACCGCCAGCGATGCCATGGGCGTCAGCAACTACCTGCCGCGCACCGATATCGATCCGGGCAAGATGCGCTGGATCAGTCCCGGCGCGAGCTGGAATTCGAACACCTTCGACCGCACCCGCCAGGGTATTTATGGCGCCCTGCAGTGGAAGAAGGACAATCTCTCGTCCGGGCTGACCTACTTCAAATCGAACTACAAGATCTACACCGAGGAGGCCGGGTTTTTCATGACGACCACGGCCTCGACGCTCACCGTCGATCCGGGCGCGACTTACGATGAACATGGGGCCCTGCTGACCGGCGTCTTGCGCAATCCGACCGATGGCGGCTTCGGCCTGAGCAACGGCATCGGCTTCGGCACCGATTCGCGCGTCACCAGGCGCAAGGCCGACACGTCCGACCTGTCCTGGAATGCCCAGTGGCGCGCTTCCGACCAGTGGGTGTTCAAGGCGGACTTGCAGCACACCCGTGCCACCACCAAGGGCTATGACAACACGGTTGGCCTGGGCGGCTTCATGCCCAAGGAAACGGTGGACCTGAGGACTTCGCCACCGACCTACACCTTCGACGCCGGCGACCGTGCCTGGCTGGCAGACCCCTCGCACTATTACTGGAGCTTCGGCCAGGAGCACCGCGACAAGGCGGTGGCCAGGCAAAATGCGGCACGTCTCGACGCCAAGTTCATTTTCGACTCGACCGTGCTGCAGGACCTGCGTTTCGGCGTGCGCGCGACCAAGCGTGACTCCGTCACCAACCGTACCCATGGCGGCAATGGCGGCAACGAATGGCAGAACATCACGCAGCCCTGGTCGGTCGGCAATAGCTGGCAGCCATACAGCCAGTTTGCCGTCCTGACCGATCCGCGCCTCGGGAAGCATTACACCACGCACAACTTCGGCAGCTTCTTCAACGGCACGCTGCCGGCGCCGCCGGCGATTGTCGTGCCGACACTGGCGACGGTGGCAGGCTCCTTCGATGCCACGCCGCCGATGTTCGGCGAGCTGCACGGCTATGCCAACTATTTCTGCGCCAACCCCGGTCCGACCGGCGATTGCACCAACTGGAAGCCATCGCCGTTCGGCGGCCCGAGCGACACCAACGAGCAGCACGAGCGTACCAAGGCGGCGTACGCCCAGCTGCGTTTCGCTTTCGAGAGCTTGCCTTACCCGGTCGATGGCAACATCGGCACGCGGGTCGTGAGAACGAAAGCCCAGGCGGTTGGCATGTTCTTATTCAGCCCGCCAACGGGGACCCAGCCGCCGGGCGTGCCGGTCATTCCGGAGATGGAGGAGAAGCGCACCGTTGAGCATAACTACACCAACGTCCTGCCAAGCCTGAACCTGCGCATGAAGGTTGGCAGCGAGCTGCAGTTCCGCTTCGCCGCTTCGAAAGGCATGACGCGGCCGGACTTTTACCTGATGCAGCAATACACGACGCTGGAACAGAAGGTGAACACGCACACCGACCCGGTCACCAACCAATCGGTGCTTGATTCGATCGACTACAAGGGCAATGCCAATGGCAACCCGATGCTCAAGCCGACCACGTCGAACAACCTGGACCTGACGGCCGAGTGGTATGGCCCACGTGGCAGTTCGCTGACGCTGTCGGTGTTCAACAAGCGGCTCAAGGACATCATCATCAACCGCACGTCGTTCTATACGCTGACCGACAGCGCCGGCACGGCCCATGATTTCCTGACCACCGGACCGGTGAACGGCGCCGAAGGCCGCGCCCGTGGCGCTGAACTCGGATTCCAGCACTATTTCGACAAGCTGCCAGGCTGGTTCTCGGGCATTGGCGTATCGGGCAACTACACCTATATCGACAGCAAGCTGGACATGCACGCGCCGACCGGCCTGTGGTGCACGCCGAAGGGCACGCTGGAGGCCAATACCCTGCGTGACCTGGCCGGTTGCGATACCGACGGCCGTGTGATCGGCAACATGCCGCTGACGGGCATGTCGAAGAACGCCTACAACCTGGCCCTGTTGTATGACAAGGGTCCGTGGTCGGCGCGCCTGGCCTACAGCTGGCGTTCGAAGTACCTGCAGGTGATCAATGCCTACGGCAGCAATGGCACCGATGGTATCGACCAGAACCCGGATAGCCCGAACAAGGGCCAACTGAACTCGGTGAACTACGCACTGCCGGTGTGGGGCGGCGCTTATGGCCAGCTGGACCTGGGTCTGCAGTACAAGGTGACCGACAACCTGACCGTGGCTTTCAACGTCGGCAATGTGAACAACGCCATGTACAAGCAATACGTGCAGCAGCACATCGGCATGAAGGAGCACTTTGCCAACTTCACCGGCCGCAGCTACTACCTGCAAGCCCGGTATTCGTTCTAAGATGGACTGGCAGCACGTCCGCGTGGCGTGCTGCCGTTTTGCGATGGATGAAGCATGAAAAAAACTCACAGCCGCCTGTTGGCGGCGTTTTGCTTGATGGGCGTGCTGGCTGCGAATGCCAATGCCGGCCAGGCGCCGCTTCCGCAGCTGGCCCGCAAGGACGGGCGCTATGCCTTGCTGGTCGACGGCAAGCCTTTCACCATGCTGGGCGTACAGGCGCATAACTCCAGCAACTATCCGGCCGCCCTGGACAAGGTGTGGGCTGCGGCCAAGGATGCGCATGCCAACACGGTCGAGATCCCGGTGGCCTGGGAGCAGATCGAACCGGCCGAGGGCAAATTTGATTTCAGCTACGTCGATACCCTGGTGGCGCAGGCGCGCCAGAACAGGATGCGGCTGGTCCTGCTGTGGTTCGGCACCTGGAAGAACACCGGCCCGCAGTACACGCCGGAGTGGGTGAAGTTCGATAACCGGCGCTTCCCGCGCATGGTCGACAAGGAAGGGAAGGTAATCTACTGCCTGTCGCCGTTCGGCGAGCAGACCTTGCAGGCCGACAAGAAGGCCTTTGTCGCCCTGATGGCGCACCTGAAGAAGATCGACGCCGCGCAGCGCACCGTAATCATGGTGCAGGTCGAAAACGAAGTCGGCACCTACGGTACCGTGCGCGACTTCGGCGCGAAGGCGGAAGCGGCCTTCCGCCAGCCGGTGCCGGCGGCGATCCTGGCGCGCAAGAAGGCCCCGGTCCCGGGCGCCGCCAGCGGCACCTGGGCGGAGGTGTACGGCGCCTACGCCGACGAATACTTCCATGCCTATGCGGTTGCCAGCTATATCGAGGCGCTGGCCAAAGCCGGACGCGCGGTGTACGACCTGCCGATGTACGTCAACAATGCGTTGCGGGACCCGATCGAGGCGATGGCGCCATGGAAGGGCAATTTCGCCAGCGGCGGGCCGACTTTCGACGTGATCGATATCTACAAGGCGGCTGCGCCGCATATCGACATTGCAGCACCGGACGTGTATTCGCCCGAGTCCAACAAGGTGGCCGCCACGCTGTCGCTGTTCCAGCGCCCGGACAATGCGCTGTTCGTGCCCGAGATGGGCAATGCGGCGGGCTATGCGAGGTATGTCTACCAGATCCTGGGGCGCGGCGCGATCGGGGTTGCGCCGTTCGGCATCGATTATGCCGACTACAGCAACTATCCGCTCGGATCGAAGCTGAAGGACAAGGCCATGGCCGAACCTTTCGGCAAGATCTACGCGGCCTTCCGCCCGATGCAGGGGCAGTGGGCGCAGTGGGCGCTGGAGGGCCGTACCTTCGGCATCGCCGAGGCCGAGGACCGCAAGCCGCAAACGATCGACGCCAATGGCTGGAAGATCACGGCTTCCTTCCGCGAATGGCAGTTCGGGACGGCCAGCGGGAATGACCGTCCGCCCGGCACCGAGACGCCTAACGGCGGCGCCGCGCTGGCGCAGGTGGCCGACAACGAGTTCGTGGTGATCGGCCAGAATATCCGGCTCGCCTTCGAAGGCGCCGGGGCGAACGCAGGCAAGCCGTCGATGTATGCCCGTGTCGAAGAAGGGTATTTCGACAAAGCAGGCAAGTGGGTGATGGAGCGCAACTGGAACGGCGACCAGACCGACTATGGGATCAATTTCACCGCCAATCCTACGGTCCTGAAGATCCGTCTGGGCACTTATTGAAGGGAGAAGCAGGCATGCCAGTTAAGCCGATTCGGAAAATCGTGATTGTCGGCGGTGGCACTGCCGGCTGGATGAGCGCCGCGCCGCTGGCGCTCAAGCTGGGAAAATCCTGCGAGATCGTGCTGGTCGAATCGCCGGAAATCGGCACGGTGGGTGTGGGCGAGGCGACACTGCCCACCATCCGCTACTTCAACCATGCGCTGGGACTGGACGACGCCGATTTCGTCAGGAAGACGCAGGCCACCTTCAAGCTAGGTATCGAATTCAAGGACTGGGGCCATGTCGGCAACCGCTTTTTCCATGGCTTCGGCGATTTCGGCCCCGCCATCGAAAACCGTTCGCCGGTGACCTACTGGCTGCGGCTGGCCCGCGAATTCAAGGATATGCCGTCCTACGAAGAATGGTCGACGGCAACGGCAATGGCGCGCAACAACCGTTTCATGGAGCCCTACGGCGACCAGCCTGCGGTCACCAACGCCTTTTCCTACGCCTACCACTTCGACGCCAGCCTGTATGCAGCCTACCTGCGCGACTATGCAAGGGAACGCGGCGTGCAGCGCATCGAAGGCCTGATCAATGAGGTCGAACAGCATCCGGAAACCGGTTTCATCACGGCGCTCAAGCTGCAGGACGGCCGCCGCATCGAAGGCGACCTGTTCATCGACTGTTCCGGCTTCCGCGGGCTGCTGATCGAGGGCGTCTACCAGGCCGGCTACGACGACTGGAGCGCCATGCTGCCTTGTAACAGCGCACAGGCGGTGCCGTGCGAAAAGGTGGAGCCGCTGACGCCTTACACCACCTCGACCGCGCGCAGCGCAGGCTGGACCTGGCGCATTCCCCTGCAGCATCGCACTGGCAATGGCCATGTGTACTGCAACGGCTTCATCAGCGATGACGAAGCAGGGCGCGTGCTGCTGGACGGACTTGATGGCAAGGCTTTGGACAGCCCGCGCCAGCTGCGATTCACGACCGGACGCCGCCGCAAGTCCTGGATCAAGAACTGCGTCGCCGTCGGCCTGTCGAGCGGCTTCCTGGAACCGCTGGAATCGACCAGCATCAACATCATCGAAAACTCGGTGGGCTGGCTGCTGCAGTATTTCCCCGACCTTGATTTCCGTCCCGAGCTGGCGGATGAGTTCAACCGGCTGGTGTCGCAGCGCTACGAATACGTGCGCGACTTCATCATCCTGCACTACAAGGCGACGCAGCGCAGTGATTCCGAATTCTGGCGCTACTGCGCCAATATGGCCATTCCTGACACGCTGCGCCACCAGATCGACCTGTTCCGCGCGACCGGCCGCGTCACCCTCTACGACCCGGAAGGCTTCGGCGTCGCCTCGCATATATCGATCATGATGGGGCTTGGCATTGTGCCGCAGGCCTATGACCCGCTGGTCGACCTGATGGACCTTGCGCGCCTGCGCGAGCATTTCTCCCGGGTGCATGATTCAATCAGCCGGGCCGTTGCCGCCATGCCCGGCCATGGCCAGTACATTGCCCGCCTTACAGAGGGGAAATGACCGGCGCCCGTGCGCGGAATCATGAGCCGGATTGGTGAGTTTCGTAATTGCGGATGCCACGCGCACAGGGCAACATTCCATTCGTCAAACATCTAACGCAGACAGGGAGAAGATTCAAGTGACGAATGCAATGCTGCCCGACGACGTGGAACGGGCACTGCTGGTAGGGCGGGTATGGCGCGAGGGCGTCGGACCCGCCGTTGTGGTGGTGCGCCAGGGCGAAGTTTTCGACATTACGCAGACCGTGCCCACGGTTTCGGCCTTGCTGGAACGTCCCGACCTGCACCAACTGGTGAATCATTGCCCAGGCGGATCGCTTGGCCCGGTGCGCGAACTGCTGGAAAATCCGGCAGAACCCGGCGTCCGCATGCTGGCGCCGTGCGACCTGCAGGCGATCAAGGCGTGCGGCGTCACTTTCGCCGTCAGCCTGCTGGAGCGCGTGATCGAAGAGCGCGCCAAGGGCGATCCGGCCCGTGCCGCCGACCTGCGCCGGGAGATCCAGTCGCGCATTGGCGCCAACCTGTCCGAGATCCGTCCCGGTTCCGAACAGGCCATGCGCCTGAAGGAAGACCTGGTGGCGCAAGGCCTGTGGTCGCAATACATGGAAGTGGGCATTGGCCCCGATGCCGAAGTGTTCACCAAGTCGCAGCCGATGTCGGCGGTCGGCCATGGCGACGCGGTGGGCCTCCATCCGTCCTCGAAATGGAATAATCCCGAGCCGGAAATCGTGCTGGCGGTGAATAGTGCCGGCGTGGCGCTGGGCGCCACCCTGGGCAACGACGTCAACCTGCGCGACGTCGAAGGCCGTAGCGCGCTGTTGCTGGGCAAGGCCAAGGACAATAACGCCTCGTGCGCGATCGGCCCCTTCATCCGCTTGTTTGACCAGCACTTCACCGTGGACACCATCCGCAACGCCGAAGTGAGCCTGCTGATCGAGGGCGACGACGGCTTCGAGCTGGCCGGCACCAGCCGCATGCGCGAAATCAGCCGCGACCCTCTCGACCTGGTGGCCCAGACCTGCGGCAATCACCACCAGTATCCCGACGGCTTCATGCTGTTCCTCGGCACCATGTTCTCGCCCACCAAGGACCGCGACGCGGCCGGCGGCGGCTTCACCCACCATCTGGGCGACCGGGTCAGCATCAGCAGCCCGTCGCTGGGCACCCTGGTCAACCAGGTGCAGCGCAGCGACCAGCTGCCGCCATGGACCTTTGGCGTGCGTGCGCTGTACAGCAACCTGGCGCAGCGCGGCATCGCGTTCGGGGAGTAAGGATGGCCGTCACACCAATGGAATTTGCGCGCTACCCGGACCTGCCGGGCAAGCTGGTCGTGGTCACCGGTGGCGGCAGCGGCATTGGCGCCGCCGTCGTCGAAGCATTTGCAGGGCAGGGAGCGCAAGTCGTGTTCCTCGACGTGCAAGATGAAGCCTCGCAGGAACTGGCCGCCAGGCTGGCCGGCAGCGCCCATCCGCCACGCTATGTGCGCTGCGACCTGACCGACCTGGAGCAGCTTGGCGCAGCATTCGCCGGCATCTCGCGCGACTACGGCGCTGTCGATGTCCTGGTGAACAATGCCGCCAACGATCATCGCCACCAGGTGCAGGATGTCAGCGCAGAGTACTGGGACCGGAGCCTGGCTGTGAACCTGCGCCACCAGTTCTTTTGCGCCCAGGCGGTGCTGCCAGGCATGCAGGAAAAAGGTGCGGGCGTTATCCTGAATTTCGGCTCCATCTCCTGGCACCTCGCGCTGGCGGGACTGCCGCTGTACATGGCTTCAAAGGCCGCCATCGAGGGCCTGACACGCGGCCTGGCACGTGAGCTGGGCCCGCACGGCATCCGCGTCAACTGCATCGTGCCCGGCGCCGTCAATACGCCGCGCCAGATGGCGCTGTGGCAGACACCGGAGAGCGAAGCGGCCATCCTGGCGGCGCAATGCCTGCCGCAACGCGTGCAGCCGGACGACGTGGCTGCGCTTACTTTGTTCCTTGCTTCGGCCAACGCAGGCCGCTGCAGCGGACGCGAATATTTTGTCGATGCAGGGTGGTATGGCGCATGAATAACCAACGACGTTTCCGCTCCCAGGACTGGTTCGACAATCCGGAGCGCATCGACATGACCGCGCTGTATCTCGAGCGCTTCATGAACTACGGGATCACCGCCGAAGAACTGCGCTCGGGCCGTCCCATTATCGGCATCGCGCAGAGCGGCAGCGACATCAACCCCTGCAACCGCATCCACCTCGAGCTGGCCAAGCGCGTGCGCGAAGGCATCCGTGACGCGGGCGGCATTCCGATGGAATTCCCGGTCCATCCCACTTTTGAAAACTGCCGCCGGCCGACCGCCGCCATCGACCGCAACCTGGCCTATCTGGGCCTGGTCGAGATCCTGCACGGCTATCCGATCGACGCCGTGGTCTTGATGACCGGCTGCGACAAGAGCACGCCTTCGCAATTGATGGCCGCTGCCACGATGGACCTGCCGGCCATCGTGCTGTCGGGCGGCCCGATGCTGGACGGCTGGTTCGAAGGCGAGCTGGTCGGCTCCGGTGCGGCCATCTGGAAAGGGCGCCGCATGCTGGCGGCCGGCCAGATCAACGAAGAGAAGTTCCTGCAGATCGCTACCGCGTCGGCGCCTTCGTCCGGCCATTGCAACACCATGGGCACGGCATCGACCATGAATGCGATCGCCGAGGCGCTTGGCATGTCGCTGACCGGCTGTTCCGCAATTCCTGCCCCGTACCGCGAACGCGGCCAGGTTGCTTACGAAACCGGCCGCCGCATCGTGGCGCTGGCGCACGAAGACCTGCGGCCATCGCAGGTGATGACGCGCGACGCTTTCCTGGACGCGATCGTGGTCAACGCCGCCATCGGCGGCTCCACCAACGCGCAGCCCCACATCATGGCCATGGCGCGCCACGCCGGCGTCGAGATCACGCCGGAAGACTGGATGCGTTACGGCTACGACGTGCCTTTGCTGCTGAACATGCAGCCGGCCGGGAAGTACCTGGGCGAGCGCTTCCACCGCGCCGGCGGCGTGCCGGCCATCATGTGGGAATTGCTGCAAGCCGGCCGCCTGCGTGCAGACCGTCCGACGGTGACAGGGCGCAGCATGGCCGCCAACCTGGAAGGCCGGGCCACCAGCGACCGCGAAATGATCCACTCGTTCGACCAGCCGCTGAAGCGGCAGGCCGGTTTCCTGGTCCTGAAGGGCAACCTGTTCGACTTCGCGATCATGAAGACCAGCGTGATTTCGGAGGCATTCCGCCAGCGCTACCTGTCCACGCCGGGCCAGGAAGGCATTTTCGAATGCCGCGCCGTGGTGTTCGACGGCTCGGACGACTACCACGCCCGCATCAATGATCCGGCGCTGGAGATCGACGCGCGCACCATGCTGGTGATCCGCGGCGCGGGCCCGGTCGGCTGGCCGGGTTCGGCGGAAGTGGTCAATATGCAGCCGCCGGACGCGCTGATCAGGCAGGGCATTACCGCCTTGCCGACCCTGGGCGACGGCCGCCAGTCCGGCACCTCGGACAGCCCGTCGATCCTCAACGCTTCCCCGGAAAGCGCCGCCGGCGGCAACCTGGCATGGCTGCGCACCGGCGACATGGTCCGGGTGGACCTGAACGAAGGGCGTTGCGATGTGCTGATCAGCGACGAAGAATTCGCCGAGCGCAAAAAACTGGTGCCGCCGCCAATCCCGCCGAGCCAGACGCCATGGCAGGAAATTTACCGCGCCACCGTCGGCCAGCTGCAGTCCGGCGCCTGCATGGAGTTGGCAGTGTCTTACCGCGGAGTGGGGCAGGACCTGCCGCGCCATAACCACTAGGAGGCAAACGGTGAGGCGCTGTCAGGTGCCGAAGCGCTGCACCACGAACTCCACGAAGCTGGCCAGCTTGGGCGTCGACTGCCGGTCGCGCGGGTAGATCAGGTGCATTGGACGCGGCGCCGGCCAGTATTTGCGCAGGATAGGCACCAGCCTGCCGGCGGCAATTTCGTCGGCCAGCACGGCATCTGCCTGCATCACCAGTCCCAGTCCCGCGACCGCCGCCAGGCGCAAGGCTTCGCCATTGTTTGAGCGCATGCGGCAATGGGGCGTGGTTCCTTCTTCCGTGCCGAGTTGCCCCAGAGGCCAGCGCGCGTCATGGCGCCAGTGCGAGAAATCCAGGCAGCGGTGCTGCCACAGCTCGCCAGGGGTGCGCGGCGTGCCGTGGCGCGCCAGGTAGGCTGGTGCGGCGCAAACCATCATCTGCAAGGACGTCAGCGGGCGCGCCACCAGGGTGGAGTCCTTCAGCGGGCCGATGCGGATGGCTGCATCCAGGCCTTCTTCCACCAGGTCCGCCAAGCGGTTGGAAAGATCGAGTTCGAGGTTCACCTCAGGATTGGCATCCAGGTATTCCGCCATGGCCGGCGCCAGGCAGCGGCTGCCGAATGCCGCCGGTGCGCTGATCTTCAGCGTGCCGCGCGGGACCGTGCGCATGGCCAGCGCACCCGTCTCCGCCGCGTGCACCAGCTGCAGGATATGCCGGCATTGCTCGGCATACTGCTGGCCGATTTCGCTGAGGCTTTGGCTGCGCGTGGTGCGGTTCAGCAGGCGCGCGCCGACAAGTTCCTCTAGCGCCGCAATGTGCTTGCTGACCATCACGGTCGACATCTCCAGGCTGCGGGCCGCGGCACTGAAGCTTCCCGCGTCCACCACCCGAACGAACACTTCCATGCTGCGCATCTTGTCCATGCATTGTTAAGTTTGAGTTAAAGATGTTGTTAATTCTAGGGTATTTTTAATCTCGGCAGCAGGCCGGATACTGGCGGCATGACGACCATGACTCTTTCACTCTGGCTGGCGTTCCTCGCCATGGCCCTTGCCACCACCTTCAGCCCGGGCCCCGCCGTGCTGCTTGCGGTCTCCACCACGCTGAACCTGGGCCCACGCCGTACCGTGTACAGCTCCGCCGGCAATGCCGTCGGCGTATTTCTGGTGTCCTGCGTGGCGATGGGCGGCATGGGCTTGCTGTTCAAGGCATGGCCGCCGGCTTTCTCCGCGCTGAAGCTGGCCGGCGCCGCTTATCTCGCCTGGCTTGGCGTCAAGCAGTGGCGCAATGCGGGACAGGCCGGCGCAGCGGCATTGGCGAGCGCACCGGCAGGCAGCAGCCGCGGTGCGGTGTTCCGGCGCGGCATGCTGGTGGCCTGCAGCAATCCCAAGGCGATCCTGTTCTTTGCCGCCGTATTCCCGCAGTTCATGCCGCCGGGGACCGTAGACCTGATGCGCTTCCTGCTGCTTAGCCTGACCTTTGTCGCATGCACCCTGGTTGCCCATTTGAGCTATGTGCTGCTGGCTGCCGTAGCGGGCGCGCGCATCATCTCCGGGCCGCGCATGGCGATCCTGCAGCGCGGCACGGCATTGCTGTTCATCGGCCTTGCCATCATGCTCGCATTCGAATGATGCGCGGTGGCCGCAGTCGGGAAGCGGTACGGCCCCGGACGAGCGTTCAATCAGCTACAGGGAGCAGAGCCTGCCTGGATTGCCCCAGCGCTTCCGTGGCCCAGTAGAGCAGCGCGGCTGCCGGGAAGGCAAGGCCGGCCAGCATCGCAGCGCGCCAGCCGTAGTTTGCCAGCACCCACGCGCCGGTCGCGGAGCCTGCGGCGCCGCCGGTGAAGAACAGCGCGAAGTAGATGCCGTTCAAGCGGCTGCGCACCTCGGCGCCCAGCGCGAACAGGGCGCGCTGTCCCAGCACCAGGTTGGCGGCAACGCCCATGTCGAGCACGATGGAGGCGATGACCAGCATGCCAATGGCGACCACGTGCGAATCCGGCATCCATAGTGGCAGCGCAAACCCGAGAATGCCGAGCACCAGCGCAGCGGCCGTCGCCGGCAGCGTATGGCCTTTGTCCGCCAGCTTGCCTGCTACAGGCGAGGCAATGGCGCCCGCCATGCCGACCAGCGCGAACAGGGCAATGCCGGTCTGCGACAGATGGAAGCGTTCGCCTTCCAGCACCAGCGGCACCACCGTCCAGAACATGCTGAAGGCGCCGAACAGGCCGGCATGGTAGGCCGCACGGCGGCGCAGCACGGGCGTGTCGCGGAACAGCTGCCACAGCGAACCAATCAGGCGGCCGTACGAAAGCGGTGCGCCTGGCACACGCTCCGGCAGCTTCGCACGCAGCACGAAGGCCAGTATCGCCACCAGTACGGAGGCTGCGCCAAACACGGCGCGCCAGCTGGCGTAATCGGCGATCAGGCTGGCCGCCGGGCGCGCCAGCATGATCCCCAGCAGCAGCCCGCTCACCACCTTGCCCACGGTCTGCCCGCGCGTCGCTTCGTGCGACAGGTGGGCGGCGAAGGGCACCAGCACCTGGGCGGCGACCGAGCCAAGCCCGATGGCCAGCGAAGCGGCCAGGAACTGCAATGCGGTGTGGCTCGAAGCCGCTGCCGCCAGCGCCGCCGCGGCGAACAGAAGGGCGCCAAATATGAGTTTGCGGTTTTCCAGCAGGTCGCCCAGAGGGACCACAAACAGCAGGCCAATCGCATAGCCGGCCTGGGTGAGGGTGACGATCAGGCCCGCCGCTTCGGACGACAGGCCGGTTGCCGCGCTGATCGGGCCGACCAGGGTTTGCGCGTAATACAGGCTGGCGACTATCAGGCCGCTGGCGCCTGCCAGCAAGCCCACCATGCCGCGTGAGATATCGTTTTTCATGTTGGAACTCCAGTCGAGAAAAGTTGAAGCCATTCTGCGGGATGGCGCTGTAAAGATAATTAGCCAACAAATGGCCTATACTTTTCACATTAAATGAACAATTGGAGTGCCATGGACCGCCTGAAAGCCATGCAAACCTTCGTCCGCATCGTGGAAGCCAACAGCTACACCAAAGCGGCCGAAACACTCGACTTGCCGCGCGCCGCGCTGACCGCAACCATCCAGAAGCTGGAAGCCTACCTCGGCACCCAGCTGCTGCAGCGGACCACGCGCACGCTGTCGCTGACCAGCGACGGTGCGGCTTACTTCCGGCACTGCCTGGCGATTCTCGCCGCCGTGGATGAAGCCGAAGCTCCTTTCCGTACCAGCGACAACACGCCGCCGCAGGGAAGGCTGCGGGTGGAATTGGGCGGGGCCGTCGGGCGCAAGGTGGTGCTGCCCCGGATCGGCGAATTTCGCCGCGCCTATCCGGAGGTTGAACTGACGCTCAGCCTCAGCGAGCGCCTGGTGGACCTGGTGCGCGAAGGCGTCGATTGCGCCGTCCGCGTCGGTGAGTTGGAGGATTCTTCGCTGGTTGGCCGCCAGATCGGCACCATGCGCTACGTGACTTGCGCAGCGCCTGCCTATCTTGCGCTCCGCGGTACGCCGCACTCGCTGGACGACCTGGGGCGGCACACCGCGATCATGCATGTTTCGGGACGCACGGGCCGTTCATTCGAGTGGATCTTCGACGAAGGCGGCCGGGTGCACAAGGCCGCTATGGCGAGCACGCTGGCGACCAACGATGCGGAGGGCTATGTGGAATTGGCCCTGCAGGGCCTGGGCCTGGCGCAGGTGGGCACCTACCTGGTGCGCAGCCACCTCGCCAGTGGTGCGCTGGTCGAGGTATTGGGCGCAATGCCGCCAACGCCATCACCGGTGTCGCTGGTCTATCCGCAAGGACGCATGGCATCGCCCAAGCTGCAGGTTTTCGCGCGCTGGCTGGAAGCGGTTTTCGCCGCCGAGCCGGAACTGCGGCGTGCCGCGCCGTGAGCCGTTGTTGCGGTAGGGGAAGATTGATAATAGTATATTGTTGTTGAAATAATTCGAGCATCGGCGATGAAGGACCCCTGCATCTCGCACAATCCGAAAGAAAACTGGGGTAACAGGGTTCTCAATCTGGCCTCCATTTTCCTGCCATGGATACTGATGGCGGCGCTGGCCGCCAGCGTCAGGACGCCGCTCGCACCGACTGCCGCTACGCTGATTACCTTTGCCGCATTTTTTGGCTTGACCGTGATTGGCGTCGCAATCGGCATGCACCGCTACTTCACGCATCATGCGTTCAAGACCAGCGGGGTAATCAAGGTCTGCCTCGGCGTGCTGGGTACCTGGGCGATGCAAGGCGACATTACCCGCTGGGTCGCCGATCATCGGCGCCACCATCGCTTCGCAGACAAACAATACGATCCGCATTCGCCGTGGTTTTCCGACCAGGGCCCCATTTCGAACCGCCTGCTGGGATGGTTCCACGCGCACACGGGATGGATGATCTATGGAAGGGTCTCGCAGCCAGCGCGCTATGCGCCGGACTGCCTCACAGACCGCAGCATCGCCATCCTCTCCCGTTACTACTGGCCGATTGTCGCCGTGGGGCTGGTGCTGCCCGGCGCAGTCGGTTACCTGGCCGGTGGCGAAGACGAAATGGTCCGGTGCATATTCTGGGCGGGCGCCGCGCGCGTCGCCTTGCTGCACCAGTTGACGTGGTCGGTCAATTCCTTCGGCCACCTGTTCGGAAGGAAGGTGGACGGCAGCGACAACGAAGCGCGGGACAACACCTTCTTCGCGCTGTTATTACTCGGCGAGGGCTTGCACAGCCACCATCACGCGCGTCCCACTTCGGCGATGAACGAGCCGAAGCACCTCGATTTCGGCGGCTGGCTGATCCGCGGGTTCGAGAAGCTCGGGCTGGTCTGGCATCTTCGCTAGGCTGCCTGCTTACTTGAGCGAGAAGCGCACGCTCATTGCGCTCTTGTCCGGGAAGACGATGGCTGCAACAACCTTGGTGCCTGGGCCGACTTTGTCGCCGGTCTTTGCCATCAGGGTGTTGCCGCTGCCCGCAATCAGCGGAACCTCGGACTTCTCGGTGCCTTTGAGCACGGTCAGCGTACCCGAACCGCCCGCCATCGGGATTTCCTTGCCATGGTCATCCACGTAGATCGTGGTCTGGCCGTCCTTGTTGACCAGTTCAAACTGGATATCGCCAGCTGTTTTGACGATGCCGCCATGCTTGGCCGGGCTTTCATGGGCCACGGCCTGGCCGCCTGCGATCGCGAGTGAAAATGCGATCAATGCCATCAGTTTTTTCATTTCATACTCCAGAGATTTGCGGCAGCTGAAAAGGGCGCTGCCGCTTGCCCGTTGAATCAATACGTTTCGTCCTTGCCGGCTGCGACCAGCTGCTCCAGCGGCTTGCGGCCCACCAGCCAGAAGATCAGTGGGGTCAGCAGCGAGTCGAGCACGGTGGAACTTACCAGCCCGCCGAAGATCACCACCGCTACCGGATGCAGGATTTCCTTGCCCGGCGCCTCGGCCGACAGCAGCAGCGGCGTCAGCGCAAACGCTGCCACCAGTGCCGTCATCAGGACCGGCGTGAGGCGTTCCAGCGAGCCGCGCACGATCATCGGCCAGCCGAAGGTTTCGCCTTCAAACTTGCACAGGTTGACGTAGTGGCTGACTTTCAGGATGCCGTTGCGGGTGGCGATGCCGGCCAGCGTGATAAAGCCCACCATCGACGCGACCGACAGCGAAACGCCGGCGATCCACATCGCCAGCACGCTGCCCACCAGGGCGAATGGAATATTGCCCATGATGACCAGTGCCAGGGTCGTGGAGCGGTAGCGCGAATACAGCACCAGGAAGATCATCACTACGGAGGCCAGCGACAGGCTCACGATCAGGCGCTGGGCCTGTTCCTGCGCCTGGAACTGCCCTTCGATGCTGACGAAATAGCCGCCCGGCAGGGCCGTCGCGTCCACCGCCTTGCGCACGTCGCCGATAATGCGCGACATGCTCGAGCCGTCGGTATTGGCGTAAACCACGATGCGGCGGCGGCCGTTCTCGCGGCCGATCTGGTTCGGGCCATCGCCTTCTTCCACGGTGGCGACGGTCGACAGGGGTATGCGGCCGCCCGGGCTGTCCAGCATCAGCCGTTCCAGGTCTTGCGGCGTGCGCTTGGCATCGGCCAGGCGCAAGACCAGGTCGTAGCGGCGGGCGCCGTCGATCACCTGCGTGATGCGCGTTCCTTCGGCCAGCGATTCAAGCGCCGCCAGCACCTGGCCCGGCGCCAGGCCATATTGCGCGGCCTTGCGGTAGTCGATCCTAATTTTCACTTGCGGGATCAGCACCTGCCGTTCGACCGAGAGGTCGACCAGGCCAGGCACGGATTGCAGCCTGCCGCGCAAGCCGTCCGCCAGGCCGCGCAAGGTATCGACATCGTCACCGTAGATCTTCAGCGCAACCTGCGCCCGCACGCCGGACAGCAGGTGGTCCAGGCGATGCGAGATCGGCTGGCCGATCGCCACCGAGGCTGGAATCACGGTCAACTGTGCCCGGATCGCCGCCATGATGTCCTCGCGGCTGCGCTTGGACGGTTTCAGGTCCACATCGATTTCAGAGGAGTGCACGCCTTCGGCATGTTCATCCAGTTCCGCGCGGCCGGTGCGGCGGCCGACTTTGGTCACTTCCGGCACCTGCGCGATCAGGGTCTCCGCCAGGGAACCGAGCCGGTTGGCTTCCGCCAGCGACGTGCCCGGCGTGAAGGTCATGCCCATCACCAGCGAGCCCTCGTTGAATGGCGGCAGGAAGGCGCGCGGGAAGAAGGGAATGCTCGCAGCGGCCAGGATCACGACCACCAGCGCGACAGACAGGATGGCCTTCATGCGCGGGAAGCACCAGTCAAGCAGGGCGCTGTCCCACCGTTTCAGGCGTGACACCAGCGGGCTGTCGCGGTGGGCCTTGTGCAGCGAGGCCGGCAGCAGGTAGTAGGCCAGCACGGGCGTCACCGTCATGGAAACCAGCAGCGAAGCCAGGATCGAGGCGATATAGGCAATGCCCAGCGGTGCGAACAGGCGTCCCTCGATGCCAGGCAGCGCAAACAAGGGCACAAAGACCAGCACCACGATGACTGTCGCGTAGACGATCGCGGAGCGCACCTCGACCGATGCGCGCCAGATCACTTCCAGCACCGACAGTCCGTCCTCACGGCGCTGCCGCAAGCGGCGCTGGATGTTTTCCACGTCCACCACCGCGTCGTCCACCAGTTCACCGATGGCAATGGCCAGGCCGCCCAGCGTCATGACGTTGATGGATTGGCCAAGCAGGTGGAAGGCGAGGGCGGTCACCGCCAGCGAAAGGGGGATGGCCACCAGCGAAATCGCCGTCGCCCGTGCGGAAAGCAGGAAGGCGAACAGCACGATGGCGACCAGGATGGCGCCATCGCGCAGTGCCTCGACCACATTGCCGATGGAAGCGTCGATGAAATTGGCTTGCCGGAACAGGACCACCGGCGCCGCCAGGCCGGCAGGCAGGCCCTGTTTCAGTTCGCCCAGCGCGTTTTCGATGTCGCGCGTCAGGCGCACCGTGTCGGCGGCTGGCTGCTTCTGCACGCTCAGAATCACTGCCGGCTTGCCGTTCATGCCGGCATCGCCCCGTTTGAAGGCTGCTGCATAGCGTACGTCGGCAACCTGTTCCAGCAGCACCGGGATGCCGTTGCGATGGGCGACGGCGATGCCGCGCGCATCTTCCAGCCGGTTGGTGCGGCCCAGGTTGCGGATCAGGTATTCGCGGCTGTTCAGGTCAATGAAACCGCCGCTGGTGTTGGCGGCGAAACCGCGCAAGGCATTGGCCAGCTGTTCCAGCGATACGCCAAACTGCGCCATGCGCGCCGTGTCGGGTTCGACGCGCAATTGCCGGACTTCGCCGCCGATCGGAATCACTTGCGATACGCCGGGAATCGACAGCAGGCGTGGACGCAGCACAAAGTCCGCATACTCGCGGGCCTTCATCGGATCGGTCCTGGCGGCGTCGATCGGCAGCGCAATCAGCATGATCTCGCCCATGATGGACGAGACGGTGCCCATCGCCGGCGTGACGCCGCCGGGCAACTGTTCCTTCACCAGCGTCATGCGCTCGCTGACCAGCTGGCGATTGCGGTAGGCATCGGTGCCCCAGTCGAACTCGGCGTAGACAATGGACAGGCCAACGCCGGAAACCGAACGCACGCGGGTGACGCCGGGCATGCCGTTCAGGGCCGTCTCGATGGGGAACGATACCAGCTGCTCGACTTCTTCCGGCGCCATGCCGCCGGCTTCCGTCAGCACGGTGACCACCGGCTTGTTCAGGTCGGGGAACACGTCGACCGGCGTGCGCCAGGCGGTCATTGCGCCGTACACCATCAACAGCACGGCGGCCGCCAGGACGAAGAGCCGGTTATCCAGGCTGAAACGAACTATTCGATTGAACATGGCGCCCCTAGCGGATCTGGTTGATCAGGGCCGCGCCATCGACCACCACGCGGTTCTCGGCGCTCAGTCCCTTGGTCACCACCACGGTGTGGGCATCCAGCGCCTTTGCTTCGACCGGCTGGGCGATGAAGCGCATGGCGCCGGACTTGATCCACACCACCGTCTCATTGGACGGGTTGCGCACCAGCGCCGCCGCCGGCAAGGCGATGCCTTTCTCGGTGGTCTTCAGGCGCGCCAGCACCGTCACCGGCTGGCCAACAGCCAGCGGGATGGCTTTGCCCCTGGCTGCGAATTGCACCGGCAAGGCGCCGTCGCGCAGGCTGCGTGCGCCGCCCAGCAGCGTGAGCTGGACGTCGTCCGCCTGCACCACGCTGGCCGACTCGATGCGGCCAGCCAGCGAGGCGTCCGGCGTACTGGCCTCGACCAGCAGGCGGTCGGGATGCACGACTTCAAACAGCACATCGCGCGATTCGACAATCTGGCCAAGCAGTACCTGCGCGCTGGCCAGCACGCCGTCGGCCGGTGCGGCGATCGGTTCGGCGCCGCCCAGCGCCGCAGCCGTGGCCTTTTCACGCCCAAGCAGGCTTGCCAGTTCGGCGCGTGCGGCATCGATGTCCTTCCGGGCGACACTGCCTTCCAATGCTTCGAGGCGCTTCACGCGCTGTTCGAGCAGGCTGCGGTTGGCGCGCAGGTCGGCCAGGGTTGCCTGCTGGCTGCCGCGTTCTGCGGCGCTGGCTACAGGGCGCAGGATGGCCAGCACCTGGCCTTTGCGTACCGACTGTCCCGCTACCGGCAGGCCTTGCGGCCCGGCTTCGATGCGTCCGGCGAATGGCGCCTGGACGCGGCCTCCGGCATTCGGGTCGATGGCGGTGCGGCCATTGAGTTCCACCGTGACCGGATGCTCGCCGGCTTCGGCCTTGACGGTGCGGATGCCCATGCGGCGCTGGGCCAGCTTGGGCACGTTGACGCTGCCGTCGGGCAGGCGGGCCAGGCCGCTGGCGCTGGTGGTGGCGGCGCCGTCAAGGTGCTCGCCGTTGGGGCCGTGCGCGCCAGGCGATGCATAGGCCGACAGGGCGCCCGCCAGGCAGGCCGCCAGAGCGAATTTTTTGAGGTGTGTTTGCATGATTCGTTATCGCTTTGCGGAGGACAGTTTGCGGCGCAGCAGAAGGCTGCCGATCAACAGCAGCGGCACGGCAGCGGCCAGCCAGTAGGCCCAGCGCGGCACGCCTGCATGTCCGTGGCCGGCGCTGGCCGGCACTTCCAGCGTTCCTTCCAGCAGGTCGCTTTCGTCGCCGGCGACGAAGGTGAACAGCAAGGGGTGCTTGCCCGGCGTCGACAGCGCTTGCAGTAATTTCTCGTCGTCGACCGCATAGTCGCCGATGTCGGAATGGAACCTGGCCTGCGCCTTCATGCCCTTGTACTGGATTTCCAGCTTGCCGTTCAGGACCGGCTCGTTGGTGTCGTAACGGTCGATCAGGACCGACAGTTCGCCGCCCGACAGGTGGCCCACGAGTTCGAATGCCTCGGTAAAGGTTTCAACGCGAGGCACGCTGCTGGTGCTTGCCGTCGCGGCAGGACCGTCGAGGTGTTCGCCGTTCGGGCCGTGCGCGCCGGGCGAAGCAAAAGCGGGCAGCGCAAGCGCCAGCCAGCAAAGAAGAATGGTCAGTCGTTTCATGGGATGATTCCTAAAGCCTGGTTAAGCTCGGCCAGTGCCTGGCCGAGTGCGACGCGCTGCTGGCGAAGGCCGAGCTGCGCTTCATGGTTCTGGATGCGGGAGCGCAGCAGTTCAGCCAAACCGCGTTCGCCCAGCGCGAATGCCTTGTCGAGCAGGCGCGTATGTTCCTGCGCAGCGGCGGCGCGCTGTTCGGCCAGTGCCAGCGCTGCCTTTGCATCCTCGATGCGCTCCTGCGCCACCGCCCGCTCCGCATCAAGCTGGGCCTGGGCCTGCGCCAGTTCGGCGCTGGCGGCGGCCAGTTGCGTGGCCGCCGCCGCCTCGAGCGGGCGGTTGCGCTGCTTGCCGGCCAATGGAATTTGCAGGGCGAGGCCGATGCTGCGGTCGTTCGGTCCTTGGGCGCTATCGCGCTCGCGGCGCATGGTCAGCTCAATGGTCGGCGCTGCCGATGCCTGGGCCGATGCCGCCGCGATGGCAGCCCGCGCCCGCTGTTCCGCGGCTTGCGCCGCCTGCACGCGTACCGGCGCCGGGTCGGCGGACGGCGGTGCCGGCTCGGCGGCTACTGGGGGCAGCGTGGCCAGGCCGGTCAACACCGCGAAGCGCGAGAGGGCGGCCCTGGCATTGCCGCGTGCGGCGATCAGGCCGGACTGCGCGTTAATCAGTTCCTGCTGCGCCAGCAGCGCATCGCTGCGCGGCAGGTCGCCGGCGGCTACGCGGCGTTGCACGTCTTGCGCGAGCTCCTGCAAGGCTTGCTGCAGGACTTGCTTTTCCACCACCTGTTCCTGCGCAGCGTGCGCTTCCCACAGGCGCGAGCGCACTTGCCCGGCGACATCCAGGCGCGCTTGCTGGAGCTGCGCGTCCGTTTCCGTGGCATAGGCCTGGGCGTAGGCGGCGCGCCGCGCCTTCTGGCCCGGGGTCCAGACGGTCGTGGAGAGGGCGACCTCCGATTCCTGCAGGCCGCGCTGTTCGGTCCAGCGGTCGCTGCGCTGGGACAGGCCGACAACCGGCGCTGCCGCCAGCCAGGAACCGGCCAGTTCCTGCTCGGCGGCTGCCTCGTCCTGGCGGGCCAGCAGGGCGCGGGCCTGGGGCGAGCGCTGCCAGGCGCTTTCCACCATGGCGTGCAATGAAGTTTGCGGCGTGGGCGGCGCCGCAAGCTGCGCGATCGCCAGGGCTGGCAAAAGCAATGCCAAACCGGCGACCGCGCGGGGCAGTCTGAAGACGTGCATAGGTAAAACTCCGTCGGGTGATCAGGAAATCACCGAGGTGTGCGGCACGGGCGTGGCTGGTCCACGCGGGTCAAGGGATGTGCTGGGGCACCCTCGGCAGCTTAGCCGAGGGTCGTTGCGGGAGGCCGATGCGGCATTTCCAGCATGGGATCGGGAATGAATGTAACCAGGTGGATCGAAACCGTTTCGACCAACTCGCTCGGCGCAGGCGCCAGTGCGGGAACGAACAAGCCGCCGGGCTGCGGTGAGCAGGAGTGGTCTTGCACGTGTTTTACCGACTCGTCCGAAGAATCGAAGTGGATCGATCCATCGTCTTCGTGGTGATGGCTGACATGTTCATCGTGCAAAACTTCGTGCGCGTACGAGACATCCCCGGCCTGGATAGCCTGGTGCCATTGCATGGCAAAGCCTTGCAATGGCAAGCAAAACATCAGCAGGATGCAAAGTAGTCGGCGCATAAGAGCCCCGATTATAGCAGCGGGTCAACCCCCTTGCGCAAGGCGATTGGCGGGCCGGGGACCGATGTTCTCTTGACAATCGGGCCGCCCATGTAGGACGATTGTCCTATTTCATTACTTCATGGAGGGGCAGTGTGAGTGAACTTTTCGCTGGACCAGATGGCGGCGCGCGATGCCGCTGGTGCGGTGCCGCGCCGGAATTCCTGCATTACCACGATTCGGAGTGGGGCTTCCCGGTCGTCGACGACACTCGCCTGTTCGAGAAGATCTGCCTGGAAGGATTCCAGTCCGGACTGAGCTGGCGGACGATCCTGGCGAAACGCGAGAACTTCCGGCGTGCTTTCCACAACTTCGATATTGGCCGCATCGCGCGCTTCTCGGAGCGGGACGTCGAACGGTTGCTGCAGGACGAGGGCATTGTCCGCCATCGCGGCAAAATCGAGGCGGTCATCAACAACGCCAAACGCGCCAAAGAGCTGATCGCCAGCGAAGGATCGTTGGCGCGGTTCGTTTGGCAGTTCGAGCCCGCTCCGGATGCGATCGCCGCGCCGCAGACTGCGTCCACTTCTGCCGAAGCCATTGCTCTGTCCAAAGCGCTGAAGAAGCTTGGCTGGAAGTTTGTCGGTCCGACGACTGTTTATGCATTCATGCAGGCCATGGGCCTGGTCAACGATCATGCGCACGGATGCGTGGTCCGGAACAAGGCCGAGGCCGCGCGCTCAGCACTCAAGCGTCCATGAGTGCCGCGCTGCCGCCTCATTGGCGCCGATAGCGCATCGGTGTCTGCCCGGTAAGCCGGGTGAAAAGCCGTGAAAAGCTGCTGGCATCGGCATATCCGACCGCCTCGGCGATGCGCTGCATATTCCAGCTGGTGGTGCGAAGTAACTGCCTTGCTTTCTCGACGCGCGCGCCGTGCAGCAGGGCCAGCGGAGTTTGCCCGGTCTCGCTGCGGACGCGCCGCATCAGGGTGCTGGGACTGGTGTGAAAGGCAGCGGCAACTGCCCGGAGCGAATAGGGGGCCGGCAAGCGCTGGTTGAACCATTCCGCCAGGCGTTGCGAAAAGTCAGGCAGCGACTGCGCCGCCATGCTGGCGTCGACATAAGGGGCTTGACTGGTGCGCAGCTCTGCCAGCAATGTCACGCGCGCGGCCGCAATGGCTGCCTCCGTGCCAAACAGGCGCTTGATAAGATACACAGCGAGATCGGTCGCCGCGCTGACGGCGCCGGTCGTGATCACGGCGCTGTCTTCCACCAGCAGTCCTTCCGCCTGCACTGCAACTGAAGGGTAGAGCCGGGCCAGCTCCCCGGCGAAGAGCCAGGAAGTTACCGCTTTGCGGCCATCCAGCAGGCCTGCTTCGGCCAGCAGGAATGCGCCCACGCACGCCGATGCGACCCGCGTCCCTTTGGCAAACGAGCGGCGGATGAACTCAATCTCAGCGGCGCGTGCAGCCAGTTTCAAATGCCAGTCCACCGGCCGGTTAAGGCCAAATCCGGGAACGATCAGCACATCGTATTTCCCGGTCGGCTTCACCGTCTCTATCGACGTTCCGCCCGACAGCTGGACGCGACGGCCATGCAGGGAAACCCATTGCACGTCCAGCGGAATCGGAGCATGCACCAGGTCAGCGCCAATGGCAAGGATATCGGCGACGCTGAAAAGCTGGAGTCCCATGCATCCCGGATAGGCGAGCAGGGCAATGCGGACACGTTTCATGATGGTTGATCATATTGGCTAAAAACTTGCGGATATCGCCATGCTAACGGATCGCGGCGGTGACGGACAATATGCCCGTCACTTCAGCCAGGAATTCAAGGGAATGGAAAAGCATGAAATTATTCGCGTCAGCATCGCGCCGCTGGGCATGGTGAACTGCCACATCGTCGTTGGCTCCAAGGGCAGCGTACTGGTCGACACCGGCTTGCCGGGGAGCAGCCATAAAGTGGCGCGCGCGCTTCGCAGCAAGGGACTGCTGTTCTCCGATATCAAGCTGATTGTGGTAACCCATGCGCATATCGATCATGCCGGAAGTGCCGCGCATTTGCGCGAACTGACCGGCGCCCCCATCGTCGCGCACGCAGACGACCTTGACTTCTACCTGCAAAAGCGTCCGATGACGTTTTGCGCCACGGGCTGGTTTGGCCGGGCCTTTCTTCGGACAGGGTTGATCCGGCGGCCGTACGTGCCGTTCACTCCAGACCTGCTTTTGCAGGGGGGAGAGTTCCTGGCTTTGGACCGTTTTGGCATCGATGGCGCCGTGCGGCATACGCCGGGCCACACCTGCGGATCAATCTCAGTGCAGCTGGGAGGCGGCGACGCCATGGTAGGGGATCTCATCTCTTCGGGCATACTCCTCGGCGGCATCGCCAGAACCGGCAAGGCAAAGCGGCCACCGTTCGAGGACGATCCCCATGCGGTGGCCGATCAACTGGAATGCCTGCTTGATGCAGGATCGCAGCGGTTCTTCATGGGGCATGGTGGACCGTTGCACGCTGGCGAAGTAAGGCGCCACGTGGAATCTTTGCGCGCATCGGGAACTAAAGCACCCGGTCCTGCCACAGAGTGATGTCCGCAATGGTGACCGATCAGCGTGTATGGAGAGAATATGCTCAATCGTACGAATGGGACTGGCTATGGTTCGCTCCCAGTCTTGCCGCCAACTGCGGGCGGTACGCAACCGGCCCCGGCGCCATCGCGCCTGCCGGTGCAGGGCGGGCCGCAGCCATCCGCGCGCATGCCGGCCCCGCGCCCCGGGACGGTGCATCCGCTGCAATCGCAATGGCGTGGCTCGGCTCCGCCAGCAGAGCCGCCGGCGTCGCAATCTGTGGGACGCCACACCACCATCCTGGATATGGTGAAATGGGATACGAGGCAGAATGTCGAGCAGGCCGGCAATCTTCTGGTCATGGGACATGAATCGCGCGCCCACGACCCACGGCTGGGGAATGCTGGCGGATCGGCCGATCCCAAAATAAAGCTCACCCTGGATAGCGGAGCGCTGTCGCCGGCGCAAGCCCAGTATGCGGAAATGCTTGGCAAGCAGGCGGCGATGAATATGCTCCACAACACCACCCAGCGCTACAACCTGCAGGGAACACCGGCAGCGCAGTTTATCCAGAGCGTTTGCGATTGGCTGGGCGATCCGCGCAACCGCATGACAGCGGGCGTACTGGGCGACATCACCAAGAAAGTTGGCGAGATGGTGCATGCCCAGGAAAGCAAGGCGCTGGGGCCGTCCCGCGAGCCGCGCGAAGCAAAGCGGATGCCGATGGAGTGCATGACCCACCTTGGCCATGCGATAAGGCATATGCAGCATCATGCCGGCCCCGAGCACCGGAAATTCCTGAAAGAGCTGGGATACCAAACGATGGACCGCGTCATGCAGCACAAGCTGGCGCCCGGCGAGACCAGGGCATGGCTGCGGCAGGTCGAGGCGGACTGCCGGAACCGGGGGCTGGAAGACCTTGGCAAACTGGCGAAGCGTCTGCGCCACGACATTCCAGCGTCGGCTGACGGCTATGAGACGCGCCTGCACGACAATATCTACGGGCGCGCCATGGAAACGGTGCTGATTACCGAACTGGTTCGCGACCCGCCAGCGAATGTGAAACAAGGCATGGCGGCGCTGGCCTACCACCTGGACTTGATGCTGAAGACACTGCCGCCGCAGGCGCAGCAGGATACGGCTCTTCAGGTTCAAAAGATGATGCGGCACGAGCGGCGCGGCTGGCAGGTCGACTCGCCGGCGCTTGAGGCATTTTTCAATGCGCGCCCGGACCAGGCGCTCGGAGCCCTGAAGCAGCTATTGCGCACTCCAGTGGCCAACGGCTTCGATTGCATCGCGATTCCCTACCTGACCGTCAAAATGTCGCTGTGCATGCAGGCGCACGGCGCTGCGCCATGGATGCCCAGGGCGAACCAGAATTACGCCAACGTGGTTGGCCACGCAGCGGCGCGGCTGACGGAGGGCGCGCCCAATTACAACCGCATGGCGCCGAAGTCGGGGATCACCATGTACCACCAGCCCGACATTGTCGGCAGCAGGGAGCCGGCCATGCATCCGGGGGACCGCAATCGTCCCGACCTGGCGCATGCGAGCCCGGAGTTGAGAACGGCGCTCGAACATGGCGTGTCCTTCGTCAGCGGTGTCTCCGGCTCGACCAACATTGTGATGCACATGGTGGGCGATATCCTGGACCAGGGCGGGAAGGTCGATCCGAAAGATGCGCTGCTCGGCACCATGATGTTCCTGAATTTCGATGGCGGCCACTCGATGCACGAAGCCATGTGGGTCGGCAACCAGCTTGACAGCAGCCTTGACCTGAGAATGGGCATGCCTGGCGGCGATCCGCGCAGCTTCGTGGCCGACTACGACAGCTTCATCGAATCGTTTTCACCAGCCAAGGGGCGCGACCAGTTGCGCGCGGCTGCCGACAAGGCGTGGGACAAGACCCTCGATCATTTCGGCCGGCACAGCCACTACTCGCCGGAGAACAGGCCGCCGGTAGCTTGATTACTTCGATTTCGACGAGGTTCCGGATTGCCTGGACTTGCCCTCGGACCCAGCTGACTGCTTGTTGCCCTTGGCAGAGGATGCGCTGCCCGCATTCTTGCTGTTCTGGGTTTCTTGCGGTTTGCTGTTGCGTCCATTCTTGCCGGCCTGGCTTGGCTTGCTCATGCTTTCCTCCATGTTCAGCGGGATGACGTTTCAATATTAGTCCGGACGCGGTTCCCGTCTGTAGGAGTGACGCCTGGCTGCACGTAGGCATGCGGCCAGGCCAGCCGTAGGCCAGGCGCTCAGTTACGCCGGTATTGGCGGGCGAACTGGAAGATGTGCTCCCAGGTGTCGGGAAAGTCGCCGGGAATGCGGCGGTTGTACATATAGATCGCGCCGGCAATCGCCTGCAGGCGGGCCTCGAACGGCAGTTGCAAGCCCGGGCCGAAGTCGAGCGAGGAAAAGCCGGTGCGGGCGGTATCGGGATTGACCTCGTGCAGGTCGCAATCGCGGTTGTGAAAATAGATGCCGACGCTGATGCGCGGCTGCCTGGCGCGTGCGCTGCTGCGGCCGCCCCAGTGCAGCACATGCGTGTTCCAGCCCAACGGTGCTCCCGCGGGCACAGGCAGGGCGCGGATGTTCTGCCAGTCGCCCAGTTCCAGCTCGATCTCTTCTCCGTTCGCCTGGAGGCTGCGGTCCAGGTGCTGGGGCAGCACGTACATGCAGGCGTTCAGCGGATTGACGTCTGTCAGGGGCAGCCAGATGTTCAGGATTCGCGGACGGCCATCGGCGTCGACGGCCTGCGGATGATGCAGGTCGCGATGCGGCCCCCAGCCTGTCGCATCGTCCTGCGGCGCGACGTGCCAGGCCCAGATATCGGTGGGCATCATCTGGTAACGCTCGCCGAGCAGCTGGCGCAGGACCGGGTCGAGCGGTGCGAACATCTGCCAGAAGGCATCGTAGACCATGCAGAAGACCGGCGGTATCCCGCGCTGTACCAGGCCGCCGATGACCTGCGCCAGCTTGCCTGCGTGGCTGCGCGGGATGATGGGGCCGGCCTGGAAATAGCCTTCATTGATGGCATCGGCCACATGGCGCCGCGCATCGCCCAGGCCGGGCAGGGAGGTGGGCGCCGGCCTGGAGAGCGGGGCCGCGCTGATCGGCAGGTCCGGATTGAGGTCCAGCCAGAAAGCCAGTTGGCCGGCATGCGCCAGCGGCGAGAGGGAAGCTGCCTGTGATTGTTGTTCTGCGAAGTCCATAAGCTCGTCTCATTTGGGAACGCCGGCAAGCGCTGACAGGGGCCGCGCATATGCGCCAGGCTCCAGGCCTGCCGATAGGTGGCTGTGCCGGCGGCCCTGGTTCCGCACCTGGATTGCGCTGCGATGGAACGCATGCGGCATTTGCTGCCACTCAGCTAGGGGCGCTGCTGTCCCACACCACATCAACCTTGAAAGGAGTCAGAAATGCTGCCAGTACTTGCCGCTATCGGCCGTGCCGTCCTGCCTGAAGTTATCAATACCGCTGCCAAGGTGCTGGGCGGTGGCGGGGAATCCAAGACGCCGAATCCGGCGGATGACGTGATTTAAGTGAAAGGCTTGCGGCCGCAAAGGCCGCAAGCGCAGGTTGGAGCCCGTTCAGCCGCCGGTGATGTCCGCTCCGGCTTCTTCATGCCCCTTGCCCTTGAGTTTCTCCAGCGTGGCAACGTTCACGCCCAGCATGCCGGCCAGCTTTTTCAACTCCTCCGACGAAATGGTGCCATCCTGCAGCTTCTTCAGCAGCTTGCGCAGGTCGTCCTCTTCCTCGCCGCCGCCACCGCCGCCGGTTTTTTCCGCCTGATTGGCCTTGAAGCGCGATTCCAGTTCGTCGCGGATGGCGTCGCGCGCTGCGGGGCTCAGGTTGTCCTTGCCCAGCATATTGATCAAGTCTTCGTTGGTCTTGTGTTTCAGGCTTTCCTTGAAGAAGTCGCCTGCCTGCGAGGCGAAATTGAATCCGCCGACCGGTGAAAATTGAATGCCCATATCTGCTCCTTTGATGGTTGAAGGGTTCCCGCGCATGTTCCATACATAACGCACCGATAGGTAGCGCATCCATGGCAAACGGTTCCACGGGTGCGGCGCCATAAATCGACGCCATGCATGGAACCGCCGGCGCACCGGCCTCCACATATCGCTACCGTCGCATCGCATATTGCGTAAGGCGGCAACTTCAACCACTACCAAGGAGCTAATTATGTCTGGAATGACCGCAGTCCAATCGTGGATCGGCGCAGGTGGCGCGATCCTTGACCAGGAAGCTACTGCCGCAGCAAAAGAAGCGGTGAATGCCAACGCCGCCAAACTGAAACTGGCCAAGGCCGGCCAGGACAATGCCTTGTCCCTGATCTAAGCCGGAAGAGGTGGAACCATCCGGTTCCACCTCTGTTGCATCGATCAAAGGAGAGCGATATGAGCAGTTACCAGAACAGCATGTTCGCGCCGTCGCAGGCGCGCCCAGGCCAGGCCATGGAGAAAACCAAGTCCATGCCGATCGGGCAGGCCGCGCAGATGGGCGCCGCCGAGGCCATGGAGTTCCAGCTCTGGGTTTCCCAGCAGGGCACTTCGCTGGCCAAGCTGAAGGTCTTCAATGCGATGGCCAAGACCATCAACGACCAGCAATAGGAGCGACCAATGCCCGACACAAGACCAGGATCCGTGCGCGCCAACGAAGCGAAATATGTCCGCCAGCTGGAGCAGGTCGCTGCCGCAAGGAGCGACGTCAACAACGTGGCCGTGTTCACGAAGTTGATCAAGAAAGCGGAAGAAATTTCGCAGTCGGCAGTGTAGGCGCGCATTCACTTACTCGACTAAGGAAACAGCATGTCAGCCACGATCACCAAGACCACCACGACGATCACCACCACTTTTGACAACGACAGGCCGGGCCTTTTCCGCCCCATGCCAAGCGGGGGATCGCCGCTTGGCCCGGAATCGAGCGACATCCTGTTTGCACCGTCGCCGCGCAACCAGGGTTCGCCCGAATCGCTGGCCGACGTGCTCGACGAACTGGGCCTGCCGGCCTGGCTGAAGAACGCGGCCCGCAATATGCTGCTCTCGGGCGACGGCGGCAGCCAGCTGCCATCGGAATCCAGCGCAGCCAAGACTATCAACAACTTCCAGAAGGACAATGGCATCCGCTACCTGTCGCCCGAGCAGGTGAAGCAGATGGCTGAAACGGGTTACTTCACGGACAAGAACGGCAATACCCGCCTGGTGTCCGGCGACGTGCAACTGGCGGCCCAGAAGATGATGGCGAATGGCGGTGAGCTGTACCGCAAGCTCGAATCGGCCAAGAACGGCGAGCATGACGGGAAACTGAGCCAGGAGGACTATCGCTATGCGGTCAAGGACGGCACTATTTCCGCCAACGGCGGCAGCGGTTATCCGCAACCGACGCGTGGCATTTCGCTGCTGGACTTCATGAACGCCATCATGAACGGCAATATCTCGACGAATCGGCCAAGCGAGTATGGCGCGGCCAAGACCATCAACGATTTCCAGAAAGAGCATGGCATCGGCCACCTTTCCATCGATCAGTTGCAGCAGATGGCGGAAACGGGCTACTGCAAGGACAAGAACGGCAAATTCATCCAGGTGCCGGAAGAAGTGCAGGACGCGGCGCGCGCCATGGCGGCCAATAACTTTGAACTTTTCAAGAAGCTGGAAAGCGCCACCAACGGCGAACATGACGGCTCCTTGAGCATCGGCGACTTCCGCGAAGCGGTCAAGGACGGCTCGATCGGCAATGGCGGCCTTATGCGCGACGTTTCCTTCGACCTGGAACCGGAAGACGCCTTCGATGGGCTGCCTTCGCGCGCCGATGCGGCCCGGACGATCAGGGACTTCCAGAAGGATCACAATATCCGCCTGCTGGACGTCGACCAGGTTCGCCAGATGGCCGAAACCGGTTATTACACGGATAAATTCGGCAGGACCCGTCCCGTGCCGGACGAGGTGCGACTGGCTGCCCAGCGCATGGCTGCCAACAATTTCGAGCTGTTCAAACAGCTGGAGTCGGTCACCAATGGTGAACACGACGGCAAGTTGAGCCAGGGCGATTACACCGAAGCTGTCAAGGACGGCACCATCCAGGCCCGAAGCAGCGACCGTCCGGATTATCGCTACATCAGGAATCCGGATGAAGTGTGGCCGGCAGGCGGCGACCGGCCGTCCGCAACCGCGGCGGCCCGCACCATGCAGGACTTCCAGGCGCAGCACGGCATTCGTTTCCTGAATGTCGACCAGGTCCGGCAGATGGCGACCACCGGCTACTGCACCGACAAGGATGGGCGCACCATCCAGGTGCCGGAAGAAGTCCGGCAGGCGGCGCAGCGCATGGCGGCCAACAACTATGCGCTGTTCAAGGAGCTGGAGTCGGCCACCAATGGCGAACATGACGGCCGCTTGAGCATGAAGGACTATCGCAATGCCGGCACCGGCCGCGTTTTCCTGACCTGAGCGCATGCCCTTGACGAAGAGGAGGCCGACATGACCGCGAATGCAAATCCGTCCCGCGAGCGGGCGGCGCGCGAGCAGCACTGCGCTACGCTCGACGAGGGCTTCAACTGGCACCGCATCCGGCGCCTGTCCCGCAAAGGCTGAATGCCAGGAGATGCAGACATGGAGAAGCAGTGGTGGGAGCCGGGGCCGGAGCATTTGAACTTCGCCTGCGCTTTGGCCGGCATGGAACCCGTGCCGCTGGACCGGGCGTTCAATTACCTGGCGCTGGACTGCGGCCGCGAGAGCGGGGAGCTGCCAGCCAAGGGGCGTCACCCGAACGGGAGCTTCCACGCGGCCAGCGCCGGTTCGCAGGCGGTGGCAGGGCTGCCGCCGATGGACTTCATCGTCCTGCGCGGCGCCTATAGCTGGCTGGAGCCGAAGGGGCGGCAGCAGGTGGTCGAGCTGCTCGATCGCTGCCTGAAGCCTGGCGGCGTGGCATATGTCGGCTACAACGCCTTGCCTGGCTGCAGCGGCCTGCTGCCTTTGCAGCGCCTGGTGCGCGAGCAGGGCAGGCTGCATGGCGGCGGCACGGCGCAGCAGCTGGAACACGCGGCCGCGCAGGTCGGGCAACTTCGCGCGGCCGGGGCGGCGTATTTTTTGGAGAACGATACTCCTGCGATGCGCGGCCGCCTGCAAGGCATGCTGCAGACATGCCGGGAGTTCACGCAGCACGGCTGGCAAGCCCTGTATCACGCCGACGTAGCGCGCGCCATGGCCGATGCCAAGCTGGAATACGTGGCCTCGGCCGAGCTTTGGTTGAGCGATCCGGCCCGCTGCCTGACCGCGCCACAGCGCGCGCTGCTGGAGGCCCAGACGATACCGGTACTGCGCGAGACGGTACGCGATGTGCTGCTGGACACCGCGTTCCGGCACGACGTGTATGTCAGGGGGACTCGCCGCATGCATCCCATGCGGCAGGCGGATTGGCTGGGCGGGTGCCGCCTGGCCTTGGCGTCCACGCGCGAGACGGTGCGGGGCCAGGCGCTATCCGGGCCTTTCCTGGCGGCGCTGGCCGCAGGGCCGCAGTCCATCGAACAGCTGGCACGCCTGCCTGCGATGCAGGGCAAGGGCGTGCTTGACGCGGCCCGCGAGGCCGGCGCGCTGGTCGACTCCGGCCAGGCGGTCTTCTGCAGCGAAGGAGCTTGAAAAATGGATTGGAACGACGGCTATGTGGCGGACCTGGACTACCCGGCGGCATACTTTGCCGAGCAAAGTCCCGGCCACCTGAGTATCGCCTGCATCCTGAACGGGGTCGAGCCGGTGCCGCCGGACCGGCCCTTTACCTATTTCGAACTGGGCGCGGGCATGGGGCTGACGTCGAACATCCTGGCGGCCAGCCACCCGCATGGCCGCTTCTATTCCAACGACTTCAATCCCGCCCATGTGGCCAGCGCCCGCCAGCTGGCGCAAGAAGCGCAACTGGAAAACATGACGGTGCTCGAATCCAGTTTCGCGGAGCTGGCTTCCGGCGGGGTGGAGCTGCCGCCGCTCGACTACATCACCATGTACGGAATATATAGCTGGATCACTCCGGCCAATCGCCAATTCGTGGTGGAGTTCATCAACCGCTACCTGAAGCCCGGCGGGATCGTCTACGTCAACTACAACGCCTTGCCTGGCTGGACCCGCACCTTGCCTTTGCAGCGCCTGTTGCTTGAACACGCGAACTGCAATCCCGTGCCGCGGGTCGCCCAGCTGGAACAGGCGCGCGACTTGGCGCGCAAGCTGAAAGAGGCCGGCGCCGCCTACTTCGACGGCAGCAAGCAGCTCGATTACCGCATGGAGTCACTGTCGCGGGACAAGGCTGGCTATCTGGCGCACGAATACCTGAACAGCGGCTGGGAGCCGGTTTACCATGCCGACGTGGCTGGCGACCTGGCGGCTGCGGGACTCGACTTCGTCGGGTCGGCCGATTTGTCGCGTGCCTTTGAAGATGACTACCTGACGCCGCAGCAGCGCGCCTTGCTTGCTGGTGTCCCCGATGCCCGCTGGCGCGAAACGCTGCGCGACTACCTGCTCAATACAAGCTTCCGCGAGGACGTTTACGTGCGCGGGGCCCGCACCCTGGGCCAGGAACGCCAGTCCGGATGGCTGGCCAGGCTTGGGCTGGTCCAGGCCTCGGCGGCGGAGTCCACTCCGGCGCCCGATCCAGCAGCCGGCGACGATGGCGCGGCACTGCGCCAGGTCCTTGACGCACTGGCAACGGGGCCGAAAACGCTGAAGGATCTGGCGGTCCAGCGCAGCGAAAGCTTGCAGGCGGTCGCGCGCCTTGCAGCGCGGCTCGCCGCCTCCGGCAAGGCAGCATTTTTCTTCCCGGGCGGCGCGACGGTGGACCCGGCGCCGGCCATGCGCCTGAACCAGGCCATCGCGGCCCAATCCGTCTACGGCGACCATTACCAGGCGCTTGCTTCGCCATTGCTTGGTGGAGGACTGCAATCCGGGCTGGCACAGCGCCTGGTTTACCACAGCCTTGCGCAGTTGCTCGTTGAAACTCAACCTGAGGCCCATGCCATCGCCCGTCGTGTGGCGGCACTGCTGCAAAACCACTTCGCCACCTGCATTCCCGGCAGCCCTGCCGAAGCGGCGTTGCATGACCTGCGCGAGGCGTTGCCGAGCATTGTCGCTGCGATCCTGGAGCGCCGCCTCCCGATATGGCGCACGCTGCGCATGCTGTAACCGGGGCGCTGCTAGAATAGGCTTGCCCTGGGCTGGCGTCGGGTCCCGGGCGGCATCCGGCCTGCGTGCGCGACGAGATGGGGCACTAGCCAGTGCAAGCCAATCATCCGGAAAACAATGAATTCGATGGTTCCCGCCATGCAGCCAATGCGCTGCTGGCTGAGCTGTGCGCGTTGTGCGGCCAGCAGGCCGCGGCGCCGCCCGTGCTGGAGCTGCAAATCGGCGTTATCGTGACGCGCACGGCGGTGGACGCCGCCGGGGAAGGCTGTCTGACCATTACGGCGCGGCTGCCGGCGCCGGACCAGGAAGGCTACGCTCCGCAGGGCGAAAACACCCGCTTCGGCGACCTGGATTGCATGTGGCATGGTGATGAAGGCTGCCATATGGCGGTACGCAGGATTGCGCTGGCCCGCCTGGGCGACGAGCGCAGCGTGATGGACGCGATACTTGAAACGGCCGACATGGCCCAGGCCTGGCATAACAGCATGGCGCTGGACTCGCCGCCATCCTGCTGAAATTTCATTCGCGTCCGCACTGGCGGCGCGCCGCAGCGCGTACCCGGGCCACGCGCGAACGCACGGTGCCGATCGGTATATCCAGTTCCTTCGCTGCTGCCTCGTAGCTCATTTCCCCGTCCAGCACCGCCTCGAAGGTGTTGCGAATCGCTTGCGGCAGTTCACCCAGCAGCTCGTCCACCAGGCCCGCCATCTGGCGCAGCTCGCACAACAGGGCGGGATCGGCATGGCTATCGACGATCTGTTCCAGGAAGCTGTCGTCGGTCTCTTCGAAACGGTCGGCGCAGTTGCGGCGCACCTGGTTGCGCGCGAGGTTGAGGGCAATGCCGAACAGCCAGGTGGAAGGCTTGGACAAGCCGGAGAACTGGTCGGCGCAGCGCAGCGCTTCCACAAAGGTGTTCTGCACCACGTCTTCCGCATCGCCGTGGTTGCCAAGGTAGCGCTGTACAAAGCGCAGCAGGTGGGTGCGGTGTTTCTCGTACAGGTGCACCAGGTCGATGCCGCCGGGCGCCGTGCCCGGCGCAGGGGGCAGCTGGTAGACGTTGGCACTGGCAAGAACAGGAACCGGGACGGCGTGGCCGGTGCTATGGATATCGGTGGCAGCGAGCATGGTTTGGTACATGAGATTCTCCCACTGGGCTGGATTGGATCGTCGGGCAGGGCGCCTTATGGAATGGTCGCCCCGGCTTATGTAGGGTGAAAGATAGCAGCCGGTTTGCGGTCTGTTGTGCTTCCGTGAACATTGATGAGACTTTGAAAAAAGTTGAGGAAAGACGCACGAATTTGCGGTCCCTGTGGCGGAACCGCGTGCCGCGCCGCCGCCACTGATGCCGCATGAAGAACGTATATAACGCCCCGACGAACCCGGTTGCGCTGGAATTGCTGGCGCGCCTTGCCAAGCCCGACGCCGCGTCAGCGCACAATTTGCGGCAGGCGCACGTGATGGTCGACCTGAAGTCGCGCGAGGCGGTCGATATCGAGGCGGGCGTCAAGGAGGAACTGGCTTTCCTGAACAAAAAGCTGGAACAGCGCCGGGTGCCGGCCACGGTTCGGACGGCGCCACGCGGCTCCATGCGCGACAGGTCGCGCAGCCAGCAGGCCAACAGGGCGGCGCAGGTCGGCAGCCTTGGCCACCTGGACGAGGCTCACGATGAATGGCACCCGGTGCAGCGCGCCCTGGAGATGCTGCGCGAGGACAGCAGCCAGCAAGGCCGGGCAGCGGCGGAAGCGATGCTGGCCGAGCGCTTCGACATGGTCCAGAGTTACAACGCCTTGCTGGAAGCCTTGCGCGAGGCCGATCAAGTGGATGGCCTGAGTGCACACAAGAAGAGGGCGCTGAAAGGCGCGCTCAACGAGATGATGAGCGACATGATGCAGCGCAGCTCGGGCGACCTGCGCCACACGCTGCAGGAAACCGAAGAACTGCATGGCGCCATGGAATCCATGGCGGAGGAACCGTTGCCGACCACGCGTGAACTGCGCTTCCTGATCGGCGGCAAGGCCAAGGGCCGCGTGGACGTGCCATTGACGCCGCTGACCATGCTCAAGGCCCTGATACGCAACTTCGGCGCGGAGCACTGCGTGTCGGCCATGGAAAGCCTGCGCTCGCGCATGATGGCCGGACTTTAAAGGGAGGATGGCATGGGAGCGGATTTGCGGCGGAACCCGGAGCGCAGCATGGGACGCTACTGGCTGACGATGTCGGATGCGAAAGCCTTCACCGTCGTCAGGTCGGCGTTCGATATCGCGGAGACCCTGCGGCGCGACCTGGCCGACCAGGCAGCGCTGGTCGCGCAGCCGGACGTGGCGGAACTGGCGGTGCAGCTCTTGACAGCCGGGGAAGCCGGCTGGGGCAAGGCCAAGGCGGCCGCGCTGATGGCCCAGCTGGGCGATGTGAAACCCCTGCGTGCTGCCGCCCGCTGCAAGGCGTGGTCGCTGCTGCGTACCGCCGTGGAAGCCTTGCCTGCCACGCTGTGGGCGGCCGAGAAACTGCCGACCCGGCGTGAACTGCTCGACGAACTGCAGCGCCAGGCCCTGGCAGCGCATGCCGAACTTCCGCTCTTGCCCAGCAAGGAGGAGCGGCGCGAACAGGAATGGCGCGACAGTATTGCCGCGCGCGCCAAGGGCGAGCGTGCGGCCATCGGGGGCCGGCAATGAAAGAAGAAATAAACGCGCTGTGCACCCAGCTCGTGGCCCAGGCCCGGTTGCACAACGCCGTGGCCATGGCCGCGCTGGCAGAAGGATCGCGACTGTTTGTTTATCCACTGGAGCGCGGCGTGCTGCTGGCCCTTGGTGCGACCGCGCAGGACGGACGGCCGCTGCGGCCGGAAACGCTGCTGCGCCGCCGCGGCGCGGACCTGCGGCGCTTCGGCGCCTGGCTGCCGGCACTGTTTGCCGACGGCAGCTGTTACCTGGTGCGCCGCTGCTCCGACAGCGAAGCAGGCGGACTTGACGACGATGAATGGCTGGCGGCCGAGGAGTTGCTACGGTGATCAATACACGCTTGAACGATGCCGCAAGCCTCGGCTTGCATGGGCTGGCCGATGCCGGCGAAATCCACAGCCTGGCGCCTTCGCTGCAGTCGGTCAAGTCGCGCCCCTTGCTGCTTCCCGCCGAGGAGGCGCTGTCGCTGCCGCCGCCGGTGCTCAGCGCCGATCCGAAGCTGGAGATGCTGGCGCAAGCCGTGGGGCCGGAACTGAGTTTCGACAATCCGGTCTGGCGCGGCAATCCCTTGCCGTCGCTGCGCGGCCTGCAGAAAATGCTGATCGACCAGGCACTAAAGCGTCCGCTGGAAGAGCGGGAGCCTGCCTTGCGCGCGGTCCAGGTGGTGGAAACGGCAGTGCAGCTGCGCCTGCGCTGGCAGCAGATGCGGCGCAGCGACGCCGAACCCGATCGTGCACTGCAAGCCGCAGGAGGAGGCCAGGATGAGACAGCGCAGCACTAGAGCCGCGATGGCGGAAGAACTGAGCGCGGCGATCGGCCTGGTCTGGGGCCATATCGGCGCCATGCAGCATGAAGAAGCCCATGCGCTGGCCAGCGCATGCCTGGAACTCTGGCCGGGTGAAAAGAACCTGCTGCTGCTGGCCGGCTATGCGGCCACGGAGCTGGGCTTGCCGGCCGACTCGGCCGCCCTGCGCCAGGCATTCGGCGCACAACCGTGCCTGGATCTGATCGCCCGGCGCCAACCGGCATAAGGAAACCACAGCATGCAATCGATGGCCCTCGTCTTATTCCTGAACGGGATTGCCGCCAAGGTGGCCAAGCGCGCAGAACTGCTTGCCGCCGGCCTGGTGATCGGCATTGTCTTCATGCTGGCTTTGCCGATGCCGGTCTGGCTGCTCGACATCCTGATTGCGTGCAGCCTGGGCGCTTCGGCGCTGATCGTCATCGTCGCCATGTACATGCCGGGACCCACGGCATTTTCGACCTTCCCGGCGGTGCTGCTGCTGACCACCTTGTTCCGGCTGGCGATCTCGGTGTCGACCACCCGCCTGATCCTGCTGGAAGCCGACGCCGGACATATCGTCGAGACCTTCGGCAATTTCGTGGTGGGCGGCAACCTGGTGGTCGGCCTGGTGATTTTCCTGATCCTGACGGTGGTGCAGTTCATTGTCATTACCAAGGGTTCCGAGCGCGTCTCGGAAGTCTCGGCCCGTTTCTCCCTCGATGCGATGCCGGGCAAGCAGATGTCGATCGACAGCGACCTGCGCGCCGGCATCCTGACGGCGGAAGAGGCCAAGGAAAAGCGCGCCAAGCTCGGCCAGGAGAGCCAGCTGCATGGCGCCATGGACGGCGCCATGAAGTTCGTCAAAGGCGACGCCATTGCCGGCATCTGCATCGTGGCGATCAACCTGGTGGGCGGCATTTCGATCGGCATCGTCCAGCGCGGCATGGAAGCGTCGCAGGCGATGCAGGTGTATTCCATCCTCACCATCGGCGATGCGCTGATTGCCCAGATCCCGGCGCTTCTGATTTCCCTCGGCGCCGGCATGATCACCACGCGTGTGAGCGGCGAGGGCGAAGAGGGCGAAGCGAGCAATATCGGCCAGGACATCGTGGGGGAGCTGTTCAAGGAACCCAAGGCCCTGCTCACGACCGCGGCCATCATGCTGCTGTTCAGCGCCATTCCCGGCATGCCGACCATGGTTTTCCTGGCGCTGGCGCTGGGGCTGGCCGGGGCGGGCGTGATGGGCATGCTCAAGCCCCTGGCCGACGCCGAACAGCAGAGGGCGGCGCAGGAGAAGGAGCGGCAGAACGCCAGCATCGTCGACCTGACCAACTTCTCCGCCACCACGCCCTTCATCCTGCGCATGCCGGAATCGATGCGCGATACGCCGGAGGCGGAAACCATCCGGGTGGCGGTGCGCGTCATGCGCAACGGCATGCTGGAGCGGCGCGGCATACCGGACCTGAAACCGATCGAATTCGAATACCACCATTCGATCCCCGACGGTCGGGTGCATTTCCTGATGGCCGAAGTGCCGCTGATCGATGAAGAGATCCGCCTCGGATGGGGCGCCACGCAGGAGGCGGCGGGCCGCCTGCTGGAACTGGGCTTCACCGCCGTCGAGGCCCAGGTTGCGGGCTCGCGCCGCCGCCGGACCTGGGTGCGTATCGAGGACGAAGCCGCGCTGGCCGAGGCGGGAGTACAGTACCAGCGCTGGGAAGCCGTGTGCGGCGCCGATATCGAAGTCGAAATGCTGCGCAATTGCCAGATGTTCGTCGGTGTCAATGAGGTGATCCGCTTCACGCGCTGGGCCGAACGGCGCTATCCGGAGCTGGGCAAGGAGGTCAACAAGACGTTGACCCTGCCGCGCCTGACGGAAGTGGTGCAGCGCCTGACGCGGGAGGGCGTCTCCCTGCGCAACGCGCGGCTGCTGCTGGAAACCACCCTGGATTGGGCGCCCAAGGAACGCGATCCGGACGTGATTGCCGACTATGTGCGGTTGGCCCTGAAGCGGCAATTGTGCTTTGAAGTGGCGCGCAATGGGCTGATCGAGGTGATCCTGCTGTCGCCGGAACTGGAAGACCTGCTGCGCAATGCCATGCGCCAGACCAGCCAGGGCAGCTACCTCGATATCGACCCGGAGACCGAGCAGATGATCCTCGACCGCCTGGGCGAGCTGTCGCACAGCGTCAGTTCTCCGGTGGCGCCGCCGGTGCTGGTGACGGCAGCGGACATCCGGCGCTCGGTGCGCAAGCTGATCGAAGAGGAGTTCTTCTCGGTGCCGGTGTTCGCCTTCTCCGAGCTGACCCAGCACCTGAGAATTCAGCCGGTCGGCATGATCGAAGCTTAGGCGGCGGAACCGGCCGCCTGGACTTGCCACTCATTGTGAAACTGTGGAGGTGAAGATATGGGCGAACAAACCGGGCACGAATTGCGGATCCTGAGCGGCCTGCATCGCGGCGCCAGCCTGCCGCTGGGCGGTGAGCGCTATGTGATCGGCGCCAGCGACGATGCCGACGTGGTCCTGCTCGATCCGGGCGTGGAAAGCCGGCACGCGACACTGCGCCATGATGGCGAACGCTGGTTGCTGGCGCCACTGGAGGGAAGCGTGCGCAGCCCAAACTCGGACACCGGACTGGAGGAATACGTCCTGGCGCCCGGCGGCAGCGCACGCATCGGGGCAGTCTGGGTCAATGTGTCCGACGCCTCGGCGCCATGGACCGAGCCGCCGGCGACGCTGTCGGGCCGCGTCGCCGGTGCTGCAGGCGACGCGGCTGCAGGCCCTGCGCCGCAGGAACCGCAGCCGCCGGCGCGCAAAGCCGCGAAACGGCGCAGCCGCGCCATGTGGGTGCCGCTGGCCGCAGGCACGGTGCTGGCCGGTGCCGCCTCGCTGGCATTCAGCGCCAGGTCGGCTCCGGCGCCGGCCCTGGCGCCGGCGTCCCCGCCGCTGGCCGTCGTGCCGCCGGCACGCGCACAGACACCGGCGGCCCTGGCCCAGGCCTTCCGCAAACGCCTGGCGGACGTGGACATGCTGCGCCGCTTCGATTTGCAGCTCGACGACGGCGCCTGGCGCATGAAGGGCGCGCTTGACGAGGAAGAGACCCTGCGATTCCGGCGCATCCTGGCAGACTTCGTGAAGGCAAACAACATCAAGTTCCCGGTGGACGTGCAACTGGGCGGCGCCGACACCCTGCTGCCGTTCCAGATCCAGCAACTGGTGACGGGCAACCAGGCCAGCATTGTCACCAGCGACGGCCAGCGCCTTTATCCGGGCGATGAATACAAGGGTGTGCGCCTGACCGCCATCGACGGCAACCGCATCACGTTTGCTGGCCGCGAACCGATCGAGGTGCGCTGGTGACGGTGGCCGCCGCCTTGCGGGAAATGCGCGCAGCCATCCCCGCGTGGAGCGCGCAGCTTCCGCCGCATCCCGGCTTCTCCAGCCGCGGCAGGGTGGCGCAGGTGCTGGGCACCCTGATCGAAGCGCATATGCCGCCGGTGCAGATCGGCGAGCTGTGCCACCTGTACGACCGTCAGCGGGGCGGCGCGCCGATGCTGGCCGAAGTGGTGGGTTTCACCGAGCGCTGCGCCGTGCTGTCGGCGCTAAGTCCGCTGGAAGGCGTCTCAAGCAGCACCGTGATCGAGCCGCTGCGGCGTGCACACACCATCGAGGCGGGCGACCACCTGTTTGGCAGCGTGCTGGACGGCTTCGGGCGCCAGATGTTCCGCGCGCCTGCCGCCAGCGACGTGGCCGGGACCTGGCGCGCCACCGTGCCGGTGATCCGCGATGCGCCGCAGGCAGTGGAGCGGCCGCGCATCGTCACCCCGCTGCCTACCGGCGTGCGTGCCATCGACGGCTTGCTGACCATGGGCCTTGGACAGCGCATCGGCGTCTTCGCCGGCCCCGGGTGCGGCAAGACCACGCTGATGGCCGCCATTGCGCGGGGCTGCCAGGCCGAGGCCATTGTCTTCGGCCTGATTGGCGAGCGGGGGCGCGAACTGAACGAATTCCTGGAGCACGAACTCGATGAGGAGCTGGTGCGCAAGACTGTGATCGTATGCGCCACTTCCGACCGCACGTCGATGGAAAGGGCGCGCGCCGCCTTCACTGCGACGGCGATTGCCGAAGCGTTCCGCGCGCGCGGCAAGCAGGTGCTGCTGCTGGTCGACTCGCTGACCCGCTTCGCCCGTGCCCAGCGCGAAATCGGCCTGGCGGCGGGCGAGCCGCCGGCACGCGGCGGTTTCACCCCGTCGGTCTACACCATGCTGCCGCGCCTGATCGAGCGCGCCGGCAGCACGCCGCAGGGCGCCATCACCGCCATGTATACGGTGCTGGTCGATGGCGAATCGGCATCGGACCCGATCGGCGATGAAGCCAAGTCTCTGCTGGACGGGCACATCCTGCTGACGCGCAAACTGGCGGAGCAGGGCCATTACCCCGCCATCGACGTCCTCGCCAGCATCAGCCGCGTGATGAGCAACGTGACCACACGCGAACACCGCGCCGCTGCCGGCCAGTTCCGCGAACTGCTGGCGCGCTACCAGGAGATGGAGCTCTTGATACGCCTCGGCGAATACCAGCCTGGCGCCGATCCGGTGGCCGACCGTGCCATGCAGCTGCGCCCCGCGCAGCTCGAGTTCCTGCGGCAGTACACCGGCAGCGGCACCGGCACGCCTTTCCAGGAGACCCTTGATACCCTGATGGGGATGCAGGCATGAGGCGCGGCAAGCGGGAAGTGGTCGACGTGGCCGAACCCAGGCGGCCGGACCGCAGCCTGGACCAACTCCTGCATGTGCGCAAGCAAAGACTGGGACGGCTCGAACGTGAACGCAGCAGCGCGCGCGAGAGCTGGCGCGCCAGCCGCCGGGCGCTGCATGACTATAAGCTGCGCAAGCGCGAGGCGGTGCGGCAGGCAGCACAGTTCTGGCAGGAAGCGCGCGCCCGGTTCCTGCAAATGACGATCACCACCGGCCAGTTCCACCTTGCCAAGGCGCGCCATGCCCGCATGAAGGAAGAAGCAGCAAGCCTGAACCTGCGCTGCCAGGAGGCGGTGCGAGAATCCCGCCTTGCCGGCGCGCGCTTCTTCGCCGCCCGCAACGAGGCGCGGCGCGCGCAGCGGCAGCAGGAAAAGCTGGGCATCATGCGCGATGAGCTGAAGGCCTTGAGCCGGCAAGCGGGTGAGGGTTGATGAACCGCCTGCCTCCCGCATCGGCTTCTGTATTGCCTGGCCGCTGGCTGGACGAGCTGCTGCCGGGCAGGCCGAACGGCCGCCCGGGACCGCAGCCGGCCTGGCGTTTTGCCACCGCTGCCACCGCTGCCGCCACCCAGCCACCCCAATCCGCACCCACGACCCCAAGGACTGCCAGGCCGCACGGTAAGCCGGCCGCGCCGGCCCACGACGAGCCGCCACGGATCGCTCGCGCGGCGCAACATCCCGCCCGCGAGCGGCCTGCCGACGATCAGGAAGCCTGGCGCACCGGCCAAGGCGGCGCAGACGGGCAGGGCGGCGGCAACGGTGCTGGCGCCGACGGGGGCGGCGAAGGCGATGCCGAGCCGGCGCTATCCGGCGCAGCCCCGGCCGGTGAGGCGGCCTTCGACGCGCAGGATGTCGTGATGCTGCTCCCCGCAGGGGATTGCAGCGGCATCTTTGAAGTGCAACTTCCCGGCGGCGAAATGATGGCAGTAGCGGTGGATGCCGGCCCGGCCACCGTAGCCTACCACCTGAAACCTGCCAGCCAGGGACTGGCCGGACGCCTGCGCGGCCAGCAGAAGGAACTAACTGCACACCTGGAACGACGTATAGGAAAGGACGTGACCCTGACCATACTGTAAGCGGAGGGCCCAGATGGCTGAAATGGAGTGCCTGCCTGCCGTGCATGCGAAGCCGGTGCGATTGCAGAAGGATGCGGTCGGCGCCGCCAGCGCGGCTTTGAGCCGCCGTGTGGCCTGCGGTTTATGGAGCAGCCATGCCGGCATGGCGCTGCAGCTGGAAGCCGTCTTGCCAACGGGTGCTGCGCAGGCGTGGAGCGGAGAAGCTGCCTTCGGACTGGAAGGTCCGCACGGCATGTTCTACCTGGAGAACGGCGCCGCATTGCTGCACGGCCTGACCGGTATCGACCCCGCGGCAGCTGCACCGGCGCCCGTGGTGCAGCGCGAATGGATGGACGGCGAGCTGCTGGGGCGCCTGGCCGCAACGCCAATCGCTGGCATGCGGGCGCTGCGGCGCGGCGTCGAGCCGCCGGCGGATGCCGGCCTCGCCAGCATGGTCCTGCGGCTTGACGACGGCGCGCACATGACCGGCTCGCGGATCAGCGCCACGCCCGAATCCTGGCTCGCCCTGCTGGAGCACCATGCGTGGCAGCCGAAGGCGCAACCGCTGGACGCGTTGCATGCGCTGAGCATCTGCCTGCCGGTCCGGCTGGGCAGTCACCGCCTGCCGGCGCCGGTGCTGCAGGAACTGTGCGTGGGCGACACCATTGTGCCGGACAGCACCCGGTTCGATACGCAGGGCCTTGGACGCCTGCCCCTGGGCGGCATGCAGGCGCAAGTGCGCTATTCGGCCCCGGGCCAGCTCACCATTCTCACCATGGAGACGCAAGTGAACTACGAGAGCGAAGATGACGCGGGCAGCGTGGACGACGCGGCCCTGGACCAGCTACCGCTGGCCCTCAGTTTCGAGCTGGGAACGCTGCAGCTTAGCCTGGGGCAGCTGCGCACGCTGGCCAGCGGCGCGGTGCTGCAGCTGTCCCAAGGCAGTGCCGACAGCATCGCCATCGTGTGCGCCGGCCGCCACCTCGGGCGCGGCGAGGCCGTGGACGTGGATGGGCGGCTGGGTGTGCGCATCACTTCCTGGAGCGCGGCATGATGAACGGGCAGACGGACATCGTTTCATTTTCGCTGATGCTGGCAGGGCTGGCACTGATACCACTGCTGGTGGTCACGACGACGTCCTTCCTCAAGCTGTCCATGGTCATGCTGGTGCTGCGCAGCGCCATCGGCGTGCAGCAGGTGCCGCCCACGCTGGCGATCTACGGCATTGCACTGGTGCTGACCGGTTTCATCATGGCGCCGACGATCCAGCAGATCGGGCAGCGCATGGCGCAGCCGGCGCCGCCGAGCGCCAATGTGCAGGCGTCGCCGGGCCTGGCCAAGGCGATCGATGCCTTCGAACCGCTGCGCGCCTTCATGATCAAGCACGGCAATCCGGACCAGCGCGAACTGTTCCTGGCCTCGGCGAAGAAGCTGTGGCCGGAGGATTATGCGAAGCAGGCTCGCAACAATGACCTGCTGGTCCTGGTCCCGGCCTTCGTCGTATCCGAATTGCAGGCCGGGTACGAGATCGGCTTCCTGATCTACATACCGTTCGTGGTGATCGACCTGCTGGTATCGAACCTGCTGATGGCGCTCGGCATGCAGCAGGTCAGCCCGCAAACCATCACCATCCCGCTCAAGCTGCTGCTGTTTACGCTGGTTGGCGGCTGGGGCAAGCTGCTGCATGCGCTGGCCGCCTCGTACGCATGAAAGGAACGCCATGGCAGATACCCTGAACTACTTCCAGCAGGGCTTGTGGCTGGCCGTGATGCTTTCCGCGCCGCCGCTGGTGATCGCAACCCTGTGCGGCGTGACTGTCTCGCTGGTGCAGGCTGTGACGCAGATCCAGGACCAGACCTTGCCATACGTGGTCAAGCTGGTCGCTGTCGCCGTCACCCTGGCCGGCATGGGGCGCTGGTTCGGCGTGCAGCTGATCCAGCTGACGGACCTAGCGTTCACCATGCTGCCGGCCGTGGGACGCTAGGCCATGCCGGAATTCGGCGCTACGCAGCCCTCGCTGCTGCTGGATATACAGAATGCACTGGTGGCGCTGGCCCTGGCGACGCCGCGCGTGCTGGTGTGCCTGGTGATATTGCCGGGCTTTGGCCTGAACGTGCTGACAGGCATGGCGAAGAACATGGCCGCGATGGCGATCGCGCTGCCGGCTGCGTTGCCGACCTATTATGCGGTGCAGCGCTTCGGGCCCGATATGCTTACCTGCGGCATGCTGATTTTCAAGGAGGCGGCCATTGGAATGCTGCTGGGGGTATTGACCACCATGCCGCTGTGGGCCGTGCAGTCGGTGGGTTCGATCCTGGACAGCCAGCGTTCGCCGATCCAGATCCAGACCAACAATGCCGGCGTCGACCGCGACGCCAGCATTATCGGCGGGGTCATGGTGCAGGCGGTGGTGCTGGTGATGGTGCAGGCAGGCCTGTTCGTAGCACTGGCCCGCATCCTGGTCGAGAGCTACGCCGCCTGGCCGGCCTGGTCACTGGCGCCGCCGTACGAGCCGGGCCACCTGGATCTGCTGGTCAAGCGTTTCGGAGAACTGTTCTGGCACATCGTGGTGTACGGCGCGCCGGTGATCATCCCGCTGATCCTGATCGAGTTGGCGTTTGCCCTGATCGGCGTGTTTGCGCCCAACTTGCAGGTGTCGTTTGCCTCGTCGCCGATCAAGAGCCTGACGGGCGTGGTCATCCTGCTGCTGTACTGGCCGACGTTGTCGCACCACGTGGCGGGCGACTTTTCCAACTTGCTTGACCTGGCGGCCAGCCTGCTCGGCGCGCGGCGCGGGCCGTGATCCTTCCTGCGGGAGCGCAGCATGAGCGAAGAAAAGAACGAAGAGCCCACAGACAAGAAAATCGACGATGCCCGAAAAAAGGGCCAGGTCGCGTCCAGCCGCGACCTGGCCCGCCTGGCAACCCTGGTCGCAGTGGCGGAAGCGGCTTTCGCGACGGAGCCACTGTGGCGCGAGCGGCTGGAAGGACTGTTCGAGCTGGGTATCGCGAGCGTGGGTCGTCCTTTCGAAGCCACGCTGTGGGATATGCTGCAGTCGGCCGGCATCCTGCTGATCGTTACCTTTTGCAGTTTCTTCCTGATCTGCATCGTGGTAGGCGTCGCCGCGCACTGGGGACAGTTCGGAGTGCTGATCGCGCCGGAAGCGGTCACGCCCAAATTCGACAAGCTGAATCCCGTTAACGGCTTCAAGCAGCTGTTCTCCAAGAAGAAGCTGGTCGAGCTGCTGATCGCGGTCGGCAAGGCCGCCTTGATCGGCTGGACGGTGTACATGCTGGCGCGCGGGGCCATGCCGGCGATCGTCCAGCTGTCCACCGGTGAGCCCAAGGATGCCTACTTCGGCTTTATCGCGGTGCTGAAGTCCATCTTCCATTCGGTCGTGATCGTCTGCCTCGGCCTGGCGGCGGTCGACTTCGCGACCCAGAGGTACTTCCACAAGAAGGAACTGATGATGGACATGGAGGAGATCAAGCGCGAATACAAGGAGTCGGAAGGGGACCCCATGGTCAAAGGCCAGCGCAAGCAGCTTGCGCGTCAATGGGCGAATGAAGCGCCGGTGGAACGCACCGACGACGCCAATGCCCTGGTGGTCAACCCGACTCACTTCGCGGTGGCACTGTTCTACGATCCCGAGGCGGGCATGGTGCCGCAGGTGCTTGCGAAGGGGCGCGACACGACTGCACAGGCCATGATGGCGCGGGCCCGGTTGCGCGGCATCCCGATCATCCGCCACGTCTGGCTGGCCCGCACCCTGTACGCCGGCTGCAAGCCGGACATGGAGGTGCCGCGCACCAGCTACGAGGCGGTAGCCCAGGTCTACGCCGTGGTGCTGGAGCTGCAGCGCATGGGGCAGCAGGGCGGTGAAGTGGAGCTTGAAGCACACGGCGAGCCGCCGTCCGGCATGCTGGGCTTGAGCGCGGACGAAGCGGCGGCGCGAGGAGACAGGAATGCGGATCAAGGCTAAGGAGACATTGGCGCAGGCGCAGCCTGCTCCGGCGCCGGAAGCGGAAGCTGCGCCGCCACCCAAGGCGAAGCATGCCAAAGGACCGCAGCCACGCCCGCCGCGTTCGCAGATGGCGGGAGGATGGCTGCTGTACAGGCAGGGAAGTGCCATGCCGGCCGCCGATACGATGTGCGATGAGCATGCGCAGTTACTCGAGCCTCCCGCGTTGGAACCTGAGCCGGACGATGCGGACGAGACGGGCGGGGCGGACGAGGGTGACGGCGATGACCGTATGCGGCACCTGGCCATGGCCGGCGGCCAGGCGCATCCCTTGCCGCGGCGGCCCATGCCGAAACCCGCTGCGACGCTGCCGCCGGTTCGTCCCGGATCGCGGCTGGCCTGTGAGCGGCGCTGCGGTGGTGCGGGCTGCGACCCGGCCAACAGCCATGGCTGCGGCGGCGTGTTCTGTCTGGACCCGCTGGAGCAGCTGTGAGGGAACCGCTGGCGCCCTGGCTGCCACCCATCTGCAGCGGATTGACTTTCTTTTGGAGACAGCGTGGATACTCGACTCAGCATGGCGGTGCAAGGCGCCGCATCCGGCCTGGCAGGCAAGCCAGCGCCGCAGTTTCCCGATCCTGCTGCGGCGGGCGAGGGCGCGGCGAGCTTCAAAGTGCAGCTGCAGGTGCAACAGCAGCAGTACCGCTCGGGCGCCCAGCAGAACCTTGCGCCGCCGGATATCGGCAAGGACAGCCTGGCGGCCGTGATGGCCGAGCGTGCAGCCGGCCTGGCTGGAGACGTCAATCGCCACCAGCAGTACGTGTCGCGCATGCTGGAGCGCGCTACGGCCAGCGGCGATTCGCTGCACCTGATGCATGCGATGCTGGCCCTGAACGATTACCAGCTGCGGGTCCAGACCATTTCGAAGGTGGTGTCCAAGGCCGGCAGCTCGGTCGACTCCCTGACCAAGCTGCAGTAATCGCCATGTTCAAGCGCCTACTCACCCTGGCCCTGTGCGCAATCGCCCTTGCCGGTTGCGGCAAAATGGTCATCCTGCAGGCTTCCCTGCAGGACTCGGACGCCAATGAAATCGTGCTCGCCCTCACTGGCCAGGGCATCGAAGTGGAAAAGCACCAGGACAAGTCCGGCGTCAGCCTGACCGTCAAGGAAGCGGACCTGTCGCGCGCCACCAGCACCATGCAGGCGGCCGGGCTGCCGCGCCGCAGCCGTTCCAACCTGGGCGAAGTCTTCAAGAAGCAGGGCATGATCTCGTCGCCGATGGAGGAGCGCGTGCGCTATATCCATGGCCTGTCGGAAGAACTGGAATCGACCTTGCAGCTGTTCGACCGTGTGCTGTCGGCGCGGGTGCACGTGGTGCTGCCAGAGCGCATTGCTCCGGGCGAGGCGATCCAGCCTTCGTCGGCCGCGGTGTTCATCCGCTACCGTCCGCCGCTGGATGAGGATGCGATTACGCCGCGGGTACGGCGCCTGGTGTCGTCGAGCATCCCGGGCCTGAGCGGCGAAGAAGGCCGCAACAAGGTATCGGTCGTGATGACGCCCGCCGAGGCTGCGCCCGCGCCGCCTGCCTGGACCAAGGTCGGACCGTTCCACGTGGCGCAGGAGTCGGCGTCCGGCTTGCGTTCCGCGCTGGCGGTACTGGCATTGCTGGTGCTGGCGGGGATGGCCTATGCCGGCCATGGCCTGCTGCGCAACCATCGCCTGTTTGCCGGCTTGCGCAAGCGCCGTGCGCCGGTTGCGGCGGGAGAGTGACCGTGGTCCAGGCAGCACCAGGCGAATTCCTGGACTGGTGGTTCAACCCCGGCATGCGGGATGGCGATGTGCCGCCCCTGTCCAGGCGCCTGGGCTACCGGCGGTGGTGCGGCGAACATGGCGTGCGCCCCGACTTTCCCGCAGCATTCGACAGCGGCTGGCAGCAGTTCGCTGGCTGCGATGGGGAAGTGCTGCTGCCGGCCGCACGCTTGTACGGTGCGCTGCTGGCTGCGCGCGAGGGCAGGCATGGTTCCTTGGCCTGCCTGGCTTCCGGCGAACGGCGCTGGAGCCTCGCCACGGCCGCCATCCAGCCGCTCGTGAGGCTGTGCCGGCCGAGTGGCGACCTGCAGTGCGACGGCCTGCGCGAACTCGCCTGCGTAATGGAAGCCGGCTTTCCCGGCATGTGGGACCGCCTGCTCCTGTCGCTGCCCGGCGAGCTGGCTGCCGATGCCGGTGCCGCGCTGACGGGCTTCATCCTGCGTGGCCAGGTGAGCGGCGCCGCCAGCGGAGCGGCGGCGCGCCGGCGCCTGCGCTGTTGGGGCCTGTGCCTGGAACAGGCGGGCAGGCTGCGATCAAGAGGAGAACCTGAATGACTGCTTTCTGCAAAGCGCGGCTGGACGCGGACCCGAGGCTGGAACCGGTGCACGGCATACTGCGGGGCGCCGCCATCGAGCGCACGGCAGATGCCGAATTGCTGGCACGGCGGATTGTCGAGCAGGGACGGGAGCAGGCTCAGCAACTGCTGGCGGCAGCCGGGGACGAGGCGCGCCAGGCCGTCCATGAAGCGCAGGCGCGGGTGCTGGAGCAGGCCATGCGGCTCCAGCAAGGCATGGATGCGGCCATGGCTGATTTCCTGGGACAGGCGCAGGAGATGGTTGCCGAGCTTGCGGCCACCCTGTACGACCAGCTGGTGCTGGAAACGACTGCGCGGGACAGGGTGGCAGCCGGCTGCCGCCGCCTGTTGCGTGAATCTCCTCCAAAACTGGTGAATGCCGTGCTGCGCCTGCATCCACAGGACATGCCGGCGCCGCCAGGCTTGCCCTGGCCATGTGAAAGCGACGATCGGCTGCAGCCCGGCACTTGCAGGCTCGAGGCGGACAGCGGCGAATGGCGCGCCGATTTCACTGCTGCTGCTGCGGCCTTGCGCCAGGCGCTGGCCGGCTTGCCGGGGATGGCGCCTGGCACAAGTGCCTCCGCCTGAATTTTCCTGCACGGCCGAACCGCCGTCCCCCGCGGCGCCACTCACCTGTAAATCACCCTTCAGGAGAGTGCCATGTCAAGCAAGCTGAATCCCGTCGTGCAGTCCCTGCATCGCCTTGACCGCAAATTCGAAGGCATTGGCGACCAGCTTCACGATTTCTACCGGCGCCAGGCCAACGGCGAAAAGCCGAATCCCACCGAGTTCACGCGCCTGCTGGAACAGCAATCGCTGACCCATAGCGCGATGACCGCCCAGTTCAACCTGCTGCAGAAGCCCCTGAAAACCGTTCTGAACGAAGCGAAATAAGCCATGAGCGACGATATCGCAAGCTGGCTGGAGGAGCTGCCGGCCGAAGCGCCCCTGGTGCTCGATGGCGAGTCGGCTTACCTGCTGCCGGCGCAGGGCGGCGCCGAACTGGGCGCCATCCTGCTGCGCGAAGCGAGCGACGCCCAGGTCGAGGAAGCTGCGCGTACCGGTTTCCAGGGCGCGCGCCAGTTCGAGGCCGGCCTGGCCTTGCGGCCCGACGGCGCCCTGGTCCTGTCGCAATGGCTGCCGCAGGCGGAAAGCTGGCTGGACGCCGCGCCGGCGCTCGAGCAATTGTTCAACCAGCTGGCCATGTGGCGTGCAGCCATGGCTCCCGTACGGCCGCGCCAGCACAACCCCGCCGACCAGAGCGAACAGCGCATCCGTGCCCTGTTCGCGGGAGCGCAGCGATGAAGTGCGCTGCCGCCTTCTTCCGCCTGCGTTGGCTGCTGGCCGGCTGGTTGCTGGCTTTGCTGCTGCTCCCGGCCAGCGCCCTGGCAGCCGTTCCGGCCTCCTGGAAAGGCACCGGGTTCGCCATCAACGCCAGCGGCATGAGCCTGCGCGCCGTGCTGGACGAATTCGGCCGCGTGTACGGCGTGCGCGTGTCGATGGAAGTGCCGGGACAGAAAACGATGAATGGGCGCCTGGCTGCCAACAGCGGCAGCGAATTCCTCAACCGCCTGGCGCCGCTATGCCAATGCGGCTGGTTCGTCTACAACGAAGTGCTGTACATCGTTCCGGCCAGCGACCACACTTCGGCGCGGCTGGAGCTGGGCGACGACGCGGTGCAGGACGCCAAGGCCGCCCTGGTCGGCGTGGGGCTGTTCGACGAGCGGTTCGGCTGGGGCGAGCTGCCTGACGTCGGTACGGTGATCGTCAGCGGCCCGCGCAGCTATGTCAAGTTCGCACGCCAGATCCTGCTGCCTGACGAACAGCGCGCCAAGGTGCGCGGCAGGCGCGTGATGGTGTTCCGCCTGAAATATGCCAGCGCCATGGACCGCACCATCAATACGCGCGGCCAGCCCGAGGTGATCCCGGGCGTGAAGACCATCCTCAGCGGCCTGCTGCTGGGGCCCAGCACGGCCGAAAAGCTGGCCGACACCAGCCAGTTCGACGTCGGCAGCCCGAAACGCTCGCACCGCCCAAAGGCGGGTCCCGGCAACGTGCAGGAAACCCCGCGCGGCAACGCCTTCGTGCCGATCTTCTCGCCGGCGCAGGGCGGCAATGCGCCGCTGCCCCCTGTGCCGCCGCAGGGGGAGGGCGCCGGCAAGAAGCCGCAAGGCAGTGCGCCGGAAAACGGCAAGCCGCGCATCGAAGCCAGTGCCGCGATGAACGCCATCCTGATCTACGACGACGTGCAGCAGCGCGAGATGTATGCCGCCCTGATTGCGGAACTTGACGTGCCGCCGCAGCAGGTCGAGATCGAGGCGCTGATTATCGACATGGACCGCAGCAACCTGGCGGAGATGGGCGTCGAGTGGGGCGTTCGGGCCGGCACCAGCAACCTGACCTTCAATTCCACGGCAGGCGAATCTCAAGGCACCGACCTGCCGCTGCCGGGCGCCACGCTCCTGATCAGCAACGTCAATCGCTTCTACGCCCGCCTGAAAGCATTGGAAGCCAAGGGCGAGGCGCGCGTGCTGGCGACGCCGACCGTGCTGACGCTGGATAACGTGGCCGCCGTGCTGGACCTGAGCCAGACCGCCTACGTGCCGCTGGTGGGCGAGCGCGTGGCCGACCTGGCCGATATCACGGCCGGCACCTTGCTGCGCGTGATCCCGCGCATCATCCGCGAGCCGGACGGCGCCAAGGTGCACCTGGAAGTCGATATCGAAGACGGCTCGCTCGATGGCGCCGGCAACAGCGGCCCGGGCAAGGATTCGCGCAGCAATGTGCGCGTCACGCGATCGACCATCAGCACGCAAGCGATCGTGAGCCTGCAGCAGACCCTGATGATCGGCGGTTACCGCGCCGAGCGGATGGCCACCGACAAGCAGAAGACGCCTGTTCTCGGCGACCTGCCGCTGGTCGGGGGACTGTTCCGCAACCAGACCGAGTCGCGCAGCACGCGCGAGCGGCTGTTCCTGATCACGCCGCGTCTGAGTGGGCCGGACCGGGCGTTCACGGCTCCGGCGGCTGGCGGCATTCGCCGTGGCATTACTGGGCCGGAGAGCGCGCGGCAACTGGCGGCCGCACCGCCACCGCCACCGCCCCCTGCACCGGGCAAATCGGCGACCACGCAACTGCCGCTGCCACTGCCGCTGCCGGCGCCGCCGGCCGGCAAGGATGCAGCGCCGGCCAGGATGCGCGCTCCCGCGCCACCTTCGGGCGAGCGTTCGCCCTGGGCCCTGATCCCCGCCGCCGTCAGCGCCGGCCAGCGTTGAAGCGCATCCCAGCGGGGTGGGGATTGTTGAGCCTTGTTGAGAAATTCGGAATGCACTTTCGTCTATATTTCTCCTAGCCCTGGCGCACTTGCGATGCAAGCGCTCCTGGCGGCAGCAAGGCTTTGTTGATGTCATCTGCCAGCAATGGCCATCAGGAGGACGAGCGTTGAACCTCAATATCAAATTGAATGGCGCGGCCAGGATTTTCTTCGCGGCGCTTGGTCTTTCGCTGTGCTGCGGCACGTTCGCCGCAGAACCGGCGAAGCCCGCGGCAAGCAGCAAACCCGCCAAGCCTGCCGTGCGATCCGCAGCGGGCAAGGGCCGCGCCACCGCGCTTGCGGTGCCTGCGAGCGAGCCGGCTGTGCGTGCCGCGCCCGATGCCTGGGACATCGTCCCGGCCGATAAAACCCTGAATGCGGCACTGGCCCGCTGGGCCGGCGCGGCAGGCTGGCAGCTGCTGTGGGAGCTGCCGGTCGATTACGCGGTGCAGGTGCGCACCACCGTGCCTGGTACCTTCGAGGAAGCTATTGCCACGGTAGTCGGCAGTATGGACAGCGCGGAGATGCCGATCAAGGCCGTCTTCTATAAGGGCAACAAGGTGTTGCGCATCATCGGCCGGGGTGTGCAATGATGCGCCGCCCGATCACGAAATGCCTGCCGGCGCTGGCCTGCGCGATGCTGTCCCTGGGCGGCTGTTCCGACCTGGCCGACCGCGTTTCTTCCAACGCCGACGCCGCCGACGGCGCGACCTCCAGCCTGGTCAAGGAAGTGGGTCGCAATGCGCGTGGCGCCGTGGTGCCGGCATCGGCGCGCGTGGTGCACGAACCGGGCATCTGGCTGGGCAAGAACGTGGTCAAGCTGGGGCAGCCGCCGCTGCCGGCCGTGTTCTACCAGCCTGCCACCTTCGACCGCAGCATCTACTCCCTGTCCGAACTGGCGGAACGCCTGACGCTGCGTTCGGGCATCCCGAGCCGTGTCAACGCCGATGCGGCCAATGTCGCCGCCAGTGCCTTCAAGCGCGGCGGCCGCCTGCCGTCGCCACCGGCCATGCGGCAGCCATCAGGCGTGCCTGCCTTGCCGCTGCCGCAGGGCGTGCCGGGCGAGCAGCCGGTGGCGGGCGATGCGCCGCTGCGCAGCGGCGCCGCCGACGCCAGCGTCAGCTTCCAGCCCGACCTGCAGGGGGGCATCCGCGTCAGCTATGCCAACGGTTCCTTCAAGGGCTTGCTCGACACCGTGGCGGCGCGCTTCGGCGTCTCATGGAAGTACGCCGACGGCGTGATCCAGTTCTACCATACCGATGCGCGCACCTTCCAGATCAGCGCCGTGCCGGGCGATGCTTCCTTTGCCGCATCGGTCACCAGCGGCGCGGCCTCCGCGGCCGGCGGCAGTGGCGGCGGTTCGGGCGGCGGCGCGGGCGGCCATGGCGGCAACAGCGGCAGCTCGGTGTCGGCCAACAACAGCCAGAACACGGGCGTGGTGTCCAAGCTGTCGGTCTACAACGGCATCGAGAATGCGGTCAAGGTCATGCTCTCGCCGCACGGCAAGGTGCTGGCGGCGCCGGCTACCGGCACCATCACGGTAGTCGACACGCCCGACACCCTGGACCGCATCGGCGCCTACATCGAGAACGCCAACCAGGCCCTGTCGCGCCAGATCGTGATGAACGTGACTGTGCTGTCGGTCAGCCTGGAGCAGGGGGACGAGTACGGCATCAACTGGAACCTGGTGTACAGCAGCCTGAAAAACAAGTACGGCCTGCAGAACACCTTTACCTCCACCCCGGGTGCACCGGCGCTGTCGGCCGGGATCGTCGGCAACTCGCGCTTCAGCGGCAGTACCGTGATTGCCAAGGCGCTGGCGGAGCAGGGCAAGGTGCGGCGCCAGACCACGGCTTCCGTGGTCACGCTGAACAACCAGCCGGTGCCGGTGCAGGTGGCGCGCCAGACCACCTACCTGCAAAGCTCGCAGACCTCGATCGTGGCGCAGGTCGGCACCACGACCACGCTGGTGCCCGGCGTGGTGACCGCGGGCTTCAATATGAGCATCCTGCCGCATGTCCTCAATAACGGCGCGGTCATGCTGCAGTTCTCCATCGACATTTCGACCCTGCGCGGCATCCGCGTCATCGAGAGCAACAACAGCCGGATCGAATCGCCGGAGATGGACACCCGCAACTTCCTGCAGCGCGTGTCGATGAAATCGGGCGAAACCCTGGTCATCGGCGGCTTCGAGCAGACCGACGAAAACGTCGACCGCCAGGGCGTGGGCAAGCCAAGCAATTACCTGCTGGGCGGCGGCGTCAAGGCCAAGAGCAACAAGGAAGTGATCGTGGTGCTGATCACGCCGATGGCCATGGCCGGCACCTGAGGAGGGCGCATGGGCATCCATATCATCCAGATCGACAAGGCGCGCTTCGTCTGCGGCCTGTTCTGGCAATCGCTGTCGCGGCCGCGCGAGCTGCAGCGCGAGGCGGTGGAGCTGGGGCGCAAGATCGGCTCCGACCTGATGGTGGTGCGGCGCGACCAGTCGACCGCGCAGGCGGGCTATGCGCAAAGCAGCGATGGCGCGGCGCGCACCCTGTATTCGCTGGGCGCGGCCGTGTCCAAGACGGTGGCGATGGAAGGCGCCTACTACGACGGCCTGCTGCAGCCGGTGCACAACTGGCTGGCGGCCCTGCAGCTGCCGGACGGGAAGTGGGCCTACTTTGCCGTGCGCGACGCCAATTTCCTGCCCAATGGCGACTTCGCCGGCACTAGGGAAGAAGTGCTGGAACGCCTGTACGGCGACTACGCCCTGGGCGGCTGGAATGTGGTGATCGGCGACGAAAGCCTGGCCGGGCAGGGCTTCCACAACTTCAATGCGCGCCGCATCGAAAGCCTGCTGCCGCACCGCAAGGACGGCAGCCTGCGCGTCTTCCGCTGGTGGCGGCTGCGCCCGATCGCGGCCCAGCGCGCACCGGAGTGGCGCCTGGCGGCCGGCGTGGCGGCGGCCGTGGTGGGCGCGGGGCTGTTCTTTGGCTGGCAGCACTGGAAAGCCAGGCGCCTGGCCGAACAGGAGATGCTGGCGCAGCGCGAGGCCGTGCCGCCTGCCGTGCAGCGGCCGTGGCTTGGCCAGCCGCTGCCCACGGCGGCCATGCATGCCTGCTTCGAACGCCTGGACCATATGACGCCGGGCGGCTGGCGGCTCGACGAATATAGCTGCACCGGCGGCCAGTTCAGCTACGCATGGTCGCGCAACGCCGCCACGGTGGCCACCCTGCGCGACGCCGTGCCGCAGGCGGTGATCGATCCGACCGGCGACAAGGCGACGCTGCACGGGGCATTGGCCGCGTTGCCGGCGCCGCGCGGCGAGGAACTGCTGGCCGCGCCGCAGGCGGTGGAGCCCCTGATGGCGCAGATGCAGAGCCTGGGCCTGTCCCTGCGGCTCAACAAGCGGGCGGCGGCGCCCGTTGCCGCGTCGCTGGGACCGGCGGCCCCCGCGGGCCAGGCAGCGCCCCAGTGGCAAGCCTTCGGCTTCCAGCTCGATGCGCAGGGCGTCGCCCCGCAGCAGCTGGCCGCCATGCTGGAACGTCCCGGCGTGCGCATTGAAAAGATCAGCTATCGCGGTATGGCGTGGTTACTTGAAGGAGTCATCTATGCAAAATAAACAGATCAGGGGCGTCGCTGCGCTGACGCTGGCACTCTGCATGCTGCCGCCGGCCGCAGTGCGCGCGGAAAGCACGGCCGCCAGCCTGACCCGCATCGAGGCGGAAACCATGCTGCTGCGGGCCCGCGAAAAACAGCTCGAGGTGCAGTCCTCCATCATCACCAAGCAGAACGAGATCGCCGCCAAGCAGACCATGGGGGCGATGCTGAACCAGCCCGTGGTGGTCGGCGATCCGGTGGTGCGCGCAGTCGAAGGGTTGGGCGACACCATGTTCGCGACCCTGGAAATGTCGAACGGCAGTATCGTCGAAGTGCAGGCCGGCAGCACGCTGCCGGGCGGCATGCGCATCGTCTCGATCCAGAACAATGAAGTGATGGCAAGCGCACCTGGGCGCAAGCGCATCCGCCTGTCCGGCTATACCCAGCAGGTCAACGCCTTCAACCCGTCCACGCCGGCGCCGATGCCGGTGGCGGCCGCGCCAAGGGGCGCGCGATGAAACTGCGCATCGCATTGCCGGGCGCCCAGGCGGCGCTGCCGCCGGCCGGCAGTGCGCAGGCGGAGGCGCCGCTGCAAGGCACGGCGGTGCTGAGCCACGCCGGCCAGTACGAGGCCAGCGCCGAAGAGCGCAAGCTGGTGTGCCTGCTGGCCGATGGCCGCCTGCTGGTGGCCGTCGGGCAGGACATGAATGCGCATGTGCTGTCCTATCAGGCGCGCCTGCAGCGCATGCAGAAGCCGTTCCGCGTCGAGCACGCGAAGATTGATGAACTGCGCCACCTGTATGCCAGCGGCAATGGCTCGCTGGTGGAGCGGCGCCAGGAACATTCGATGATGCAGGTGACGGCCAAGGACCTGCTGAGCCGGGCCTGCGCCGCGCGCGCCTCCGACATCCACATCCGGGTGCGCCAGCGCGCCACCGAGATCCTGTTCCGCGTACGCGGCGACCTGACGCCGGTCGGCGTGCAGACGCGCGAATACGGCGAGCGCCTGCTGGCCACCCTGTACGGCGCCATGGCCTCGGTCTCCGACAGCTCTTACAAGCCGACCGAACGGCAGGACGCCAGCATTGCCGACCGCGACAAGCTGCCGCCCGAGCTGCACGGCGTGCGCATCGCCACCGTGCCGACCAACGAAGGGACGCTGATGGTGCTGCGCCTGCTGTACCTGGACGCCGGCGACGGCGAACTGTGCCCGCTCGGCTTCAGCGAGCAGCAGGCGTCCCTGCTGCAGCAGCTGAAAGAGCAGCCGATCGGCATGAACATCATCGGCGGGCCGACCGGTTCCGGCAAGTCGACCACCCTGCAGCGCATCCTGTCGGGCCAGATCGCCGAAGCCGAAGGGCGGCGCCACGTGCTGACCATCGAAGACCCGGTCGAATACCCGATCGACGGCGCGGTGCAGACCTCGGTCACCAATGCCGGTTCGGAAGAGGAAAGGTCGCGCCTGTTCGCCGCCGCCATTTCCAACGCCATGCGGCTCGACCCCGACACCATCATGGTGGGCGAGGTGCGCGACCGCGCCTCGGCCCAGAACGCGGTGCGCGCCGCCATGACCGGGCACCAGGTCTGGACCACCATCCACGCCAACAGCGCGCTGGCGATCGCCGACCGCCTGCTGGACCTGGGCCTGGCGGCCAGCCAGGTGGCCGACCACACGGTGGTCACGGGCCTGATCAGCCAGCGCCTGGTCAAGGCCCTGTGCCCGCACTGCAAGCTGCCGCTGCACGCCGCCCCGGCGCCGCTGCCGCCGGCGGTCATGGGCAGGTTGCGCGAAGTGGTGGCCGACCTGCGGCGGGTGCACGTGACCGGCCCTGGCTGCGAGCATTGCGCGGGACACGGCAGCATCGGCCGCACCGTGGTGGCGGAAATCATCCTGCCGGACGACGAATTCTTCGGCCACGTGCGGCGCGGCGACAAGGCAGCGGCGCTCAGCTACTGGCTGCGCTCGGGCGGGCGCACCATGGTCGAACACGCGGTGGAAAAGGTCGCCGCCGGCCTGGTCGACCCGCGCATGGCCGAACAGGTGCTGGGCCACCTGAACGCCGGCGCCGCCCTGGCGCGGCGCCGCCTGCAAGTGGTGGAGGAGGGCTGCGATGCGCGTTGAGATCATGCGTTACTGGGCGCGCACCCAGTTCAACGCCTCCGAGCGGGTGCGCCTGTACCGCAAGATCGCCAAGATGCTGGCCGGCGGCCTGCCGCTCTTGCGCATCCTGGAGGAACTGGCGCGGCGCAATGCCGGGCCGGGCGGCGACACCAGCCTGGCCATGGTGCTGGACGACTGCCGCCGCATGGTGCAGAACGGCCAGCTGCTGTCGGACGGCCTGGCGTGGTGGGTGCCCGGCACCGAGCAGATGATCATCATGGCCGGCGAGCAGTCCGGCCGGCTGGAAGGCAGCCTGCATGCGCTGGTGGACGTGGTGCAGGCCGGCCGTCGCATCAAGACCGAAATCCTCAGCGGCGCCGCCTATCCGCTTGCCATCCTGGCCATGATCGCGCTGTACATCTGGCTGTTCGGCGCGCTGGTGATACCGCAGTTCACGCGCCTGGTCGATCCGGCCGGCTGGCACGGCGCGGCGCTGTCGCTGTACCGCATGTCGCTCTGGGTGCAGGACTGGATGCTGTTTGCCGTGGCGGGCACGGTGGCCCTGATTGCCGCCATGATGGTGTCGCTGCCGCTGTGGCGCGGAAACCTTCGGGTGTTCTTCGACCGTTTCGCCCCGTTCTCGATCTACCGCCTGATTGTCGGCAGCGGTTTCCTGATGGCGTTTGCGGCCCTGCAGGCGGCCGGCGTCACGGTGGAGAAATCGCTGGCGCGGCTGTCGAACAAAGCGCAGCCCTGGCTGCGCGAACGCCTGGACGGCGCGCTGATGGGCGTGCGCTCCGGCCTGAACTGCGGCGAGGCGCTGCGCCATGCGGGCTACGGCTTCCCGTCGCCGGCCATTATCGACGACCTGTGCGTCTATGCCGACTACAAGGGTTTTTCGGAAGCGCTCAAGCTGCTGGCGGCCGAATGGATGGAAGAGGGCGTGGAAGCTGTCGCCCTGCGCATGAAAGTATTGAACGGCTTCGCCATCGTCACCCTGGCGCTGGTGATTGCCTGGCTGGTGACCGGCTTCTTCGGCATACAGCAGGAAATCGCCGCCGCCACGCGCGGCATCGGCTGAAGCGACGCAGGCTTACCTGTCACACCAGTCATACATATGGAGGCATGACCATGAATCACCTGTACCTATCGCAGCAACGCTCCGGCCGCATGCCATCGCCGTTCCGCCAGCGCGGCGCCTCCCTGCTGGAAGGCATCGCCTACCTTGGCATTGCCGCCGTGGTGGTGCTGGGCGCCGTGTCGCTGCTGGGCGGCGCGTTCAGCAGCGCCAAGTCGAACCAGGCCACCGAGGAAGCGGTCGCCATGCGCACCGCCGTGCGCAAGCTGTACATCGGCCAGACCTACCCGGTGGAGAGCCTGGTGCCGACGCTGATCGCCGCCAACGCCATCCCCAGCACGCTGGCCAAGAACACCGCCGACAACACCCTGAAGAACAGCTGGGGCGGCGCGGTCACTGTGGCGGGAACCGCCACCGGCTTCGAGATCACTTATGCAGCGGTACCCAAGGATGTTTGCGTGAACCTGGTCAGCGGCGCCAGCGGCTGGGTCGAGATCAGCCAGGGCGGCAAGGCCATCACCAACTTCCCGGTCTCGGTCAGTGATGCGACCACGGTGTGCTCGGTGGCCGGAGCGGCCGGCAATGCGGTGACGTTCAAGGGCGCCTGAGGCTTGGCGATGCACGGGAGGCAGCATGTGGAATGTCGTGATACTGGCACTGGTGATGTCGATGGCGGGCGCCTACGCGGCGCTGGCCGAGCGCAATGCCGCTGCCGGGCAGCAGCACCTGGCCGAGGCCAGCGCCGAAGGCATGGCCAACTACCGCAGCGCGGTGGTGGCCTATTTCCAGGCCCACGACCTGCGCGCCACCAGCGTCAACCTGGAGGCGCTGAAGGCCAGCGGGGTGTTGCGCGACTGGCCGCTGCTGGAGGCGCCGCCCGCGACGCCCTGGGGCAACTACCGCGATGCGGCCGGCACCATCTACATCTACGCCCGCCAGTTGCCGCGCCGCGAAGTGACGCGCGAGATCGTGCGCCTGGCGCGCAACTCGGTGCTGGCCGGCAGCTACCGGCGCGGCATGGCCAACCTGCAGTCGCCGGTGTATGGCGACACGGGCATCCCGCTGGCGGCACTGGCCAGCCTGGCCTTGCCGGACGGCGTGCCGGTCTGGCTGGCGGTGGCGCCATGACGGCCGCCCGTGCTCATCGCCAGTCCGGCGTCGGCATGCTGGAACTGCTGGCGGCGCTGGCCGTCGGCGCCGTGCTGCTGCTCGGGCTGACCGGCATGAGCGACAATTCGCTCGACGAACTGCGGGGCCAGCAGGCGGCCTACTACCAGGCGCAGGTGGTGCACGCGGCCGAACGCTATATGCAGGCCCACCACGACGAGATCAAGGCAGCCACGCCCACCGCGGCCACCGTGCTGGCGCTCAGCCTGGAGCAGCTGCGCGCCGGGCGCTTCCTGCCGGCCGGATTTGCCGACCTGAATGCCTACCAGCAGGCCACCTGCGTGCTGGTGCGCCAGCCCGATGCCGCCGCCGCGCCGGGCAGGTTCGACGCGCTGGTGGTCACCAGCGGCGGCAAGCCTATCGGCGACAAGGACCTGGCCGCCGTGGCCCTGCATGCGGGACCGGGCAGCGGCTTTATCACGGCACGCGAACCGGCCTTTGCGCGCGGCGCGTCCTGGCGTATGGATACCACGCCTTACCGCGGCATCACCTGCCCCGGCGGCACTGCTGCCGTGCTGCAGGGCACCGCGGCCGACGCCGGCCACCTGGCATCGAACCTGTTTTACGACGGCGCCGGCCAGCTGGCGACGGATTTCCTGTACCGCGGCGCAGTGCCGGGTCGGCCGGAGCTCAATCGCATGAACACGCCCCTGCGCCTGGGCGGCGCCGCCCTGGTCGCTGCCGGCGACTCCTGCCTGAACGCCAACGGCGTGGCCGAACCGGGCCTGGCGATGGACGCCGGCACGCGCAACCTGCTCAGCTGCGACGCCACCGGCCACTGGAACCTGGCGTCGTCGTGGAAGGCGCCGGTCGAGGCCTGGGGCGACCTGCCGCTGGCCGGCAGCGTGCGCGGCGACGTGCGCATGGTGATGAACCTGAGCCGGGCGTTCACTTTCGACGGCACCGGCTGGGCGCCGCTGGCCCTGGACAAGGACGGCAACCTCGATGCGCCGGGCGAAGTGAAAGCGCGCACCCTGCGTGCGGCCCAGGCCATCGAATCCGAAGGCAGCATCCACGCTGTCGACCACATTGCCACCGACCGCGACCTCAAGGCCGGCCGCGACCTGGAGGTGCAGCGCGACGCCAACGTGGTGCGCTCCGTCGCCGCGCGCAGGATCGAGGCAAGCAGCTGGATGGCGTCGCCCTCCATCAACCTTACCTCCGTCAAGGCGGCTGGCGGCGCCTGCCATTACTGGGAATGGAGCGACCTGGAAGGACGCGACGTCTTGAAGTTCCCCGAAGGCACCATCGTGATGGATACCGAAATGCGGCCGCTGATCTGCGGCCAGGACCATACTTTCAGGTACGCAAATGGACACTACACTCCGAATTGAGCGCCGCGCCGCGGCATTGGCGGCCTGCCTGGCGCTGGCCAGCATGCCTGCGCAGGCATGCTGGGAAGAGGCCGCGACCTGGTACCGCGTCAATCCCTACCTGCTGTACGCGATCGCCAAGACCGAATCGGGACTGAACCCGACTGCCATCAACCGCAACAAGAACGGCAGCTACGACATCGGCCTGATGCAGATCAACAGCAGCTGGCTGCCGACGCTGCGCAAATACGGCGTGGAAGAGAAGGACCTGTACGACGCCTGCACCAGCATCCAGGTCGGCGCCTGGATCCTGGCGCAGAACATGCAGCGCATGGGCGTGACATGGGAAGCGGTGGGCGCCTACAACGCACGCGACCCCGCCAAGCGCATCAAATACGCGCTGAAGGTGCGCAAGAACCTGCCGGAGGCGGCGCTGGCCGAACAGGCCCAGGCCGGAGGCGCGAACGATGCGGCCTATTGAGAAACGGGAGGCCGGGCTAATCCGGCGCGCACAGCTCAAGGCGGTAGCCCTGGGTGTAGGCGGTGCGGATCATGATGATGCGCTTGTCGCCGACCTGCAGCTTCTTGCGCAGCTTGTAGACGTGCTGTTCGATGGTACGGCCGGCCACTTCGCTGTCCGTGCTCCAGATGACGGCGCCGATGGTGCTGCGCGAAATATACACGCCGGGCGAGGAGAAGAACAGCCAGGCCATGCTGAACTCGCGCGGAGTAAGTTCGATCGGCTGGCCGAGGAACTGCAGGCGCCCGCTGTCGCGTTCCAGGCTGTAGCCGGCGAACTCGATGCTGCGCCGCTGCGGGGCATTGCCGCTGCGGCGCAGCAGCGCATTGGCGCGCGCCAGCAGCTCCACCGCTTCGAACGGACGCGGTACGAATTCATCGGCGCCTGCATTCAGCACCAGGGCCGCCAGTTCGGCCCTGCGCATGGGCGACAGGATCATCACGGGCGTGGCGTCGCCGGTGCGCATGTTCAGCCAGGACAGGAGGCTGTTGTCCGCCTCCGGTTCGCTGGCCAGGTCGATCAGTATCAGGTCGACCTCGTCGCGGCGCACGCCCCGCAGCAACGCAGTTTCCGAAGCAAAGCGCTGCACCTCGAAGCCGGCCCGCAGCAGCACGCTGTGTACCAGTTCGTAGACTTCAGCACTTTGGATATGGCATGCGATCTTCATGTTCGTCCAAACTTAATAGTCACTCCGGGCCGCACCTGCTCATCAGAATTTAATTGGCAATAGTAAACACAATCTTGTATTTTTGCTGCCAGCTCCGCTATTGTGTGCGGGAGGTTTCACCGGCGGTAGCAGGTGGTGCCTTGCATGCGCAACTGTGTAGAATTACGTAGCTTGAATCAATTTCATCTTTGAGGTGACCCTGATGTCCAACGATCCTTCGCGCGCCAGCGACTTCCAGCAGAAGTTCATGCAGCTGGTGGGCGGGCAGCAAAGCTTTTCCGATATCCACCTGGAGCAGGGTGCCGCCGCCATGGTGAAGACGCCGCGCGGCTGGCAGCAGTTCCATGAAGGCCCGCTGACGCTGGGCGAGCTGCGGCCGCTGTTGGACAGCATCGACGAAGACTGGGAAGACAAGATCGTCGAAAAAGCGCTGGACCGCCCGTTCGTGCTGCAGAATTGCCGCCTGCGCTGCAATATCTACCGCCTGGGCGCCGGCGCCAAGGTAGCGCTCTCGGTACGCCGGCTGCCGCTGGAGCCGCTGCCGCTCGAGCGCACCGGCCTGCCGTCCTATGTGCGCACCATGCTGGAATCGAACAAGGGACTGATCCTGGTGACCGGTCCGACGGGGGCGGGCAAGACCACCACCATCGCTTCCATGCTCGACTACATCAACAGCAACCGCAACGGCCATATCGTCACCATTGAAGAACCGATCGAATACACCCTGCAGCGCAAGCAGTCGATCATCTCGCAGAAGGAGGTGCCGGTCGATACGGCCAGCTTCTCCAGCGGCCTGCGCGAAGCCTTGCGGCAGAAGCCCGATGTGCTGATGGTGGGCGAGATCCGCGATTACGATACCGCCGAAACCGTGCTGCATGCCGGCGAATCGGGCCACCTGGTGCTGGCCACCATGCACACCGGGAATGCGGTGGGCGCCATCAGCAAGCTGCTCAGCTTTTTCCCGGTCGACCAGCGCGCCCAGCGTTCGGCCATGCTGGCCAGTTCCCTGATCGGCGTGATTTTCCAGAGCCTGCTGCCGTCGGAGAACGGCGAGAACTACGTGCTGGCCAGCGAGATGGTGTTCAACCACAACCAGCAGATTGCCCCGTACATCGTCGACCCCGACAAGCTGCACATGATCGGCGACTACATGAAGCGCAAGGAAGACAGCATGTCGCGCCCATTGAACGAGGTGCTGCAGCAGCTGGTGGCGCGCAAGGAAATCAGCGCCCGCGATGCGCTGCGCGTGGCCTACAACAGGCTCGAACTGCGCGAGATGCTGGGCAATACTCGCTGACGCAATCAACAAGGTCCGGCGCTGGCCGGACCCTGCTTGCCTTATGGCCGCTGCGCGTTCTGGCCTTGCTCTTCGTCGGGCGGAGGTGGTTGCTTATGGCGCGCCGCCTCGATTGCCTTGGCCGGCAGCTTGACCGTGTCCACGACCGCCTTGGCCGTCAGCTGGCCCGCTTTCTCGGACAATACCGCGCCAACCTGGGCCGGCGTTGAAGCAATGCCGCGCAATACGTTGTGCGCGCCCTGCGGGATACGCTTAAAGCTGCCCTGAGGCGCGGTATGCGTCGCCGTTGCACCGTCCTTGAGGTAAACCGGCGAGAGCGCGTTCAGCGGGCCTGACAGCACGCGGTTGGTCAGGGCCGATGTGCCGCCGGGATTGAGCTTCTTGCCCTCCGCTTCAGCAACGATGCCGGCGAAGAAAGGCATCAGCGTCAAGTACGACTTGAAGCCTTCCAGCACGGCGTGGCAAAGCCGGTTTGCCGCATTGCCGCCGTTCGGATCGCGGGCGCGGTCCAGCGCCTCGCTGACGTAGGTCTGGACTGCCGTGGCCATGCTCATGCCGACCCCGGCGCCCCAGATCCGGCTATACAAATCCACCCGGTTGGCCGATTGGGTCAGGTCAAGCTTTTGCGACGAGTTCCACATGCGCTGCAAGGCCGAACGCGGGTTGGTATGCTTGGCAAACACGCGCGTGGGCAGCCCGTCGTGATGGTCGGACAAGGCCATCAGGTTCTGCGCGGTGGCCATGGCGCCGCCGCCGGCGAAGGAAGCGGAAGCCTTGGCATGGATCGAGTTGGCCAGTTCGGTCGCATTGCTCAGCGCATCGCGAATCGCGTTGGCTGAAGCGAATGAGGCGAAGCCGGCAAGGTCGCCCTTGAGGGTGCCGAAACCGCCCTTGAGCGCATGGTCCTGGAACGCCTTGCGGTCCTTCAGGCTGTCGCTGTTGAGCGCGGCGTGTTCGTCCTCGGAATGCAGGTGCAAGGCGCCATGCTGGTTGAATTCAATGCGCGGGGCATCGGGGAAGTAGACTTCGGCCGGCACTGTTTCGATCGGGCGTATCCAGCCGCCAATCTCGGTCATGCTGTGCAGGCCGTCGCGCGCGAGGTCGCCGACCAGCTTGTGGGTTGTTCCCAGCGCCAGGGCCTGCGCCATCACGCCGGCCACCAGTTCGGCCGGGCGGTTGACCTGCCCCTGCAGCACGGCGTTGGAGGCCAGCAGCGCCGCGTTGCGTGCATAGCCCCAGTGTGCGGCTGAGGAAACCGCTTGCGGCAAGCCCTGGCCGATGGCTACCTTGGCGACCTTAGGCAGGCTTTCCTTCCAGCCCTGTTCCTTGACATTGATGGCGCGGCTTTTCAGGCTGTCCATGTGCTCGGAATGCAGGATCAGGTTGCTGGCCTGCTGGAACGCTTTAAGCTCGGCCCTCGCTGCGTCGAGCCTGGGCTGGGCGATGGCCGTGTCGGCGTTGCGTTTTGCCTCGCCCCGAACGCCAGGCAGGGGGACCTTGTTCGACGCCTTCTCCAGGTCGATCTGGCATGCAAGGGCGGTCAGTTCCAGTTGGTTCTCACGGTCCGCTATGCGAACCTTGAAAGCCGTCTGGCTCAATTTGACGTTGTCGATCATGGCCTGGTCGCGTGGGTCTTGCGCTTCCAGCCTGGCGATCACGTGTTTGTACGCCGAATCGAGGGCGGTGGCGCGGTTTGCTTCGAGGGTGACCGACGCCGGTGCTCCCAGCGCGGGCGAGACTGCCGCCAGCGCTTCGGGCGGCAGCGGTGGGGGCAGCTCGGGATGCCCCTCCGGGTTGATGATGGCGTCCAGCGTTTCTTCGCTGACCGCACCGCGCATGCCCAGCCCTACCTGGCCGGAAACTGCGCGCTGCAGCACAGCACCGGATTCCAGGCTGTCCAACGCTTCCTTGCCCAGACTGCCGCGCAGTGCCTGGCCTTCCAGCGCAAACTGGCGGGCCAGAATGTCGAGGTTGAGGGGGCCGTGACGGCCAAGGTCTTTCAACAAAGGACCTTTCAGCGCCGCCAGTTCGGCATCGCGGGCCTCAAGTTCACGGGCAATTTTCTGGATATGCGGCGGCAGCTGGGCGTGTGCACCCGCGCCGGCATGGGCCGGGCTGCCTGGGGACGACGGTTGCAGGCTCTGGTTGGTTGGCGCGTGCCTGACAGGCAGGGCGCCCTGGTCCGGGTTTGACGAATTCTGGTTCTGCAGCCATTCATGCATCGCGATCGAGCTTTTCAGCGAAGCGATGCCGGGGAAATTTCCAAGCATGGGATCTCCTTCGGGACGATATAAAAGGGCGGAAAGGACGGTGAAATGACAGCGCGGCGTGCTTTACGCAGGGCTGGTTTCTGCCCCGCCGCCGGGTTGGCGCAGCTGGGCATCCAGGCGTGAGCGGCCGGACGCGGACCTGGCACTCTTGTCGTTCGCGTCTTCTTTCTCGTCGAGGAAATAGGTGGTGCGCCACTGCTCGGCCACCGCCGCGAAGTGGCGCAGCATGGCTAGCGTGAGCATGCCGCTGGACTGCTCCAGCGGCAGCATGCAATACAGGACTACCTGCTTGATATCGGCGTTGTAGCCGAATGTGGCGTTGTGGCCTGAGCCGGCCAGCAGCAGGTTGGTTTCCAGCAGCCGTTGCAGTACGAGCTCGCGCTGCCCGGCAGGCAAGGGGCCCAGGCCGCAGTAGATGTTGGCGATGTGCGGCGCCTGCTCGCCGCCGTGGCGCAGCAGGAACTGGGTGCCGCTGATATTGAGTTCGGCCTTATCGTACAGGGCGCGCGGGTCGGGGATTTGCGCGTGCTCGCAAATCTGGTTGATCAGGTTGCGGTAGATGTCGATGCTCATGTTCACTCTCCAGTGATGGGTTGGGGGACGCGATGCTGGAGATGAGTAGGGAATGCGGGGCGCCGGTTCCACCGGGAAGGGCCGGGAACTTTTTCCGGGAACACGCCCACAGATGGTGAACACCGAACGAAAGGACGCACCATGCTAAGCAGAATTGCAACCGCAGCCGGTACCGCAGCCGCTGGCGCAGTGCTCGACCGGCTGGCCCACCGCAGCGACGGGCAGCAGCAAGCGGGGGCGCAGCCCCAGCCGTCGACGCAACGGCCGCCACACCAGGTCCAGCAATCGGGAACCGGCAATGAACGCTTGTTCAGGCTCGGAGATTCCATCCGCGGCGGCATCGGTGGTTCCGCGGTCTTCAGCGGCCTCGCCGGGCAGGCAGGCAAGATGCAGCGGCTGGGGGAGGATGCCGGGACGGTGCTGCAGAAGCCCCTGCCGACGGCCGAGGAGTTCCAGAAGATGGCCGATCAAGTGAAGGACGACGCCAGAGCGACCGTTGGCGCGGCCAAGATGGTGAGCGGACGTGAGCCGTTGACCACCAGTGATGCCGCGCGGCTAGGCAAGGCGGCAGTCAAGGACGCAGTGGAGAATTTCGATCCCGCCCGGATGGTCGAGACTGCGAAAAAGGCCGGCGATACGGCCTACGCGGCGGCGACCACCAGCAAGGAAGGCATCGACGAAGTAACCAGCGCGATGCAGGACAGGCTGAAGTTCGAGGCGCAGGCGACAGCGGCCGGCACTGCCGCCGTGCACCTGGGCGCCACCGCCATCAGCATGCTGCCGTTCCCGGGCGCCCCGCTGGTGGGCGCCGCAGTGCGCACGGTCGGCACGATGGCCGCCGGCGCGCATATGTCAGCGACCATGCGCGAGATCGGTGGTGAAGGCCAGGGCAAGGACAGCGCCTTGCGCCGGGAAGCCACCAAAATCCTGATCGAAAAGTCGGGCAGTTAGGAAGGGCAGGCAGCCTTGCCGGACGCAAAGCTGCGCACGGCGCTGGCGATGTCGGCCGCAACCCGGGCTACGGCGCGGCGATGGCCCATCACCAGGGCATCGTAGCCGGCGCCGACGTCTTCGCGGGCGGTGCTGCGGCAGGTCAGCACTTGCGTGCTGCCCGCCAGCCGCACGCTCCACACGGCGTCCAGCAGGGCATATTTGCCGGGCGCCGATTCGAAGCGCTGCACATTGGTGCTGATGCGGTAGACCGTGGCCTTTTCCGGCGGCTGCGTGCGGAACACATCGATGGCGCCAAGTTCGCCGGAAACCGCCAGCGACAGCGCTTGCCCGATCTCCGATGCCGGCGGCGAGGACCAGCGTTCCTGCTCCAGCAGGTCGATGCGCCCTTCGGCGGAAGTGACGACAAGCTGGCTGCGCGCCACCTGCTGCGGCACCGTGACGTTCTGCACTTCGATGTAGTAGCCGGGATTGGGCACGCTGGCGGCGGGCGCCATGCCGTTGCTGAGGCTATAGAAGCGTTCCGGCGGCGCGCTCGCGCAGCCGGCCAGCGACATTGCAAACGCTACGGATACAGTCAGGGCATGCCGGCGCATCATTTGCTCTCCTTCGCAGGCTGGGGTTTGGCGCGGATCAGCGCTTCCGGGTGGCGCTGGAGGTAATCGGACAGTTCGTTGAGCGATTGCAGGGTTTGCGTCAGCTGCTGCAAGGCCATGCGCAAGTCGGACTGCACCGGCGAATCCTGCTGCAGCACCTGCTGCGCGGCGCCGAAGGTCTGGCGCGCTTCACCCAGCGTGGACTGCAATTCCGGCACCAGCTGGGAATCGACTTTCTTGAACAGGTTGTCGGCGCTCTTCAGCGAGTCGCGCAGGTTGTTGCCGATCTGGTCGAACGGCACCTTGTCCAGCTTGCGCGCGATGCTGGCGATCTGCGCCTGCAATTCGTCCAGGGCATTCGGCACGGTCGGCACTTCGACCGGGTAGGCGTTCATATCCAGCTTGACGGGCGCCGCGTTGGGGAAGAAGTCCAGCGCGATATACAGCTGGCCGGTCAGCAGGTTGCCGGTGCGGAGCTGGCCGCGCAGGCCGTGGCTGACCATGCGTTCGAGCACCAGCGGTCCGGCGTTGCGGTCCTTGTCGTCGGTTACGGTCTCCTGGAAGCGGCGGCCCAGGCGTCCCGGATACATGTCGACCGTCACCGGCATGCGGAAGTCTTTCTTGACCGGGTCGAATTCGACGCCAACCGAGCGCACCTCGCCCAGTACGATGCCGCGGAAGTCCACCGGCGCACCCGGCGACAGGCCGCGCAGCGACTGGTTGAAGTAGAACACGGTGGTGATCGGGGCGCCGTCCGGCTCGCGCATGGCGCGGGCCTGGTCGGCAGCCAGCTGGAACTCGGTGCCCGGGGCCGCGACCGCGTCGGGCTTGCGGCCGGAGACCGACTCGAAGCCGATGCCGCCGACCAGCAGCGCCGCCACCGACTGCGTGTTCAGCTTGAAGCCGCCGGAATCGAGCTGCAGGTCGACGCCGCTGGCATGCCACCAGCGCGTATTCTTGCCAACATACTGGTCGTAAGGGGCATTGACGAAGACCCTGATCGCCACGCCCCGGCCGTTGTTTTCCAGGTCGTAGCTGATCACCTGGCCGACCGGGATGCGGCGGTAAAAGACCGGCGAGCCGGCATCGATCGAGCCGAGCGACTCGCCGTGCAAGGTGTAGTGGGTGCCTTTCTGGTCGCCCGCCACCTGGGGTACTTTTTCCAGGCCTGTGAATGCGTAGCTGTTTTCCTTCGATTTGCCGGCATCGACCCCGATGTAGGCGCCGGAAAGGAGCGTGCCCAGGCCGGATACGCCGCTCACGCCAACCCGCGGCTTGACCACCCAGAACCGGGTGTCTGACGCGGTGAAGCGCCGCGCATCCTTGTTCATGTCGATGGTGACCAGCACTTTGCTCAGGTCCGGGGAGAGAGAGATTGAGCGCACCTGGCCGATGTCCACGTCCTTGTATTTCACCTTGGTCTTGCCGGCTTCGAGCCCTTCGCCGCTGCGGAAACTTACTACCACCGTCGGCCCCTCGTCGAAATAGGACTTGGCCACCAGGCCGATGCCGATCAGGGCAGCAAGCAGCGGCACCAGCCAGACCAGCGATGGCAGCCAGTGGCTGGCCTTTTCGACCTGGGGCTGGGGCAGGGGCGCACCGGCGGTATTGGCTGGGGTGCCGTCGTGTTCAGGCATGTTTTTCTCCATTTGGCGGGACCGGGTCCCAGATCAAGCGCGGGTCGAACTGCATCGAAGCGAGCATGGTCAGCACCACGACAGCGCAAAAGGCCAGGGCCCCGGGCCCGGCGGTAATGGTGGCCAGGGTCTGGAACCGCACCAGGGCCACGGTCAGGGTAATGACGAAGATGTCCAGCATAGACCAGCGTCCCACGAATTCGACCATCCGGTAAAGCACGGTACGCTGCAAGGGGCGCCAGCGCGAACGGCGCTGCACTGTCCATGCCAGCAGCGACAGGGCGCCCAGCTTCAGCAGCGGCACCAGGATGCTGGCGATGAAGATGATCGCGGCCAGGGCGGGCGAACCGCTGTCCCAGAAATACAGCACGCCGCTGATGATGGTGTCATCCTCCTTGCCGAACAGGGAGTGCGTGTACATCACGGGCATCAGGTTGGCGGGGATGTAGAGGATGGCTGCGGCAATCAGCAGCGCCCAGGTGCGGGTCAGGCTATCGGGATGGCGGTGGTGCAGGCGCGCGTGGCAGCGCGGGCAATTCTGGCGCGGCGCGCCGGTATCGGTGGAAACCAGACCGCAGACGTGGCAGGACAAGGCCGCCTGCGGCACTGGCGGGGGCAGGTCCGGCTGCGGCGTCAGTGCATCGCCCAGGTTCCACAGCATCTTGGGATCGAAAGAGACCACAATGGCCAGCATGAGCGTGAGCGCAGCGAACGCGAACAGGCCTGGTTCCAGCACCACCGTGGCCAGGCTGGTCATCTTGACGATCGTGATCAGGATGCCGATCATCAGCACCTCCGTCATGCCCCAGCGCCGCGCCAGGTGGATGGCATGCAGCAGCAGGTTGAACGACTTCGGCTTGTGGCCGGCCGCCAGCGCCAATGTCACGTGCAGCAGCGACAGCAGTTCGATCGCCGGCAGCAGGATGGTAAACAGGAAAACCGCAGCGGCCACCAGCGGCATATGGCCCTGCCACAGCACGACGATGGCGCCCAGCAGCGTGGCGCGCGAGGCGTTGCCGTTCACGTCCAGTTCAACGATCGGGAAGCACTGGGCGATCACATACACGATCAGGGCGGCCAGGGTAATGGCTGCCATGCGGCCGGCGTCGGAATGGATGCCGCGATACATGACGGACCGGCAGCGCACGCAGCGCGCCTTCTCGCGCGGACGCACCGGGCGCCGGCGGTGCAGCACGCCGCAGTCATGACAGCTAATCAGATCGTATCGATGCACACGTTCAGTGGAAGCTCAAATATGCCAGCATGATACGACATTTGAAGTGAAAGTCCGTCCTCGTGACTATTTGAGAGACTTTTGGATCTCCAGTTCGGCTACAGCCTGCGGCCGCTCGAATCCCGGCTTCAGGAAAGATGAAAAGTCAAACAAGATGAATAAACTGCCATACGCGATCCTGCTCGCTTCGCTGGCGCTTGCCAGCTCCGTCCTTCAAGCTGCGCCGCTTGAATTGAATTGCCCCGCATACGACCCGCCCAAAGAACAAGCGCGCATCCGCAAGCAGGCTCCCGGCGTAGTGGCGCGACGAGGCGCTCACCTGCTGAATGTCACCACCACGACAGGCGTTCGCAGCTTCAAGGACCAGCCTCCTTATGACGAGCCGCTTGACGGAGTCCGCTACAGCTATTGCGACCGTAAAGAAGGCTTCATCCTGGTGAACGTCCAGGACGGCGGCCTGTTCACGGGAAAGCTGATTAACGAGCAGACCGGAGCCGTCACTGAAGCTGGCGAAAGCGTCCACTTCTCGGAAGACCGCCGCGCCTACCTTGCGAGCGAACAGCCGGACGGCATGGACGGCAGCGTATGGAAGGTCTATGCGGTGAACGGCAAGCTGTCCTGGTCAGGCTATAACTTCATCCCTGGCAGCGACCCGAATTACCGTTATGCAGACCTCGATACGCCGACCTGGATGCCCAACGGCGAACTGGTTGCAAACGCTTCTTGCAGCTCCGACCCGGAACGCAAGTGGAAGGTCAAGCTGGTCAAGAACAAAGAGCAATGGGACTGGGCGCCTCGCAAGAAGTGCCCGGGCGAGAGGCACTGAAAAGCGGCAGCACGTGTTCGGCGATCTCGTGGAAGGTCTCGGCTAGCGGGCGGCGGTTGCGGCGAAAGTGCAGGCCTACGTGGTCGACACCGGCGGCGCGCAGCGCCTCCAGTTCTTCGATCAAAGCATTGCGCCCGCCACGGAAGCCGAATCGCCAGCGCTGCATCGGCTCATCGGCGCGTTCGCTCAGGTCCATATGGATGAAGGTCGCATAGGGCTTGTCGCCGGCCACGGCGCGCCAGGCCGCAACACGGCGGACATGATCGTCAGGGGTGCCGGGATAGGCCAGCGAACCATCCATATGCTGGCCGACCCAGGCCGGACTTTGCTGCGCTAGCCCTGCCACCAGCAGCGGCAAGGGCGCTGGTGTACGTGGCAGCAGATCCAGGCCGGGCGGAAGGCTGGACTTTGCACCATCGCGCAGCAAGGCAACCTGCTCGCGGAAACTGTTTCCGCGTTCGGCGAAATCGCGGCCAAACAGCGGATACTCCACCGGCCGGTCGCCGCTGGCCACGCCCAGCAGAAGACGATTGCCGCTCAGGCGCTGGATCGTTGCCGCCGACTTCAGCGTGAGCAGCGGCTCGCGGATCGGCAGCACCACGGCGGCCGTGCCAAGCAGGATGTCTTTGGTCATGCCAGCCAGGTAGCCAAGATAGGAAAACACTTCGAACACCTGCGCCGCGTCGCCGAAGGCCGGGTCATACACCGGCACGTCGCGCACCCACAAGGCGCGGAAGCCCAGGCGGTCGGCCAGTTGCGCCAGTTCGGCATGGCGCTGCAAGTCCGGTTCGCCGGGCAGGCGGCCGGCCTGCTGCCGGGCCTGGTCGCCCGCATGCGTCCAATCGTTATCCAGCGGGGCCTCGATGCCGATGCTGAAACCGCCCTCGGTCAGGCGAGCCAAAGGAGCGCTCATCGAATGCTCCTGGTTCAGACCGAGGAAGCGGCGGAAGCCGAAGTATCGCGCCGGCCGGCATTGCCCAGCCAGACCAGCGCCAGGCCGCCGGCGGCCAGCGCTGCACCGACCAGTGGCACCGAGGCATAGCCCAGGCCCTGGCCAATCACCACGCCACCCAGGGCAGCACCCACTGCATTGCCCAGGTTGAAGGCGCCTACATTCACCGAGGAGGCCAGGCCAGGCGCCTGCGCCGCAGCTTGCATCACGCGCATCTGCACTGGCGGTACCATGCCGAAGGCAGCCGCACCCCAGACCACCAGGCCAATGGCGGCACCAACTTCAGTGGTCATCACCAGTGGCAGGAGAGTCATGATCACGGCGAGTGCTGCCAGAATCAGCTTGGTGGCGCCATCCAGCGACCAGTCGGCCAGGCGGCCGCCAAGGCTGTTGCCGAGCGTGAAACCGATACCGATCAACACCAGTGCAAACGCCACGAAGCCAGGGCTGGCGTGCGTGATCTCGGCCAGGATCGGCGCCACATAGGTGTAGAGCGCAAACATGGCGCCGGAAGCCATCACAGTGGTGCCCATCGCCAGCAGCACGTCGGGACGGGTCAGCACTTTCAGTTCGCGCCGCACGTCTGGCGGGGTGCCGGCTTCGCCCTTGGGCAAGGCCAGCCAGAGTGCAGCGATAGTCACCAGGCCCAGCATGGCGGTACCGCCAAAGGCGACGCGCCAGCCGACCTGCTGGCCGATCCAGGTGGCGGCCGGCACGCCGCCGATATTGGCGACGGTCAGGCCCATGAACATGGCGGCGATGGCGCTGGCCTGCTTCTCCTTGGGCACGACGCTGGCGGCCACCACGGCGCCGATGCCGAAGAAGGCGCCGTGATTGAGGCTGGTGATCAGGCGCGATAGCAGCAGGGTGGTATAGCTTGGCGCAAAGGCGGACAGCAGGTTGCCGATGGTGAAGATCAGCATCAGCGCCATCAGCGCGGCGCGCTTGCCGAAGCGGCTGAACAGCAAGGTCATGACCGGGGCGCCGGCCATCACGCCGACGGCATAGGCGGAGACCAGCATGCCCGCGGTGGGGATGCTGACCTGGACACCGTCGGCAATCACGGGCAGCAGGCCCATGGGGGTGAATTCGGTGGTGCCGATGGCGAAGGCGCCAGTGGCCAGTGCAAGCAGGGCGGTAGAGGATCGCATTGGAAGGAACTCCTTGAGTTTTTCAATGGATCGCAGTGTACCGGGGCAATATTTGCAGATTAAGCCATGTATTGGTCAAACTCTTTTGATTTGAATTCAAGAATTGCGCTCAGGAGCTCGCTCAGGCGCGTTTTTCCAGCCGCAGCGCATGCAGCAAGTGCTGGTCCTGGGTGGCGATATGGAAGGGCAGCCATTCGCGCAAGGCTTCCGCGGCTTGCCGCGCCGGCGCAGGATTGCCCTGTTCCAGCGCCGCCGCGGCATGGTGCAGGCCGGCCAGCATGCGTGCATGCTGTTCGCGGTGCTGATGGGCGTCCGCGCACTGGCAGCTATCCATCCACTGCTCTTCATGGCGAAAGTCCTGTTCGATGCTTGCGACCAGGGTGTGATAGGCCCCCGCAAAGCTGCCGGCCGGCTGCGCCAGCAGCGCCTGGATCATCGCAAACAGGTGTTCGTGAAGCTGGTCCAGCTGGTCCTGGCAAGTCGGCGGCGACGGCTGCATGGCGGCCTCCCAGTCAATGCATCAGCAGGACCGGCAATGTGGCCTGCGCCAGGATGCTGCGCGTGGCGCCACCCAGCACCATCTCGCGCCAGCGGCTATGGCCGTAAGCGCCCATCACCAGCAGGTCGGCGCCCAGTTCGCCGGCCAATGCCAGGATGGCCTTGCCGGCATCGGCCGGACGCGGCTGCACCAGCACGTTGACCTTGATTCCGTGGCGTGCCAGGTACAGCGCAATATCGGCCCCCGGCTCTTCGCCGTGGTCGCCCTGGCCTGCGCCCAGCACCGCCAGCGTGACCTGGCCGGCCTGCTGCAGCAGGGGCAGGGCGGCACTGGCCGCCCGCGCTGCTTCGCGGCTGCCGTTCCAGGCCACCAGGGCATGGCGCGTGGGCGGCGCAAAGCTGCCGCTGCGCGGTACCAGCAGCACCGGGCGGCCACCATGCATCAATACCTGCTCCGGCAAGTCCAGCAGCAGGCCGCCTTGCTCATGGTCGTTGGGATCGGCCTGGCCGAGCACCAGCAAGTCGGCGTAGCGGGCCTGCAGGTACAGGCCGGCATATTCGTCGAGGTCGTGGCGGCGCTGCTCGTGCGGCACCCCGATGCGCGTGGCAATCTCTTCGAACCGGGCCAGGGCTGCGGTGGCGCTTTCGTTGGCATGGCGCAGGTGCTCGCCGATCACTACCCCGCTGCCTTCATAGGGGCTGCCGGCCAGCATATAGCGGGGCACGCCGGTCATGGCGGCGCCCACCAGGTGTGCGCCTTCCCGCATGGCCAGCTGGGCGGCCAGTTCGATGCGGGCGCTGGAATTGGGTGCGCGGTCCACATGGACCACGATGGTGCGGTAGGACATGGCTGTTCTCCCACTTGGGTGATGCAAGCAGTCTGCGCCCGGCTGCGGGGCGCGATCCATGACCTGGATCAAGTCCGGGCCGAAGCCGGGTGCCATCCCGGTGCAATGCGGCCGTCCACCAGGCCGATAACGCGGTCGGCAGCGCTGGCAAAGCCGGCGTCGTGTGTCACTGCCACGACGGTCTGGCCGGCATCGGCCAGGCTGCGCAGGATCTGGCGCACGTTCAGGGTGGCGGCCGAATCGAGGTTGCCGGTCGGCTCGTCGGCCAGGATCAGCAGCGGGTCGTTGGCCAGCGCACGGGCCAGCGCGGCGCGCTGGCGCTGCCCGCCCGACAACTGGGACGGATACTTGCCGGCCTGGTCGGCAATGCCCAGCTTCTCCAGCAATTGCAGCGCGTGGCCGGACGCTGCGGCGTCATCGCGCCGCCCCAGCCTTTGCATTGGCAACAGCACGTTTTGCTGCACGGTAAATTCCGCCAGCAGGAAGTGGAACTGGAACACGAAGCCAAGCTTGGCCAGCCGCATGGCGGCCAGCCGGTCGTCGTCGCATTCGCTGCTGTCTTCGCCATCGAGCCAGAGCTTGCCGCTGTCCGGACTGTCGAGCAGGCCCAGCAGGTAGAGCAGGGACGATTTGCCGGAGCCGGACGGGCCCATGATGCAGATGAATTCACCCCGCTGCACTTCCAGCGAGACATCGTCGACCAGGGTGACCGGCGCCTCGCCCGGCAGGCGGCGCAAAAGATGTTCGGCGCGCAGGACGGTACTCATATCGCACCGCGCAAGGTCATGACCGGCTGCAGCTTGCCTGCCTTGTTGGCCGGCAGGTAGGCCGCGCCCAGGCAGGCAGTCATGGCAAAGGCCACCGCCAGCAGGTACTGGTCGGCGCCCCACCAGACCGGCATCTTGACGATATCGCTCACGCCCGGCGGCTTGAGTTCGACGCGCGCCAGCACATGCATCATGCCGTAGCCCAGCAGGAGGCCGGCGGCGCTGCCCAGCAGGCCGATCACCATGCCCTGATACAGGAAGATGCGGCGCACGTCGGCGGCCTGGAAGCCGATCGCCTTCAGGATGGCGATGTCGCGCCGCTTGTCGACCACGATGGTCGAGATGGTGTTGTAGATGCCGAACGATGCCACCACCAGGATGGCCGTCACCACGCTGTACATGATGATGTTGCGCACCAATAGCAGGCTTAGCAGGTCTTCCGAGGCTTCAATCCAGGACACCGCCTTGTAGCCGATGCTGGACTCGATGCTGGCGGCGACCGTGCGCGCCGCCTGCGGGTCGGCCAGCTGGATGATGAAGCGGTTGACGCGGTTCGGACGCTCCAGGATTACCTGCGCGCGCTTGAGCAGGGTGAACGCTTCGGCTTCGTCGTAGCCGGCATTGCCGGTGCGGAAAATGCCAACCACTTTCATGACCCGGTTGCCGCCGCTGGCCGTCAGCACGCTGACCGTGCTGTCGAGACCGAGCTGGAATTTGTCGGCCAGGCCCTGGCCGATGATCACGCCGTTCGGCGACGAGGCCAGGTCGTCGAGCGTGCCGGCCACCATCTGCTCGTCAATGGTGGAAACGTCTTTCATGCGCGAGGGCACCACGCCCGACAGGCTGACACCTTGCTGCTGGCCGGCAAAAGTCAGCACGGCCGAACCGCGCAGCACCGGCGCCACCCGCACGCCGGGCAGGCTCTCGATGGCTTCCAGCTTGTTGCGGTAGTTGCGGATGCCGCGGGTTTCCTGCTGCGGCTTGACGTTGCTGATCGCCAGTGCTGCGCCGGGCCAGCGCAGTTCGGCCGGCTGCACATGAGGCGTGCGGTACTGGTCCATGACGGTGATGTGGGGGCTGTTGTCGACCAGGCGCTTGAGGAAGTCCTGCTCCGAGCCGCGCATCAGCGCCGACACGGCCAGGAAGAAGGCAACGCCCAGCATGATGCCCAGCAGCGACACCAGCGTCGAGCGCGGGCGCTGGCGCAGGTGGGCGAGGGCGATGGTGAACTGGACGCGCATGGCGGCTGCTAGCGCGGCGGTTGCGACTTGTGCCCGGCCGGCGGCTCCGGCTGCGGCCGGGCCCAGCGCCCTTCGGACAGCGCACCATCGGGCTGGGCCACCACCTGTTCGCCGCCTTGCAGCCCTTGCCGCACTTCGACGCGCTGCGGGCCCCGGATACCGGCCACGATGCGGCGCTGGCGCAGGCGCCCGCCTTCCACCAGCCATACGGTGTCGCCGCGTACCGCGCTGGCCGGCAGCAGCAAGGCGTTGTCGTGCCGTTCCACCACCAGGTTGGCATCGACCGTCATGCCGGTCTGCAGCGCGCCCGGCGCCGCCAGCGCAATGCGCACGCGGTAGCTGCGCGCCACCGGGTCGCCCTTGGGCGTGACTTCGCTCACCGTGCCCTCGAATACCTTGCCGGGCAGGGCGTCCGCCTTGAGCAGAACGGCCTGGCCGCGGTGCACGCGGTTGATGTCTTCTTCATCGATTTCGGCAGTCACCCGCAGCGGTGCGCAGCAGGCCAGCACGAATACGGCCTGGCCGGGGCTGATGTACTGGCCCACTTCGCCATCGCGGCGGATGATGGTGCCGTCGGCGGGCGCCACCAGGGCCATGTAATCGCGCTGGGCGCGCACCCGGCGCAACGCGGCCTCCGCTGCCATCAGCTCTGCCCGTGTGCGATCGGCTTCGCCGGCCGTGACAAAGCCGCGCGCGGCCAGGGTGGCGGCACGCTCATGCTGGCTGCGGGCGTAGGCGAGGCGGGCCTGCTGTTCATCGACGGTGCCGGACAGGTCGGCGTCGTCCAGCCGGGCCAGCAACTGGCCCTTGCGCACCTGGTCGCCTTCATCCACGGCGCGCGTGGCCAAGCGGCCGCCGACGCGCGGCGCGAGCGGCAGCATCACGGTGGGCTCCACGGTGCCGGTGGCATAGATGGCGTCGACCGCCTGGCCGCGCTGCGGAGCGACAACGCGCACCGCCAGCGGTCCGGCCTGGCGCCAAGCGAAAGCGGCCAGCGCTGCCAGCAGCAACAGCGCCCCGGCACCATAGCGCCAGCGCCTTGCAGCATGAGAGGAATTGGCCATAGGCAAGCTCCGCAATTCGGGACGGCCAAGTCTGGCTGAGGTCCGCCACTCAGTATATGACCTGGATCAGGTTTATGGTCGGCAGAACAAATCCGGCCGGACTTGACTTCGATCATGTGCAGGCGGCGTTCCGCCCGCTAAGGTGGGCCGGAGTGCGGGCTCCCCCCCGGCAGCGCCCAATTGAGAGGACAAGATGAGCATTCGCAACCTGGAATTCCTGTTCCAACCTGCTTCGGTGGCGGTGATCGGCGCCTCCGAGCGGCCGCACAGCGTGGGCGCCACGGTGCTGGCCAATGTACTGCAGGGCGGCGTCCAAGGCCCGGTGTGGCCGGTCAATCCCAAGTACTCGGTGCTGGGCGGGCGTACCGCCTGGCACCGCGTGCGCGACCTGCCGCAGGCGCCGGACCTGGCGCTGATCTGCACGCCGCCGGCCACGGTAGCCGGACTGGTCGAAGAACTGGGGCAGATGGGCTGCAAGGCTGCCGTCGTGATCACGGCCGGACTGGACGCGGCGCAGAAGGCTGCCATGCTGGCGGCGGCGCGGCCGCACCTGCTGCGCATCCTGGGCCCCAATTGCGTCGGCCTGCTGGTGCCGGGTATCGGGCTGAATGGCAGCTTCGCCCATTTGCCGGCGCTGCCCGGCAAGCTGGCCTTCGTGTCGCAATCGGGCGCCATGGTAACGGGCATCCTGGATTGGGCGCGCAGCCGCAATATCGGCTTCTCGCGCTTCGTTTCGCTGGGCGACAGCAGCGACGTCGATTTTGGCGACGTGCTCGATTACCTGGCGACCGACCGCGAAACCCAGGCCATCCTGCTGTACATGGAGGACGTGCGGGCGGCGCGCAAGTTCATGTCGGCGGCGCGCGCGGCGGCGCGCAGCAAGCCGGTGCTCGTGGTGAAGGCGGGCCGCTTTGCCGAGGGCGCGCGGGCCGCCAACTCGCATACCGGGGCGCTGGCAGGTTCCGACGCGGTATATGACGCCGCCATCCGGCGGGCCGGCATGCTGCGCGTACTGAGCACGGAAGAGCTGTTCGATGCGGTGGCAACCCTGGCAGCCGGCCGCCCGCTCGCGGGCGAACGGCTGGCGATCCTGACCAATGGCGGCGGACCGGGCGTGCTGGCCACCGATGCGCTGGTGGGCGCGGGCGGAAAACTGGCGGAACTGGCGCCGGCCACCGTGCGCCGGCTGGACGAAGTGCTGCCTGCCACCTGGTCGCACGCCAACCCGGTCGACATCATCGGCGATGCGCCCGGCCAGCGCTACAGCGAGGCGATGAAGGCGCTGCTGCAGGACGAGGGCGTCGATGCGGTGCTGGTGATGCACGCGCCGACCGCCATCGTGCCGTCGATGGAAGCGGCGCAGGCAGTGGCGGCCACGGCGCGCGGCGCCAGCCGCAATGTACTGTCGTGCTGGCTGGGCGGTGAGGGCATGGCGCCGGCGCGCCGCGTGCTGGGCGAGGCCGGGGTGGCCAGCTACGACACGCCGGAAGATGCGGTGGGCGGCTTCATGCAGATGGTGAATTACCGCCGCGCGCAGCAATTGCTGATGGAAGTGCCGGCCGCCGCTGCCGGCGATTTTTGCCCGGACCAGGCCCGCGCACGCCAGGTCATCTCCAACGCGCTGCAGGCCAGCCGCCCCATGCTGAGCGAGCCCGAGGCCAAGGAGGTGCTGGCCTGCTACGGCATCCCGGTGGTGGAAACGGCGATCGCCGACCGGGTGGAAGCGGCCGTGCTGCTGGCAGGGCGCATCGGCTATCCGGTCGCGCTGAAGATCCTGTCGCCCGACGTCACGCACAAGACCGAGGTGGGCGGGGTTGAACTCGATCTCGAAACCCCGGAAGCGGTGCGCGCCGCCGCGCTGGCGATGCGCGATCGCCTGCACGCCATGTATCCGAAAGCGCATTTGCGCGGCTTCACGGTGCAGGCCATGGCGCGCCGGCCGGGCGCGCATGAACTGATCGTAGGCGCGAGCTGCGATCCGGTGTTCGGCCCGGTGATCCTGTTCGGACAGGGCGGCATCGCGGTGGAAACCATCGGCGACCGTGCACTGGCGCTGCCGCCGCTGAACCAGGTGCTGGCGCGCGACCTGGTGGGCCGCACGCGGGTGGCGCGCCTGCTGGCCGGCTACCGTGGCCGGCCGCCGGCCGACATGGAGGCGCTGTGCACGGTGCTGGTGCGCATCGCCACACTGCTGGCCGACTTGCCCGAGGTGCAGGAACTGGACATCAACCCCTTGCTGGCCGACGAACACGGCGTGCTGGCCCTCGACGCGCGCATGCGGGTGGCCCCGGCCGCGCAAATCGGGCCGGCGCGCTTCGCGATCCGGCCGTATCCGGCCGAACTGGAAGAAAGCGTGACCTGGGAAGGCAGCGCGCTGCAGCTGCGCCCGATCCGCCCGGAAGATGCGCCGCAGCACAGCGCTTTCTTTGCCGCGCTGACGCCGGAAGACGTGCGCTTCCGCATGTTCGCCCAGATGCAGTCGCTGCCGCCGGCGCAGCTGGCGCGCTGGACCCAGATCGATTACGACCGTGAAATGGCCATCATCGCCACGCGCATGGGCGCCAGCGGGCCGGAAACGCTGGGCGTGGCGCGCACCGTGTCCGATCCCGACAACATCCGGGCGGAATTCGCGGTGGTGGTGCGCTCGGACCTGAAAGGCCGTGGACTGGGCGCGCTGCTGATGGAAAAAATGCTGCGCTATTGCCGTGCGCGCGGCACGCAGGAGCTGGTGGGCGAAGCCTTGCCGGAGAACCAGCGCATGCTGCAGCTGGCGCGACACCTGGGCTTCGCGGTGACGCCGGCTGTTGCACAGGGAGCCGTCGGCATGCGCCTGGTACTCAGCGGCCCGATCGGCGCTGATTGAGGCGCCTGCGCCTCGGGGAGGGAACGATGCCCGAGCAGTTTGGAATGGATGCCTATGCGCCCCGCGAGATCGCGGCCCGCATCGAACGGGCCGGCGTGGCCAAGGCGCAATTGCCGCTGCAGGCCATGTTCATGCTGGCGGTGCTGGCCGGGGCCTTCATCGGCCTGGGCGCGATGTATTGCGTGGTGGTGCGCGCCGACGCCAGCCTCGGCCTGGCAGCACGCCAGCTGCTGGCCGGGCTTTCGTTCGCGCTGGGCCTGCTGCTGGTGATCGTGGCCGGCGCCGAGCTGTTCACCGGTAACAACCTGCTGGTGATGGCCTGGGCGGACCGCCGCATCAGCGGGCGCCAGCTATTGCGCAACTGGCTGGTAGTCCTGGCCGGCAATGCCGTTGGCGCCTGCGGGCTGGCATTGCTGGTGTACTGGTCCGGCCACCCGGCCATGCATGGCGGCGCCATCGGCGCGGAATACTTGCGCATCGCCCAGGCCAAGACCGCGCAGGCCCCGCTGCAGGCCTTCCTGCTCGGCGTGCTTTGCAACGCCCTGGTCTGCCTGGCCGTGTGGATGGCAATGGCCGGGCGCAGCGTGACCGACAAGGCGGTGGCCGTGGTGTTCCCCGTATCGGCCTTTGTGGCCGCCGGTTTCGAGCACAGTATCGCCAACCTGTACCTGCTGCCGATGGCCATGCTGGTGCAGGGCGCCGCTGGCGGACTGGCGTGGGACGTGGTGGTGCGCAGCCTGCTGCCGGTGCTGGCGGGGAACCTGGTGGGCGGCAGCCTGCTGGTGGGCCTGGTCTACCACCTGATCTACCACGGCAAGCTCGATTAGCGCGGCAGGGCAGCGTCGCCATCCAGCAGCCGCGCTGCCTGCTGGTTGCGCGCCTTCAGCTCGCGCACGCGGCGATCGCAGCGCTGTACCTCGAGCAAGCCTTTGATCGACAGGTAGCCGCCCAGCACGACCAGCACTGCGCTCAGCACCAGCAAGGGCCACAGCAGCAGCACCACTTCGTGGAAGCGGTAGCTGCCGGAGGTGGCAATCAATAGGCCCAGTACCGACAAGGGCAGGGCAAATACGGCAATTCCGGTGCGCAGCAGGGACAGCGCAGTGCGTTCCTCCGACAGCAGCAGCTGGATTTCGTTCGAGAGCAGCAACAGGCTGCCTTGGCTGGCGTCCTTCATTGCGTCATCAGCAGGGGCACCGGGCTCTGCTCGACCAGGCTGGCGGTGGTGCTGCCAAGAACCCAGTCGTGCATGCGGCTGTGGCCATAAGCCCCGGCCACCAGCAGGCCGACATGGTGCTGGTGCGCCAGTTCGCACAGCGCGCTGCCGGTTTCCGTCACAGTGTCCAGGCCCAGCACGCGCACGTTGCGGTGATGGCGGGCCAGGTAGGTGGCCAGGTCGGCGCCAGGTTCGGCGCCCATGTCGATGCGTTCCGTTCCTGGGTTGACCACGGCGATGAACACCTGCGAGGCGCGCTGCACCAGGGGCAGGGCGAAGGCCAGGGCGCGGCTGGCGCCGGCGCTGCCATTCCAGGCGATCATGATCTTGTACAGTTTCGCCTCCGGCTGGCGCAGGCCGGGCGGCACCAGCAGCACCGGGCGCACGCATTGGGTGACCAGGCGCCCCGGCAGGCGCGATGGGGCCAGCACGCCATAGTCGGCCACGTCCTGGGTGCCGGCGACCAGCAGGTCGCAGTAGCGCGATGCCAGCACCAGTGCCTCGACGGCCGAAGTGTCGAGCAGGCGCGATTCGAAGGAATCGACCTCGGCTTCGAAGCACTGGCGCTCGAAGGCTTCCAGGCGCTGGCGGGCTTCCTGGCGCAGTGTCTCGGGATCGGGCGTGGGCATGACCGCCATCGGCGCGCCGGCAGCCATCAGCGTGTTCAGTTCGAGCCAGCCGCTGACGGCGGTGCCGACCAGGTGGGCGCCATGTTGCCGGGCCAGGCTTGCCGCAAGGGCGAATGTGGCCGGCATGCCGGAGACCGGGCTGACGTGGACAACGATTGTCTTGTACATGATTTGCTCCAAAATCGGGTGGCCTTCTGTCAAGGGTATGGAATCGATGCTAGGGCCCGGCGGCCCCGCCATCTATGATCTGGATCATGATTTCGGGCGACAGGCAGGCGCGTGGCAGGTGCGGTCTGCCTGCCTGAGCGCGGGCGCTCCGGCAAAGTCCGAAGGTTGCTGCCGTCAAGCGCGTTCAGCCTAGCCTGATCGTCTCCGCAAGGTGGCTATAGACGGCCGAGATACGCTGCAGGTGGCGCGATTCGGTATGCGTCAGCAGCCACAGGTCGGTGGAGCCATCGTCAATTTCTTCGCTCAGTTGGCGCAGGTCGGGCCGCTGCCCGGCCAGGAACAGCGGGAGGATGCCAACGCCCAGGTTCTGCTCGACCAGTTCGGCCACCGTCAGGATGCTGCTTACCTTGAATGCCGGGATGACCGAAGGGAAGTGCTTGCGCCGCCACAGCACCGAAGGATGCTCGGGCAGCGCTTCGTCCGGTGCGATCCAGGCGCAGGCGCCGGCGGTGACGTCCTCCCAGCCTGGTGCGCCGCGGCGCGCCGAGCCGAACAGGGCGACCCGGATGCGCCCCAGGCATTTGCCGATCAGGTGGGGCGGCGGCTTTCTGGTCGCACGCACCGCGATATCGGCATCGCGCCGGCTCAGGTTCGCCAGTTCGTTGCCGGTGTATAGCTCAAACCCGAGCAGGGGATGCTTCTTGCGCAGCCCTTGCAGCGCGGGCGCCACCAGTGCATGCAGCACGGTGTCGGTGGTGGTGATGCGCACGCTGCCTGCCACCTGTCCCGGCTCGGCCTGCACGAAAGAGCGCGCCGACTCCAGCACCGATTCCATCTTTTCCCCATGTTCGGCCAGCGCCTGTGCCAATTCGTTCGGCCGGTAGCCGGTGCGTGAGCGTTCAAACAGCGGCGCGCCCAGGCCGCGCTCGATTTTCTGCAAGGCGCGAAACACGGTGGACGCATCCTGGCCCAGGCGTTCGCCGGCATCGGCCAGCTTGCCGCCACGCGCCAGGGCCAGGATGAGGTGCAGGTCGCCCGCGCTCAGACGATATTGCGATTTTGCATTCATGGATTTCAATAACGCCTATTTGTTATGCGTTTTCGCAATAGTACATTAAGCCCTGTCCAATCACCGAAGGAGGCAATCATGGGCCCGACTATCTTGCGTTTGGCGCTTGGCAGCATGTGGATTTCGCATGCGCTGCTCAAGCTGCTGGTGTTTACCCTGCCGGGAACGGCGCACTTTTTCGAGAGCGTCGGCCTGCCGGGCTGGATGGCTTATCCGGTATTCGCGGCCGAACTGCTTGGCGGCCTGGCGATGCTGCTTGGCTTTTATGCGCGCCACGTGGCGCTGGGGCTGTTGCCGATCCTGGTGGTGGCAACCCTGGTCCACGTGCCGAATGGCTGGGTATTCACCAACCAGGGCGGCGGCTGGGAATATCCGGCCTTCCTGTGCATCGCATCGATCGTGCTATGGCTGCTGGGCGACGGGAAGTTGTTAACGGTTTCTGTGGAAAACCCTGTTAACAAGGCATCCCACGGCTGAGTAAGCGTTTGATTCGACTGGGAAAATTTCTTCTGCGCAAATAAAGGGCAATTGAAACAAGTCCTTCGGCAACAAATGCTATAGTGTCTTATCGACAATCCTCGTGCAGGGCCGACATGCTCCAGCCGCAGAACAAGCAGACAGATGCCTTCATCTCGACCGGCATTGCCGGCCTGGATGCGATCCTGGCCGGCGGCCTGACCAAGGACCGGCTGTATTTGCTGGAGGGCGATCCCGGGACGGGCAAGACCACCATGGCGCTGCAGTTCCTGATCGAGGGAGCGCAGCGTGGCGAGCCGGTGCTGTACATCACCCTGGCGGAAAACGAGGTGGAGCTGCGCGCGGTTGCGGAGTCGCATGGCTTCTCGATGGCAGGCATCACGGTGCACGAGATTATTCCGGCCGAGGGCGTGCTTGACCCGGATGAGCAGTACACCGTGTTCCATCCCTCCGAGGTCGAACTGGGCGAAACCAACCGGCTGATCCTGCAGCAGATCGAACGGCTCAGTCCTACCCGCGTGGTGCTCGATTCCTTGTCGGAGTTGCAGCTGCTGGCAGCCAACCCCCTCCGCTATCGGCGCCTTGTACTGGCGCTGAAGCAGTACTTCGCCAGGCGCGCCTGTACCGCACTGTTCCTCGACGATAAAACGGCAGTGGGCGGCGACCAGCAGGTGCGCAGCATCGCGCACGGCGTGATCTCCCTGCAGCAGCTCGAATCGGGCTATGGCGCCGAGCGCCGCATTATGCGCGTCCTGAAATACCGTGGCATCGATTACCGGCGTGGACCGCATGACTACGTGATCATTTCTGGCGGCGTCGTTGCCTATCCGCGGATCGTGCCATCCGAATCGCGCGAGCTGGTGCGGCGGCAGCAGGTGCCAAGCGGCTTGCCGTCCCTTGATACCTTGCTTGGCGGGGGCCTGGAGGAAGGCTCCAGCACCCTGGTTTCCGGCCCGCCCGGGACCGGCAAGTCCAGCCTTGCTGCACAATTCGTCAAGGCCGTCACGGACCGCCAGCAAAAGGCCGCGATGTTCGTGTTCGAAGAGTCGTTCAATACCTTGCTCAATCGCGCGGACGGTATCGGCATGGATTTGCGCAAGCCGATGGCAACAGGCTTGCTGCAAGTGAACCAGATCGACCCGGCCGAATTGTCGCCCGGGCAGTTCGCGCACATGGTGTGCACGGCTGCCAACGAAGGCGCCAGGGTAGTGGTGATCGACAGCTTGAACGGCTACATGAATGCGATGCCGGAAGTGCGTTTCCTGACCACCCATTTGCGCGAAGTGCTGACCTACCTGGGACAGCGCGGGGTAGTGACCCTGCTGGTCGGGGTGCAACAGGGCTTGATCGGCTCGATGGGCAGCGCCGTGGACGTCAGCTACCTGGCCGACAATGTGCTGCTGCTGCGCTATTACGAGGCTGGCGGCGCCGTGCACAAGGCCCTGTCGGTTTTCAAGAAGCGCGGCAGCAAGCACGAAACCACCTTGCGTTCCTTCGCCATTACCGACAGGGGGATCGAAGTGGGACCCGTGTTGAAAGACTTCCGCGGCATCCTGACCGGGGTTCCGGTCAAGGTATCCAGTGACAAGGACGAAGCAGAGCATGAGTGAGCAGGAACAGCGCATCGTCATTTTTGCCCCTGTCGGCAAGGATGCCCGCCTGATCGAGCAGGTGCTGAAGCAGGTGCGCCTGGCTTGCCATATCTGCCTTGTACTGGACGACGTGGTGAAGCAGTTGCAACAGGGAGCTGCCGCGCTGTTTGTGGTCGAAGAAGCCTTCAGCGACGAATTCCTGCGCGAGCTGACCGCCTTCCTTGCCGCCCAGCCGGCATGGTCGGACTTGCCGGTGCTGGTCTTGAGCAAGGAGGGGCTGGATTCGCCCGGCATCCAGCGCATCTTCGAGCAGGTGGGCAACGTGACGCTGCTCGAACGGCCGGTGCGCCGGGCCACCCTGGTGAGCGCGGCGCTGTCGGCGGGGCGTGCGCGCCGCCGGCAGTACGAAATGCGCGAGGTGGACCGCCACAAGGATGAATTCCTGGCCATTCTTGGCCACGAACTGCGCAATCCGCTGGCGCCGATCCGCACGGCGATGGATGTGCTGAACACCATTCCGGATAGCGATCCCAGGGTACGCAGCATCAGCCAGGTGGTCGAACGCCAGGTGCGGCACCTGACCCGCCTGGTGGACGACTTGCTGGACGTGGCCCGCATCACCAACGACAAGGTCGCACTGAAATGCGAGTGTGTCAGCGCCGCGACCGTGCTGCAGCATGCCGTGGAAATCTGCCGCGAGCAGATCGACGCCGGCGGCCATACACTGCACCTGCGCCAGCCCGAGGGCAGCGTGCTGCTGTACGGCGACCGTGCGCGTCTGGTCCAGAGCCTGGCCAATGTGCTGAGCAATGCGGTCAAGTTCTCGCCGCCGCAGTCGACCATTCATCTCCATGTGGCAGCGGACGGCGAAGACATCGTATTCGTGGTGCGCGACCATGGCGCCGGGCTGGAGCCGGAAGCGCGTTCGCGCATCTTTGACCTGTTCGTGCAGGGCCATGCCGGGCGCTCGCATACCCTCGGCGGTCTCGGGATCGGGCTGAGCCTGACCCAGCGCTTTACGCGCATGCATGGCGGGAATGTCACTGTGAGCAGTGAGGGTAGCGGCAAGGGCTGCGAATTCGTGCTGCGCATGCCGATTGTGGTGCCGGAGCGGCGCAGCAAGGAGCGGCTGGCTTCCGGCGCGTCCAAAGGCCACGCCGACGACACCCTGCGCATCATGGTGGTGGACGACAATGAAGACGGCGCGGACATGCTCCAGGTAATGCTGGAAATGGAAGGCTACACGGTAGCCAAGGCCCACGACGGACAGGGTGCGATCGCGCTGGCGGAGAGATTCCGCCCGCACGCCGTCCTGATGGATATCGGCCTGCCCGATATGCAAGGCTATGACGCGGCGCGGCGCATCCATGAACGCGAGGGTTGCGAAGATATCGTCTTCATCGCCATGACCGGCTGGGGACACGATGATGCGCGCCGCCAGGCGTCCGGCGCCGGCATGCAGCATTACCTGGTCAAGCCGGTTGACTTGAATGTGCTGCGCAAATACCTGTCCGAGATCAGTGAGCAGGCCCTGCAGCGCGCCTGAATTGTGGCTTTAGCGGTTGTCGATGCGCGAGACGCCGCCGCGCCGGCCATTGCGGTCGAAAGCTGCCACCTGGATCAGGCCACGCTCTGCGATCGCCCCTTGTACCAGCGGGCTGGCGGCGGTGGGCTCGCTGCCGTCGCTGGTGTAGCGCAAGGCAAAGCCGGGCAGGGCATGGTTGGCGTAGACCTTGCCGCCTTCCAGGGCCAAGCCGGGCGGGGCGATGCGGTATTGCAGCGGCCCGGATGGCGCCTGCTCCAGGTCGAGGCGGGGCAGCACGCGCTGGCCCAGTGCATTGGCAAAGCCTGACCATGCGGCAGCTGCGCGCGCCAGTTCCGGTTCGGCGGCCCAGGCACGTTCGGCCATGGCCAGCAGGCGTGGCATCAGCAGGTAGTCGATCAGCGCCGGATCGCGGATGGTCTCGGTCCACAACGCGACTTGCAGGCCGCGGATATGGCGCTTGCCGGCATCGGTCAGGCTCTTGTCCAGCGGGATGAAGTGGTAGACGTCATCGAGCTCGATGTAGCTGGCCCAGTTGACGCCCGGTTCATCCGGGTTCCTGTTGTGGCTCATGTCCAGGTATTGCCTGGTGGCCGGGGCCAGCACCACGTCGTAGCCTGCATTGGCAAGGCGGTAGCCCAGGTCCGCGGCATCGCCGACGTTATTCCAAACGTAGAGCGTGACATCGCGTTGCGTGAAATGGGGATTGGGAGCGTGCTTGCGCATTCCCAATTCTTCCCAGCCGGAGGTGAACAGGCCGTTGCGGCGCAGGATGGTGTCGACCCGGTCGTAGAAGTAATCCCACAGTTCGGCTGTGCCTTGCAGGTTCCTGCTGGCCATCAGCTTGCGGCTGGCGGGAGATTTCTCCCACACGCCGGCCGGTACTTCATCGCCACCGACATGCAGGGTACGCAGTGGAGCGCCGGCTTCCCGGTGCAGGGCGGCGACCTGTTTCACGACGTGTTCGATGAAGCTGTAGCTGGACTCGAGCCCGGGGTTTATCACGTTGTCTTTGTAGTTCTGCACCGATTTGTATTGCGAGCGGTCGTCCAGGTCGTTCAGCAGGTATCGGTCGGCGCTTGCCTGGCCTGCCGCCTTCATGCGCAGGTAGCGCGCTTCCATCGCCTTGATGGCGGCGCGCGCATGGCCGGGCATTTCGATCTCGGGAATCACTTCGATATGGCGGGCTGCCGCATAACGCAGGATGTCGAGGTAATCGGCGCGCGAATAAAAGCCGCTGCCGTGTGGATCGGTGGCGTCTGGGCCGGAGCCGTATTCCGGCTGCAGGCGCAGGCCCGGCCTGGCGCTGTGGCCGCGCACTGCCCCGATGCTGGTCAGTTCCGGCAGGCCGGGGATCTCAAGGCGCCAGCCTTCGTCGTCGGTCAGGTGGAGGTGGAAGGCGTTCAGCTTGTAGCGCGCCATCAGGTCGAGCAGGCGGAAGATGGTTTGCTTGGGCTGGAAGTTGCGGCTGACATCCAGCATCAGGCCGCGATAGGCGAAGCGTGGCGCATCGGTGACGGTCAGCATCGGCAGCTCCACCGCTTTGCTGTTGCCGGCGGTGGGCAGTGGCAGCAGGTCGCGCAGCGACTGCAGGCCATGCGCGACGCCGGCGGCGCTGTTGCCGGTGATCGCGATGCCTTGCGCATCCACGGCCAGGGTGTATGCCTCTGGCGAAGCCTGGCCGGCTACGGCGCCGATTGAGAGCCGCAGCTTCGCCGCTGCCGGCCCGGGCGCGTTTGCGGGCCAGTATTGTTTCAGCAGGTTGGCAGCAAGGCTGATCTCATTTGCCAGGCCGTCGCCTGCAACAACGACCGGCGCTGACGGCAGGTGCAGGATGCCGCTTCCTTTCTGCAGTTGCAGCGGGGTGGGGAGGATGGGCGGCAAAGCTTCAGCGGGCAGTACGACGGTGTTTGCATTGCGGCGGTACAGCTCTTGTGCGCTGACTGCCTGGCCGTTTTCAAGCTGCTCCGGGCGCGGCAGCGGCAGCAACTTGTAATCCGTGATCGCCTGTGCTTTGTCGGGCGTGGACGCGTACACCAGGTACAAGCCCGCCGGAGCCCGGTAGGCCTTGAGGTCTGCACTCGGGGCCCGGTAGGCGGCCGCCATGACCTGTCCCGGCGGCAGGCCGGCGAAGCCCGGCTCGGGACGCAGGCGGTACAGCGTGCCACCCAGTTCTTCGATTGCCAGCTTGCCGGGCAGTGGCCCCGCCACTGCGCACTCGATGCAGTTGAAATAGATCGACCATCCTTGCGCGGGCAGGGGTTTGCTGTCGATGTTCGTGAGTTCAAGCCGCCCACCTTTGCCCAGGTCTTGCTGCTCCCAGCGGGCTTGCAGCCGTTCGCCACTTGCGTACTGGGGCGCCGCGCCGGCCGCCGAAAGCGCCAGCAGCAGTGCGAGGCAAACAACCGCATTTTTTGAAGTCATGGAAGCAGCCGGTGTCGCGTGATGAAGGTCATAACGTTAGCATAAGTACCAATGGACGGTGCAGGGCACTTGTTAACGGTTTCTGTGGAAAAGTCTGTTAACAAGAAAGGGAGCCGTGTGTTAAGGCCATGATTTGATGGCGAAAAAACCCGCTGCGCAAATAAGTGGCAGTGCTGGCACAATTGCATAACTTTTAAGGAGGCGAGGTAATGCACAAACGCTGGCTGTTGATCCTTGCGCTGGCTTGCGCCTCCGCCGGCGCCGCCGACATCAAGATCGGCGCGCCACTGCCGCGCATTGCGATGGTAAAAGAGGGCACGCACCACTGGCTGACGCCGGACGGCAAGATAATGGTGAAGTCGTTGATCGATTGACGGAAACGGTCTATCATCGCCCCCATGAAATTCCGCCGGACTTCCAGGATCGTGGCCGCAGTGGTGGCGCTGTTCAGCATGCTGTTCATGCAGCTTGCGGTAGCGTCCTATGCCTGTCCTACCGCCGGAGAACCGGTTGCCACCGGCGCCCAGTGTGCCGGCATGGACCCGGCCCAGCCCAGCCTGTGCAAGGCCAAGGCGACCAACCTGGCCGCCAAACAGGCGCTCGACAAGCCCGACTTGCCGCCTGTGCTGCCTTTCATCGCAGCCGACCTGGCAGGCGTGGTCATCGCAGATGCCTGGGCGCCCGATACCGTCGAAGGTGCAGCCGCCCCGCCAGGCCTGGCGCGCAGTTTGTCGCCGCCGCACTCCATAGAGCATTGCTGCTTCCGCAATTGACCTTCCAGTTTGCCTGATACCGTTTCGCGCACGCCAGCATGGCCAGCGCGTGGTTTTCTTTGCACTCTGGAGGTTTCATGTTTTCCCTGTTTACCAGGCGCTGCCTGGCCTTGGGCTGTGCGTTGGCGCTGGCCGCCCAGGCTCATGCGTTGACGCTGGCGCAAGCGCAGCAACGCGCCGTTGAGCGTTCGCGCCAACTGGCAGCGCAAGGCCTTGCGGCCGATGCCGCGCGCGACATGGCTGTCGCCGCAGCCCAATTGCCCGACCCGGTGCTGAAAGCCGGCGTCGACAACCTTCCCGTCAGTGGTGCCGACCGTTACCGCATTGGCGCCGATTCCATGACCATGCGCCGCATCGGCGTGATGCAGGAGCTGACCAGCAGCGACAAGCGCCGCTGGCGTGCCGCCCGCTTCGAGAGCGAAGCCGCGCGCAGCCTGGCGGCGGCCGAAGCGCTGACGGCCAACATCCAGCGCGACACTGCCATTGCCTGGCTTGACCGCTACCATCTCGAGCGCATGAGCGCCGAACTGGCGCGCCAGGCCACCTTGTCGCGCGACGAAATCACTGCAGCGGAAGCAGCTTATCGCGGCGGCCGCTCCGGCCAGGCCGGCTTGCTCGAAGCGCGGGCGACCCTGCTGGCGCTGGAGGACCGCGCAACGGAACTTGGCCTGCAGGCGCGCAATGCCGCCATTATGCTGGCGCGCTGGACCGGCGAGCCGGTGGACGTGGCGCTCGATGGCAGCGCGGATACCAGCAGCATCGCGCTGGCCCCGGCCACGCTGGAAGCAGCGCTCGAACATCACCCCCAGGTGGCGGTGCTGGCGCGCCAGGCCGAACTGGCGCAGGCGGAAGCAGGGCTGGCGCGCGCCAACCGCACGCCCGACTGGAGCGTGGAAGTGGCCTTGCAGCAGCGCGGGCCGGGTTATCCGGGCATGGTGTCGTTTGGCGTGTCCGTGCCGCTGCAATGGGACCGCGGCCGCCGCCAGGACCGTGAGTTGTCGGCGCGGCTGGCGATGGCCGGGCAGGCGCAGGCCGAGCGCGACGAAGCCTTGCGCGAGCACCTGGCTGAAGTGCGCAGCCAGCTGGCCGAGTGGCAGGCAGGCCGCGAGCGCATTGCGCGCTTCGAGAAGGAAGTGCTGCCGTTGGCAAGCGCGCGTACGGAGGCGGCGCTGGCTGCCTACCGTGGCGGCAAGGCCAGCCTGGGGGAGGTGCTGGCGGCACGCCGGTCGGAAAGCGAGCAGCGCCTGCAAGCGCTGCAGCTTGAACGGGACAATGCGCGCGTATGGGCGCAACTCACTTATATCCTGCCGGCGAAAGGCCACCAATGAAAAAGAACGCAACGATCGCCGCCATCGTGGCGGCTGGCGCGCTGGGCGCCGTGGGAGCGCTTGGCGGCTACCAGCTGGGCAAGCGCCAGGCGGCGCCGGTACAGGCTCCAACTGCGGCAGCGGAAGGCCGCAAACCCCTTTACTGGCACGATCCAATGGTGCCAGGCCAGAAATTCGACAAGCCGGGCAAGTCGCCCTATATGGACATGCAGCTGGTGCCGGTCTACGCCGACGAGGGCGCCGATGCGGGCGCTGTCAGCATCAGCCCGCGCGTGCAGCAGAACCTTGGCGTGCGCACGGCGCCGGTCGCCAGTGCGCCGCTGTCGTTGACGGTTTCGGCGGTCGGCAATGTGGCTTTCGACGAGCGCGAAGTGGCGGTGGTGCAGTCCCGCGCGAATGGCTTTGTCGAGCGCGTGCTGGTGCGCGCGCCGCTGGAGAGCGTGCGGCGCGGCCAGCCGCTGGCCGAAGTCACCCTGCCGGACTGGGTGGCGGCGCAGGAGGAGTTCCTGGCTGTGCGCCGCATGCAGGCTGGCGCCGCGCAGGGCTTGCTGGATGCGGCGCGCCAGCGCATGCTGCTGGCGGGCATGAGCGAGCAGCAGGTGCGGCAGGTGGAATCGGGCGGGCGTGTGCTGGCGCGCCAGGTGCTGGTGGCGCCGCGCTCCGGCGTGGTGACGGAACTGGCGGCGCGCGAAGGCATGGCGGTTGCCGCCGGCGCGCCACTGTACCGCATCAACGGGCTCGATACGGTGTGGGTCAACGCGGAGCTGCCGGAGAATGCGGTGGCGCAGGTGCCGGTGGGCACCGAAGTGTCCGCGCGCGCCGCAGCCCTGCCCGAGGCGGAGCTGCACGGCAAGGTGGCGGCGATCCTGCCACAGGTGAGTGCGGCAACGCGCACCGTGCAGGCGCGCATCGAACTGTCCAACCCGGGCGGACGCCTGGCGCCAGGCATGTTCGTGACGCTGTCGTTTGCGCCGCGCCAGCGGCAGCCAGCGCTGCTGGTGCCGTCGGAAGCGGTGATCCGCACAGGCACGCGCAACGTCGTGATGGTCGAGGAGGGGGTCGGCAAGTTCGCGCCGGTGCAGGTCGAACTCGGCGCGGAGTCGGGCGGGCAGGTTGAAATCCGCGCGGGCTTGCAGGCTGGGCAGAAAGTGGCCGTCTCCGGGCAGTTCCTGGTCGATTCGGAAGCGAACCTGAAAGGCAGCGGCCAGCGCATGGCCGGCCCGGCGCCGCTGGTCCATCGCGGCGAGGCGACCGTGGAAGCGGTGGATAAGGATGAAATCACCTTGTCGCATGGACCGATTGGCACGCTCAAGTGGCCGGCGATGACGATGTCGTTCAAGCTGCCGCGCGGCGGCCTGCCGCTACAGGTTTCAGCGGGCGATCGCGTGTCGTTCGAATTCGTGCAGCAGGCGGATGGCAGCTTCCAGGTCACGACCATGACACCGGCGGCGCACCAGCACGGGGACCGCAAATGATCGCGAAACTGATCCTCTGGTCGATCCGCAACCGCTTCCTGGTGCTGCTGGCATCGGCGCTGCTGGCCGGCTGGGGCGCCTGGGCGCTGCAGCGCACGCCGCTGGATGCGATCCCGGACCTGTCCGACGTGCAAGTCATCATCCGCACCAGCTTTCCCGGGCAGGCGCCGCAGATTGTTGAGAACCAGGTAACCTACCCGCTGACCACGCAGATGCTGTCGGTGCCGGGCGCCCGCACGGTGCGCGGCTATTCCTTCTTCGGCGACTCCTTCGTGTACGTGCTGTTCGAGGACGGCACCGACCCGTACTGGGCGCGCTCGCGCGTGCTGGAGTACCTGAACCAGGTGCAGTCGCGGTTGCCTGCCCAGGCGCGCGCCTCGCTGGGACCCGATGCGACGGGCGTGGGCTGGGTATTCGAATACGCGCTGGTGGACCGCAGCGGAAAGCACGACCTGGCGCAGCTGCGCGCCTTGCAGGACTGGTTCCTCAAGTACGAACTGAAGGCGGTGCCGAACGTGGCCGAAGTGGCCAGCCTGGGCGGCATGGTCAAGCAATACCAGGTGGTGCTCGACCCGGCCCGGCTGCGCGCGTTCAATATCACGCACGGCAGGGCGATCGACGCCATCCGCCGCGCCAACCAGGAAACCGGCGGCTCGGTGCTGGAGCTGGCGGAAGCGGAGTACATGGTGCGCGCCTCGGGTTACCTGCGTTCGCTGGAAGACTTCCGCCAGATTCCGCTGACGGCCAGCGAAGGTGGAGTCGCGGTGCGCCTGGGCGACGTGGCAACCATCCAGCTTGGCCCGGAAATGCGGCGCGGCATCGCCGAACTGAATGGCGAAGGCGAGGTGGCCGGCGGCGTGATTGTCATGCGTTCGGGGAAGAACGCGCTGGAGACCATCGATGCGGTCAAGGCGCGCCTGGCGGCGCTCAAGGCCAGCTTGCCGCCCGGCGTGGAGATCGTGCCGGTGTACGACCGCTCGAACCTGATCCGCCGGGCTGTCACTAACCTTGAAACCAAGCTGGCGGAGGAATTCGTGGTGGTCGCCCTGGTGTGCGCGGTATTCCTGTTCCACCTGCGCTCCGCGCTGGTGGCGATCGTGTCGCTGCCGCTGGGCGTGCTGGCTGCCTACCTGGTCATGCATTACCAGGGCGTCAACGCCAACATCATGTCGCTGGGCGGGATTGCGATTGCCATCGGCGCCATGGTCGATGCTGCGGTGGTGATGATCGAGAACGCCCACAAGCATATCGAAGCGTGGCGCCATGCCCACCCCGACCGCGCCTTGGAAGGCGAAGAGCACTGGCAGGTCATCGGCGCCGCGGCGGCCGAAGTAGGGCCCGCGCTGTTCTTCTCGCTGCTGATCATCGTGCTGTCCTTCATCCCGGTGTTCACACTGGAAGCGCAGGAAGGCCGGCTGTTTGCGCCGCTGGCCTTCACCAAGACCTATGCCATGGCGGCTGCGGCAGCGCTGGCGATAACGTTGATCCCGGTCCTGATGGGCTACCTGATTCGCGGCCGCATCCCGGACGAACATGCCAATCCCCTCAATCGCTGGCTGATTGCGCTGTACCGGCCCCTGCTCGAGCGCGTGCTGCACTGGCCAAAAGCGACGCTGGCCATCGCGGCGGCCGTGGCGGTGCTGTCGCTGTGGCCCCTGGCGCACATGGGCGGCGAATTCATGCCGCCGCTGGACGAAGGCGACCTGCTGTACATGCCTTCCGCCTTGCCGGGCCTGAGCGCCGGCAAGGTGCAGCAGCTGCTGCAGCAGACTGACCGCATGATCAAGACCGTGCCCGAAGTGCAGAGCGTCTTCGGCAAGGCAGGACGGGCGGAATCGGCCACCGATCCGGCGCCGCTGGAGATGTTCGAGACCACCATCCAGTTCAAGCCGCGCGACCAGTGGCGGGCGGGCATGACGCCGGACAAGCTGGTGGCGGAACTGGACCGCATCGTCAAGGTGCCCGGCCTGGCCAATATCTGGGTGCCGCCGATCCGCAACCGGATCGACATGCTGGCTACCGGCATCAAGAGCCCGGTGGGCGTCAAGGTGTCGGGCGCCAGCCTGCAGGAGATCGACCGAATCGCCGGCGAGATCGAGCGTGCGGTGCGGCCGGTGGCCGGCGTGTCCTCGGCGCTGGCGGAACGCCTGAACGGAGGACGCTACATCGACGTCGCCATCGATCGCGCCGCGGCAGGCCGCTATGGCCTCAACATTGACGAAGTGCAAAGCATCATCGCCAGCGCGGTGGGCGGCGACAATGTCGGCGAGACGGTCGAGGGCCTGCAACGCTTCCCGATCAATGTGCGCTACCCGCGCGAACTGCGCGATTCGCTCGAGAGCCTGCGCGCCTTGCCGCTGCTGACCGAACGCGGCGCCCAGTTGCGCCTGGCCGACGTGGCAACGGTGCGCATCAGCGACGGTCCGCCGATGCTGCGCAGCGAGAACGCACGCCTGTCCGGCTGGGTGTATGTGGATATCCACGGCCGCGACTTGCGTTCGGCAGTACAGGAAATGCAGCGGGCCGTCGCCGCCAGCGTCAAGCTGCCGGCCGGCTATTCGGTCTCGTGGTCGGGCCAGTTCGAATACCTGGAGCGCGCAACGGCGCGCCTGCGGGTCGTGGTGCCCGCTACGCTGCTGATTATCTTCGTGCTGCTCTACCTCACCTTCCGCCGTGCCGACGAGGCGGCGCTGATTATGGCAACACTGCCGTTCGCGCTGGCCGGCGGGGTCTGGCTGTTGTGGACGCTGGGCCACAACCTGTCGGTCGCATCAGGTGTTGGCTTTATTGCACTGGCGGGCGTGGCGGCGGAATTCGGCGTCATCATGCTGCTCTACCTGAAGCATGCCTGGGAGGCACGCGAAGCGGCAGGGCGGCTCAGCGAGGCCGACCTGCTCGACGCAATCCGCGAGGGCGCCGTGCTGCGGGTGCGGCCAAAAGCCATGACGGTAACCGTGATCGTGGCCGGCCTGGTGCCGATCATGGTCGGCGCCGGAACCGGCTCGGAAATCATGCAGCGCATTGCTGCGCCGATGGTGGGGGGAATGTTGTCCGCGCCCCTGCTATCGCTGTTTGTGGTTCCTGCGGCATACTTGCTGCTTCGGCGGCGTAAAAGACTTATGGAGAATTAATATGAAAGCAATTAACACCACCCTGCAAGCTGCAATCCTGGCGGCGGCCTTCATGGCCGGCGCACCGGCCATGGCCAGCCACGGCGACCACAGCGACCACGGCCAGCAAGCCAGCACCATGGCCGATACCGCCGACGGGGAAATCAAGAAGGTCGACAAGCCGTCCGGCAAGCTGACCATCAAGCACGGTGAACTGAAAAACATGGGCATGGGCGCCATGACCATGGTCTTCCGCGTCAAGGACGCCGCCATGCTGGACAAGGTGAAGGCAGGCGACAAAGTGCGCTTCACGGTTGAAAACGCCAATGGCGCCATGACCGTGACCGCCATCGAAGTCGCGAAGTAAGCATGCGCCGATTCGTCAGGACATGGATGGTGTGGCTGTTGATGCTGGCCTTGCCCTTGCAAGCGCTGGCCAATGCCGCTCAGCTGTCTTGCGCAATCGGTGAGTACCACCAGGGTCAATCGCCGCGCCTGAAGCACGATGCCAAATCGATGAAAAAGGGCGCCGGTTCGGTGCAGGGAACAAGCCATGCAACCTGCGGTGCTTGCGCCAGCGGGTGCTGCGCTTCGGCAGCGATGCCAGGTTGCCTGGCCGCGCCTGCACCATGGATGATCGGCTCCGACCCGTATTTCGCCTTCCAGCCGGTGTTCCATGCCGGCCATATCCCCGATGAGCCGGAGCGCCCCCCGCGCCAGCCGGCTTCCTGATATCTGGTTTCCAGGAGCGGAGCCGCCTCGCGCGGCAACGGATATGCCGCACGGCGTGCGGCAGGCGATTATTGAGGACTTTATGAGACAAGCATTCTGGTCACGCCGGCTGCACAAGTGGCTTGGCCTGCTGGTCGGCATCCAGGCATTGTTCTGGATGGCGAGCGGTGTTTACATGGCTGCAATTTCAATCGATATCATCCACGGCGACCACATGGCGCATGTGGAGCGGCCGGCCGTCGTGGCGAAAGCGGTTGCGGTGCAGCCTTCGCAACTGGCGGCGCAATTTCCCGGCATGACGGGTTTCCGCCTGAAGCAATTGCTGGGCAAGGAAGTATATGAAGTGAAGTATGCCGGCGGCACAGGCCTTGCCGATGCCGCCAGCGGGCGGCAAATGGACCCGCTTAACGAAGCACAGGTACGTGAACTGGCCTTGCAGGCTTACCAGGGCGACGGCAGCTTGGGCGGTATCAGCCTGCTGAAGCAGCTGCCGCGCGAAGTCGCTGCACGCAAGGCGCCGCTGTGGCGCGCCGACTTCGACGATTCCAACGGCAGCACCCTGTACATATCGCCGTTCACGGGCGAAGTCGTGGCCAAGCGGCACTCGCTGTGGCGGGCATACGACTTCCTGTGGATGTTGCACATCATGGACTATGACAAGCGCACGGACGTCAATAACACGCTGCTGCGCAGCGCTTCCATCGCCGGCACCCTGTTCGCATTGAGCGGAATCTGGCTGCTCTGGTTCACCGTACGCAGGAGGGCCGCGCAATGACGCCGCTGCTGCGAAAACTGCATAAATGGGTCGGCCTGGTGGTGGGCCTGCAATTCCTGCTCTGGCTGGCGAGCGGCATGGTCATGAGCCTGTTCGACCAGGACGCGGTCGAAGGAATGGCGCACCGCGCGCCGCCGAAAATGGCGATGGAATGGCCAAGGGATGGCCTGCTTTCCCCGGCCGAGGTACTGGCCGTCTCCGCCAGGCCGGTTGAATCGATCGAAAGCTACTGGCTGCTGCAGGCGCCGGCCTACCTGCTGAAGAACAGCCAGGGGAGCTGGCTGGTCGATGCGCACAGTGGCGCCGCGCTGACGGTCACGGCGGCGCACGCGCTTGAAGTGGCGCGCGCCGGCTACGTCGGCGAAGGCAAGGCAGGCCAGCCCCAATGGGTGCCGCAACCTACGCTGGAAATCCGCAAGCACCGTGGGCCTGCCTGGCGCGTCGATTTTGACGACAAGGAAGCGACGACCATCTATGTATCAGCCGTCGACGGCCGCATCCTCGAGCGCCGCAACGCCACCTGGCGCCTGTTCGACATTGCGTGGATGCTGCATATCATGGATTATAGCGGCCGCGAAGACTTCAATAATTCGCTGCTGCTGATGGCCGCGCTGGGCGGCCTGTGGATGGCACTGAGCGGCATCTGGCTGCTGTGCACCAGCGTGCGCCTGCATGATTTCGTGCCGGGGCGCCTGCTGCCGGCGCGGCAAGTTACCGTGCTCGATGAAGCGGGCAAGCGCATTGGCGTAGTCAAGTCGCGCCACGGCGATACCGTGTTCGAGGCGCTGGCCCGTTCCGGAATACAGCTGCCGTCCAACTGCGGCGGCGGGCAAAGCTGCGGCCTGTGCGAAGTACGCGCCTGCCACAATGCGCCGGCCGCATCTTCGTCCGATGGCGAGCATATTCCCGACCAGCGCTTGCGCCGCGGACATCGGCTGGCGTGCGGCATGGCCGTCACGGCCGACATGGAAGTCGCCGTCAGCCACGGCGCGGCCCTGATGGTCAGCCGCACCGCGACGGTGGAAGCCGTGCGCGACGTCACCCCGACCCTGCGCGAGGTTGTACTGCGGCCGGACCAGAAAGCCGGCGCCGACTTCCGGCCTGGCAGCTATGTGCAGCTGCATATTCCGCGCGGGCGCGGCCTGTTCGGCCCGCGCAAGGCGCTGCGCCGCTCCTATTCGCTGTCGTTGCCCGTTGCGCAGGCCGGCGGCTGCGTGACGCTGCTGGTGCGCCACATTGCGGGCGGCATCGGCTCTTCGTATGTGCATGCGCTGAAGCAGGGCGACCGGGTTGCCTTCAACGCCCCATTCGGCGAATTCGCGCTGCGCAGAGGAAAGAATGAGAAGGTCTTCATCGGCGGCGGTGCGGGCATGGCGCCATTGCGGGCGATGATCCGCGCACAACTGGAATCCGGCATGACCGAAACGGTGTGCTTCTGGTATGGCGCGCGCGACGAAAACGAAGTGCCGTACCGCGAGGAGTTCGACGCGCTGGCGGCAAGCTACAAGCATTTCAGCTGGCACGTCGTGCTGTCCGACGGCGGGCGCATGGTGCACGAAGTGGTGCGGGACGAATTCCTGGCGCAGGATCCGCGCGCCAGGGATTGCGACTTCTACGTCTGCGGCCCGCCGGCCATGCTGCACGCGACGCGCGAAATGCTGAAAGAGCAGGGCGCGCAGCGCGTGTCTTTCGACGACTTCAAGATCTGAGCCTTATCAGGTGCGGGCGAACTCGATGCGCTGCTTGCGCGGGTTCGGCCGCACGATATGCTCCAGGGGCAGCACGGTGGACTGCTTGATCTTCTTCAGCGCGATGTTGGATTTGACGTTCACCACGCCCGGCAGAAGCAAGAGTTCCTTCATCATCAGGTCCGCGAACGAGGCAAGGTCGTGCGACACCACCCGCGCCACATAGTCCGCTTCGCCCGTCACCGAGAAACACTCCATCACTTCCGGCACGTCGCGAATCGCCTTTTCAAACGCGTCGCCGCGCTTCTCGCCATGGCGGTCCAGCGTGATATGGACGAAGGCCATCACATCCAGCCCCACCGTGGAGGGTTCCAGCACCGCCGCGTAGTGGTCGATGATGCCCGCCTCGCGCAGCCGCTGCACGCGCCGCCCCACCTGCGACACCGATAAATGCAGCATTTCCGCCAGGGCGGCATTGGTCGCTTCCCCGTTACGCTGAAGCTCGTTCAGCAGGGACAGGTCGTGGCGGTCGACAGTAATCATCGTCAGGTCCTTGTGTTATGCGCAAAATACGCATATTTGATGGCTTTGGTTGTGCAAAACGCGCAAAAAATCCAGAATCAGTGCGTAGTATATCCGGTATCTACACACTTTCCGGAGACAGCAAATGACCGACTCACTGTGGGACAACCCGATGGGCACCGACGGCTTCGAATTCATCGAATACGCGGCGCCGGATCCAGTCGCAATGGGCAAGACCTTCGAAGCGATGGGCTTCACCGCCGTAGCGCGCCATCGCAGCAAGGACGTGACCCTGTACCGCCAGGGCGAAGTCAACTTCCTTCTGAACGCGGAAAAAGACTCGTTCGCGCAACGCTTCGCCGAGCTGCACGGTCCATCCGTCTGCGCCATCGGTTTCCGCGTGAAGGACGCCGCCTATGCCTACAAGCGCGCGCTGCGCCTTGGTGCCTGGGGCTTCGAGAGCAAGGCCGGCCCGATGGAACTGAACCTGCCGGCCATCAAAGGCATCGGCGATTCCCTGATCTACCTGGTGGACCGCTGGCCTGGCAATGGCAATATCAGCATCTACGACGTGGACTTCGAACCGATTCCGGGCGTCGACCAGAATCCTAAAGGGCATGGCCTGACCTATATCGACCACCTGACCCACAATGTGCACCGTGGCCGCATGGGCGAGTGGGCCGAGTTCTACGAGCGCCTGTTCAACTTCCGCGAAGTGCGCTATTTCGATATCGAAGGCCAGGTGACCGGCGTGAAGTCGAAGGCCATGACCAGCCCGTGCGGCAAGCTGCGCATCCCGATCAACGAGGAAGGCACCGACCGCGCCGGCCAGATCCAGGAATACCTCGATGCCTATCGCGGCGAAGGCATCCAGCACATCGCCATGGGCAGCGACAACCTGTACGCAACGGTGGACAGCCTGCGCGCCGCCGGCGTCAAGCTGCTCGACACCATCGACACCTACTACGAGCTGGTCGACCGCCGCATCCCGGGCCACGGCGAGCCGCTGCAGGCCCTGCGAGAGCGCAAGATCCTGATCGACGGCAAACCGGGCGACCTGCTGCTGCAGATCTTCTCGGAAAACCAGCTTGGCCCGGTGTTCTTCGAGTTCATCCAGCGCAAGGGCAACCAGGGCTTCGGCGAAGGCAACTTCAAGGCCCTGTTCGAGTCGATTGAGCTGGACCAGATGCGCCGCGGCGTGCTGACCGCCTGATCAATGCGCCATCAGTACTGGCAGCGTCGCCGTTGCCAGTATGGTGCGCGTGGCGCCGCCCAGCATCATCTCGCGGAAGCGGCTATGGCCGTAGGCGCCCATCACCAGCAGGTCGACGTTGAAGTCTGCCGCCAGCGACAGGATGGCCTTGCCGGGATCGGCCGGCTCCGGCCTGCGCAAAACTTCCACATTCACGCCATGCCGTGCCAGGTACAGGGCGATATCGGCGCCGGGCGACTCGCCCAGGGTATCCGCGCTGTCGCCCAGCACTGCCAGCGTGACCTGTTCCGCGCCGCGCAGCAGGGGCAGGGCGGCGGTGACTGCCTTCGCCGCTTCCACGCTGCCATTCCAGGCCACCATCACGCGCTTGCCAATGGTCGGGAAGCGGCCGGCGCGCGGCACCAGCAGCACCGGGCGGCCGCAATTCAATAGCACATAGTCAGGCAGGTCGGGCAGCAGGCTGTCTTCATTGCTGCCGATGGCGGCGGACTGTCCCAGTACGACCAGGTCGGCGTAGCGCGCCTGCATGCACAGGCCCGCATATTCGTCGTCATTGCTGCTGCGGACCTCGAACGAGGGAACGCCGAGGCGGTCCGCAATTGCCTTGAACTGTTCCAGCGCCAGTTGCACACGCTCTTCGGCGCGGCGCAGGTAGTCGGCCAGGAATATGCCGCTGCCTTCGTAGCTGCGGCCGGCCAGCATGGAGCGCGGCATGCCTGTCATCGCGGCGCCGACCAGGTGGCCTTCCTCGCGCGAGGCGATGGCTGCCGCCAGCGCGATGCGAGCTTCGGCATTGGCGGAGCGGTCGGCATGGACTACGATGGTGCGGTAAGACATGATGGCCTCCTGTGTTGATGTTGGTGCAAGTGTGCGCCCGATTGGCGCGCACGATCCATGACTTGGGTCAAGCGCATCTGATATCATGTCTTTATGTTACGTTCTTGTTTCGCGCCATTCTGCTTGCTGCTTGCCTTGAGCCCTGCAGCATTGGCTGGCCAGGGTGAGATGGTCTTTGTTGCGGCAACCAACCACAATATGCCCTTGTCCCGTTTCCAGAACGGGAAACTGGTCGATGGCTTGCTGAAGGACCTGGGCGACAGCATTGCGCGCCGAATGGGCTTGCAGGCCCGTTATGTCAGCGTTCCGGCCAAGCGGGTCGCCGAGTACCTGGTGAGCGGCCGGGCCGATGGCGTGTGCTATGTGCTGCCGCGCTGGCTGCCCGGCTCTTTCAACTGGAGCCAGCCCCTGATGCCCGATGCGGGCGTGCTGGTGTCCCGGCCCGAGGCCCCGGCAGTCAGGGCTTTGTCGGACCTGGCGAACAAGCCGGTCGGTACGGTGCTTGGCTATTCCTACTCGATGATCGACTCCGCGCTGGGCCGGGCCTTCATGCGCGAAGATGCTCCCTCGATGGAGCTGAATATTTCGAAGATCCAGCATGGCCGCATGCAGTACGCGATCATGGGGCGGATGACGGCGGAATACCTGATCCGCTCGGAGCCCCAGCACAAGCTGCGCATCGACTTCGAGTTTGACCCGTTCAAAGCGCAATGTGCGTTTTCCCAGAAGTCCGCCATTCCTTTTGGCGAGGTCCAGCGCGCGATAGGCGGCCTGGCATCCGACGGCAGCGTTGACCGCCTGCTGCATCGCTACCGATAGTTGCTATAATCCGCCTTCATGACTATCCGGCGCTTTCTCGTTATCCTGCTGTTGTTGGTGCTGCCGCTCCAGGCGACCCTGGCGGCAACGGATAGCTGCTGCCTGAAAATCGAGATTACGCAGCCCGGCGAGCAGGCCGCTGCGGCGGCTGGCTCGCAGGAGCCGGACAGCGCATGCTGCACGCAGTGCGACTTCTGCCACCATTCCCATGCGCCGTGTGTCGCCAACATGGCGGACGTGCGCCAGCAAGTCGATTCGATCGCTCCGATGGCTTCACCGGAGCCGCCTATCTATTCCTTCATTGCGGATATTCCCCCGCGCCCCGACAGGCTCCGCTGATTGATCCGGCCGCTGCATGCGGCCGTTCCCCATCAATCATCAAGGAGCAAAATCGTGAAAGCTATTTGCGTGCCCTTGCTGGCGGCCATTTGCCTGGCCCCCGCGTGGGCGCAACCATCATTGACGCTTGCCGAGGCACTCGATCGTGCGCGGCAAAGCAATCCCGAACTGCAGTCGCTGGCGCTGGAAGCGTCGGCTGTCGACGCGGCTGGGCGCCAGGCGGCGCTGCTGCCCAATCCTTCGCTGGAATATCTGCGGGAAGGCAAAACCAGCGAGGGCGGTTCTTCGTCCGTCCAGCTGGCGATACCGCTTGAGCTGGGCGGCAAGCGCGCCGCACGCATGGAGGCGGCGCAGGCCGGCAGCCGCGCGGCGGCGCTGGACCTGGCCGTCGGCCGGGCGCGCATCGAGGCGGAAGTGGTCGCCGCCTACCACCAGGCCTATCTCGCCCAGCAGCATGTCGCCCTGGCTGCGCAGGTCAGCGAAAGCGGGCGCCGTTCCAGCGAGGCTGCAGCACGCCGCGTGTTGGCGGGCAAGGTGTCGCCGGTCGAAGAGGCGCGTGCGCGCGTGGCGGAGGCCAACTGGCGCATGGAGGGGGTGGCGGCCCAGCGCGAGCTGGATGAAGCGCGCATCCGGCTGGCCAGCCTGCTTGGCAATACGGGCAGCGAGCTTGGAACGCTGGCTGCACCAGTGCCGCCGGCCCAAGCCGGACTGCCCGGAGCGCGGCTGGAAGACCTGATTGCTTCGGCGCCCGCCATCGAGCGGGCCGTCGCGGAAGTCGACGCTGGCAAGGCATCGCTGCGCATCGAGCGTGCGGCACGCATGCCCGATGTATCGCTGATCGTCGGCAGCAAGCGCAGCGAAGGCCCGGAGCGCGACCGCGTGCGGCAGAACATGATCGGCCTGTCGGTGCCGCTGCCGCTGTTCAACCGCAACCAGGGCGCGATCCTGGCCGCCGAACGCCGTACCGACAAAGCGCGCTCGGAGCTGGAAGCGACACGCCAGCGCATCCGGGCGGAGGCGCTGCAGGCCCATGCCCGCATGCAGGCGGCGATGCAGCAGGAGCGCCTGGTACGCGAAGACGTGCTGCCGGGCGCCCAATACGCAGCCGAGGCGGCGATGAAAGGCTTCGAAGCCGGCAAATTCAATTACGTCGAAGTGCTCGACGCGCAGCGCACCTGGGTGCAGGCGCAGGGACAGCACCTGCGCGCCATTTCGGACTTCTACCGCGCGCGGGCCGACCTGGCAAAGGTGGTCGGCAACCTGGACTTCAAGGATTCAAAATGAACAAGCATCAGAAGATCACTATTGCGGCCATGGTGGTCGCAGCCTTCCTGTTTGCGGGCGCTGTATTGGGCTGGGAGCGCTTCGCTCCCGCTGCAAAGGCCGAGGCTGAGGCGGGCGGGCATCACGACGAGCACCCGGCCGGTGCGGCTGGCGCATCCGGCACGCAGCCGATTCCGTTCACCGATGCGCAGGTGGTGGCGGCCGACATCGCCTTGCGCACGGCCGGGGCCGCGCGCCTGGAGACCTTCGTCCGCCTGCCGGGCGAAGTCAAGCTGGACGAAGACCGCACCGCCCACGTCACGCCGCGCGTGGACGGCATCGTGCAGGAAGTGCAGGCCAATCTTGGCCAGCAAGTGCGCAAAGGCGAGTTGCTGGCAGTCGTCGCCAGTGCCGACGTTTCCGAGCAGCGCAGCGGCCTGGCGGCCGCCGAGAAACGCGCGGCACTGGCGCGCTCGGTCTACGAGTCGGAAAAGAAGCTGTGGGAAGACAAGGTCTCTGCGCGCCAGGATTACCTGAAGGCGGAACAGGAATGGCAGGAAGCCGCTATCGCCGTGCAGAACGCGCGCCAGAAGCTGGTGGCGATCGGCGCCGGCGGTTCCGGCAAGGGGCCTTTCAACCGCCTTGAAATCCGGGCGCCGTTCGATGGCCTGATTGTTGACAAGCACATTGCCGTGGGCGAAGCGGTAGGCGCGGAGACCAAGGTGTTCACGGTATCCGACCTGCGCCAGGTGTGGGCGGAAGTGGTAGTGCCGGCGAAGGACCTGGAGATCGTCAAGGTTGGCACGGATGCCGTGCTGCATTCGGCTGCCTCGGGCGCTGCTGCGAAAGGAAAAGTGAGTTTCGTCAGCGCCATGATCGGCGAGCAGACCCGCGCCGCGCGGGCCCGCGTGGTGCTGGACAATCCGCAGCTGGCCTGGCGTCCCGGCCTGTTCGTGGACGTTGACGTGGTGACCGGTTCGGCCGAAGTGCCGGTGGCCGTGGAAAAGGAGGCGTTGCAAGTCTTGAACGGCACGCAGGTGGTATTCCAGCGCAGCGGCCAGGCGTTCACGCCGGTGCCTGTCACGGTTGGCCGCTCCGACGGCAAGCTGGTGGAAATCACATCCGGCCTGCACAAGGATGCCCGGTACGCCGCCGCCCACAGTTTCACCATCAAGGCGGAGCAGGGCAAGGGCACCGCCGAACATGAAGATTAAGGAGCAGCCATGTTAAGCAGAATTATCCAGGGTTGCATCGGCCATCGCTGGCTGGTCATGTTTGCCGTACTGGCCATGGCCGTGCTGGGCGCGGTCAACTACAAGAAGCTGCCGATCGACGCCGTGCCCGACATCACCAACGTCCAGGTGCAGATCAACACCGCTGCCGCCGGCTATTCGCCGCTGGAAGTGGAGCAGCGCATCACCTTCCCGATCGAATCGCTGATGGCGGGCTTGCCGCGTCTGGAGCAGACCAGGTCCTTGTCGCGCTATGGCCTGTCGCAGATCACGGTGGCGTTCAGGGATGGCACGGACATCCATTTTGCCCGCCAGTTGATCAGCCAGCGCATCCAGGATGCGCGCGCCCAGCTTCCCGCTGGGCTGACGCCGACCATGAGCCCCATCGCCACCGGTCTTTCGGAAATCTACCTGTGGACGGTGGATGCATCGCCGGATGCGCGCAAGCCGGACGGCACGCCATACACGCCAACCGACCTGCGCGAAATCCAGGACTGGATCATCAAGCCGCAACTGCGCAATGTGGCCGGCGTCACGGAGATCAACTCGATTGGCGGCTACGACAAGGAGTACCTGGTCGCGCCGACACCGGCAAAGCTGGCGTCATACGGCCTTAACCTGTCGGACATCGTGGCGGCGCTGGAGCGCAATAACGGCAACGTTGGCGCCGGCTACATCGAGAAGGAGGGGGAACAGTACCTGCTGCGCGCGCCCGGCCAGCTCAAGTCCGTGGCGGACATCGGCAACATCGTGGTTTCCACCATCGACGGCGTGGCCGTGCGCATCGCCGACGTTGCAACGGTGGGCGTTGGTGCGGAACTGCGTACCGGCGCCGCCACCCGCAACGGCCGCGAAGTAGTACTGGGCACCGTGTTCATGCTGATCGGCGAGAACAGCCGCGCCGTCGCGCTGGCAGTCGACAGGAAGATGGTCGAGATCAACCGCAGCCTGCCGGCAGGCGTGTCGGCCACGCCGGTGTACAACCGCACCGTGCTGGTGGAAAAGGCTATCGACACCGTCAAGCGCAACCTGCTGGAAGGCGCGGTGCTGGTGATCGCGGTGCTGTTCCTCTTCCTCGGCAACCTGCGCGCCGCCCTTATTACCGCCATGGTGATCCCGCTATCGATGCTGTTCACCTTCAGCGGCATGGTGGCCAACAATGTCAGCGCCAACCTGCTTAGCCTGGGCGCGCTCGACTTCGGCATCATCGTCGATGGCGCGGTGGTGATCGTGGAGAACTGCGTGCGGCGCCTGGCGCACGCGCAGCAGCATGCCGGGCGGACGCTGACGCGCGAGGAGCGGTTTACGGAAGTCTTCGCCGCCGCCCACGAGGCGCGCAGGCCGCTGCTGTTCGGGCAGCTGATCATCATGATCGTCTACCTGCCGATCTTCGTGCTGTCGGGGATCGAAGGCAAGATGTTCCACCCGATGGCGTTTACCGTGGTGACTGCCTTGCTGGGCGCGATGCTGCTGTCGATCACCTTCGTGCCGGCCGCCGTGGCCCTGTTCATGAACCAGCCGGTGCGCGAGGAGGAGGGGCGCCTGATGCAGGCGGCCAGGCGGGGCTATGGCGAACTGCTGGACTACGCGATGGCCAACCGCCCGGTGGTATTTACCGCCGCCGGGCTGGTGCTCGCCCTGTCCGTGCTGCTGGCAACGCGCCTGGGCACCGAGTTCGTGCCCAACCTGAACGAAGGTGACTTCGCTGTGCTGACCGTGCGCATTCCCGGCACCGGGCTGGGGCAATCGGTGCAAATGCAGCAGCAGATCGAGAAGACGCTGGTGGCGAAATTCCCGGAGATCGCCAACGTCTTCGCACGCACCGGCACGGCGGAGATTGCATCGGATCCTATGCCGCCAAGCATCTCGGACGGCTACATCATGCTCAAGCCGGAGAAGGACTGGCCGAAGCCAAAGCGCAGCCGCGAGGAACTGCTGGCCGCCATCCGCGCCACGCTGGAGCAATTACCGGGCAATAGCTACGAGTTCAGCCAGCCGATCCAGTTGCGCGTGAACGAGCTGATTTCCGGCGTGCGCAGCGACGTTGCGGTGAAAGTGTTCGGCGACGACCTTGATGTGCTGAATGCAAAAGCCAACGAGATCGGTGCAATCCTCAGCAAGATTCCCGGCGCATCCGGCGTCAAGGTCGAGCAGACCAGCGGCCTGCCAATGCTGCAGGTCCAGGTCGACCGCGAGCGGGCCGCGCGCCTTGGGCTGAACATCGCCGAAGTGCAAGAATTGATCGCCACTGCCACTGCCGGCCGCGAAGCGGGCGCTATGTTCGAGGGTGACCGCCGCTTCGACATCGTGGTGCGCCTGCCTGAAGCGCTGCGTTCGGACATTGAGCTTCTCAAGCGCCTGCCGGTGCCATTGCCGAAGAAGGAGGGTGCGCGGCCAGCCTATGTCACGCTGGCTGAAATCGCCACCTTCGACACGGCGCCCGGCCCGAACCAGCTAAGCCGCGAACAAGGCAAACGGCGCGTAGTGGTCACGGTGAATATGCAGGACCGCGATATCGGTTCCTTCGTCGAAGAGGCGCAGCAGGCCATCCTGAAGGGCGTGAAGCTGCCGGCAGGTTACTGGCTGGCCTGGGGCGGCCAATTCGAGAACCTGCAGAATGCCGCGCAACGCCTGAAGGTGGTCGTACCGGCATCGCTCGCACTGGTATTCGCGCTGCTGTTCCTGATGTTTAACAACGCCCGCGATGGGGCGCTGGTGTTCACCGGCATCCCGTTCGCACTGACCGGCGGCATCTTCGCGCTCTGGATGCGCGGGATTCCGATGTCGATATCGGCCGCCGTCGGCTTTATCGCCTTGTCCGGAGTGGCGGTGCTGAACGGACTGGTGATGATTTCCTTCATCCGCAGCCTGCGTGAGCAGGGGCAGCCGCTGGAGGATGCGGTACGCAATGGCGCGCTGGTGCGCCTGCGGCCAGTGCTGATGACGGCCCTGGTGGCGTCGCTCGGCTTCGTGCCGATGGCAATTGCCACCGGTACCGGTGCAGAAGTCCAGCGGCCGCTGGCGACAGTGGTGATTGGGGGCGTGCTGTCATCTACTGCCCTGACGTTGCTGCTGTTACCCCTGCTGTATCGCATGGCCTGTGGCCGCAGGACGTTTGCCGTGAGGCGAGCTTCATTAGTGGCGATGCTCTACAGAATAACTACAAGTCGTTGATTTTCATGGGGGTGTGATTATCTTGAGGTTCCCGGAGAGATTTTAACTGGATTAATTCTCTCCAATTGTCACGAGACCCCATCAGATTGCGATAAAACCTTCATCAAATAATAAATATATATAAGCAAAACATCTCGGAATGATGATTCCGCGGCTATACTCTCGGCTGCAAAAAAATTCCCCAAGAGAAATAGATGTTGTGCAGAAGATTAGGACTGGCCGCGCAGCTTGCGCTTGGCCTTGGCGCAGCTTTGCCTGCGTTTGCGCAGGTGGATCCTGCATTGGCGAACCAGGAACTGCAGCGCCAGGAACAGCGTGAACGCGAACGTGCGCGCCAGGACGAAGCCAAGCCGGACGTGCGGCTGCAGCGTGAGGTCAAGCCCGCGCAGGCAATCTGGCCCGAGAATGAGTCTCCTTGCTTCCCGATTCGCCGTGTGTTCCTGGAAGGCGAACTGGCCGGCCAGTTCCAATGGGCGCTGAAAGCCGCCGACGGTGCGCTGGGCCGCTGCCTTGGCAGTGCAGGCATCAATGTCCTGGTGGGCGAAGTCCAGAACGCGCTGGTGGCGCAAGGCTATGTCACCGCGCGCGTGCTCGCGGCCCCGCAGGACCTGCTGGGCGGGGAGTTGCACCTGAAGCTCGTGCCAGGCCGCATTCGCGCACTGCGTTATCCGGAACAACAGCCGGCATTCGACAACGCGTTGCCGCTGCAAGCGGGCGAGCTGCTGAACCTGCGCGACATCGAGCAAGGGTTGGAGAACCTTAAGCGCGTCCCTGGCGCGCAAGCCGATTTCGAGATCGTGCCTGGCCAGCAGCCCGGTGAAAGCGACCTGCAGGTGAAATGGAAGGGCGGCCGGGCCTATCGCTTCAGTGCATCGGTGGACGACAGCGGCAGCCGTTCGACGGGCACCTACCAGGGCGGCCTTACGCTCTCAGTCGACAATCTCTTTGGCCTGCAGGACCTGTTTTACCTTACCCTCAACCGCAACGTGCCGGGTGACAGCCCTGAAGGCAAGTACGGCACCAGCGGCTATGCCCTGCATTACTCGGTGCCATTCGAGTACTGGCTGTTCTCGCTGCAACTGAACGATTACCGCTACCGCCAGACCGTTGCAGGCGCCTTCCACGACTACATCTACCGCGGCACCAGCAACACCGCGGAGTTGAAGGCTTCACGCCTGGTGTACCGCGATGCCGTGCGCAAAACCACCCTGTCGCTGCGCACCTACCAGCGCGGCAGCCGCAACTACATCGACGACATGGAAGTGGAAGTCCAGCGCCGCCGCATGGCCGGTTTCGTGGCCGGCATCGCACACAAGGAATTTATCGGCCCCGCCACCCTGGACAGCAACCTGACGTGGAAGCTGGGTACCAGCTCCTACGGCAGCCTACCGGCGCAAGAGGAAGCCTTCGATGAAGGCACCGCCCGCCCGCGCATCTTCAATGCCGACGTCACGCTGAACTGGCCGTTGACCAAATCCCTGTCGTACCAGGCCGCCTGGCGCCGCCAGTGGAACCGCACCAAACTGATACCGCAGGACCGCTTCTCCATCGGCGGCCGTTACACCGTGCGTGGTTTCGACGGCGAAGCCAGCCTGTCGGCGGAACGCGGCTGGCTGCTGCGCAATGACTTGAGCTGGACCATCCCCGAAAGCAGGCACCAGCTTTACTTCGCACTGGACCACGGTGCCGTCTACGGCCCCTCCGCGGCGCTGCTGCGCGGCACCCACCTGACGGGCGCTGCCCTTGGCTGGCGCGGCCAGTTCGGCGGCCTGAGCGCCGATTTCTTCGCGGGCAAACCGGTGAGCAAACCCGACGCCTTCCGCACCGCCAGCGTTGCCACTGGCTTCAACCTGAATGTCGAATTCTGAGCATCATGAATAAACTTCGCTACCGTATCGTTTTCAACAAAGCACGTGGCATGCTGATGGCTGTAGGCGAGGACGCCCGCAGCTGTTCCAAGGGCGCCGGCCAGACTGGCGCGCTCGATAGTTCGACGCCAGCCGCGATGGGACATCCTGTGCTGCGCCGTCTGACCCTGCTCTTCGGGGCTGCCTTTGGCGGCTTCCTCTGGGCCAGCCATGTACAGGCGCAGATCATCGCCGACCCGAAGGCGCCAAGCCAGAACCAGGCAATTGTGCTGAAGGCGGCCAATGGCGTGCCGCAGGTGAACGTACGGGAGCCAAGTGCCGCCGGCGTGTCGCGCAACGTCTATACGCAGTTCGACGTCGCCAAGGGCGGCGCGATCCTGAACAACTCGCGCGTCAACGTACAGACCGAGCTGGGCGGCTGGGTCGAGGCCAACCCATGGCTGAAAGCAGGCGCCGCGCGCGTGATCCTGAATGAGGTCAACTCGAATAACCCCAGCGCGCTGCGCGGCTATATCGAAGTGGCGGGACAGAAGGCGGAAGTGGTGATCGCCAACCCGTCCGGCATTTCGGTGGACGGCGGCGGCTTTATCAACGTGAGCCGCGCGACGCTGACCACCGGCTCGCCGTTCATGACGGATGGCCGGCTGGCGGGCTATGACGTGCAGCGCGGCCAGATCGTGATCGACGGCGCCGGCCTGGATGCAAGCAAGACCGACTACACGGCTTTGATCAGCCGTTCGCTGGTGCTGAATGCCGCCGTGTGGGCGCAGCGCCTGAACGTGGTGACGGGCGTGAACAAGGTTGCGGAGGCTGAGTCGCCAACAGTGACCGAAGTTGGCCAGCCAACGGATGCAGCGCCGCAGTTCGCGATTGACGCTTCCCGCCTGGGCGGCATGTATGCCAACCAGATTTTCCTGGTTGGCACCGAGGCTGGCGTTGGCGTGCGCAATGCCGGCGAGATCGGGGCTGCGGCGGGGCAACTGGTCGTCACCTCCGATGGACGCCTCGAGAATACCGGTACGCTGGCAGCGTCGAAGGGCATGCAGCTTACGGTGCGCGATGCGGTCGAGAATCGCGGCAAGATGCAGGCAGGGGAAGACCTTGCGCTCAAGTCGGCTTCCGTAACCAATGGCGGCAGTATCAACGCTGGCGGACAATTGATCGCAGCGGTGACCGGCGATGTCGACAACCGTGGCGGCAGCATTGAGGCGCGCCGCGTTGAGATGAGCAGCACAAGCGGTGCTTTGCTGAATGCGGACGGCAAGATTGTGCAGGGCGGCTCTTCTGCGCTGAACGTGAATGTTGGCAGCGCAAAGAACTCGGATGGCGTGTTAGGGCAGGCAGCAGCCAGCGTTGCAGACGGTGGCGGCACCGGTACCGGCGGCAGCACCGGCACCGGGTCGGGTGATGGCGCTTCCAGCGGCGGCGCCGACGCAGGCACGGGTGGCACGACAGGCTCCGGCAGCACTGGCGGCACCCCAGTTCCGGAGCTGCCAGCCGGCGAACTCAAATTCGCCACCATGGATAACCAGCACGGACTGGTCACTGCCACCGGCGGCATCAATCTGGATACCACCGCACTGTCCAACCAGCGCGGCCAGGTCAACCTGCGCATGCTGAAAGTGAACGGCGGCGTCCTGGATAACAGCCAGGGCCAGATCGGCGTGCTGCAGGACGCAACCCTGCAGCTCTCGAACCTGAGCAACCAATCCGGTCGCCTGCTGGCCGGCGGCACCGTCAACGCCACGCTTGGCGAATTTGACAACAGCGCTGGCTTGCTGCAAGCGAACAAACTCTCCATCGACGTTGCCCGTTACCTGAACAACGACAGCGGCACCTTGCTTCACCTGGGCGCCAGCGATGCAACCATCGCAGTGGGCGGCAAGCTCCAGCAAGCCAACGGCAAGCTGGAAACCGCTGGAAACCTGACCCTGCGTGCCGGCGAAATCTCCGGCACCGGCAGCAAATTGAACGTCGGCGGCAACCTTGCCCTGAACAGTGGCGCCACCTCGACCGAACAAGGCGACTGGCGCATCGGCGGCAGCGCACAACTGGAAACCGGTACGCTGGCTAATACCTCCGGCGCCATCGCCGCTGCCGGCGACCTGTCGCTGAAGGCCGATGCGTTAAGCAACCAGCACGGCCAGCTCACCACCGGCGGCCAGGCAACCCTGCAAGTCGCCGGCGACGTCGATAACACCACTGGCGTGGTCCAGGCCAATAAAGGCCTGAACCTGCAAGCCAGCGGCACGTTGCGGAACCAGGAAGGTTCCATCGAAACGCTCGGCAGCCAAAGCAGCCTTGCATTGCAAGCTGCCACAATCGACAACAGCACCGGCCGCATCGTCAACGCCGGCAATGGCTCACTCGCATTGAAGGCCGCAACCATCGGCAATAGCGGCAACATCGGCGGCAACGGCGCCATGGCAATCGACGCCACTACGCTGACCAACACGCAGCCAGGCCGCATGACGGCCACCGGCGACGTCACCATGAACGTCAGCTCCCTACTGAAAAACGAGGGCAGCATCGGCAACGGTGGCAGTTTCACCATGTCGCAAGCCCAGTCCACTTTGGTGAACTCCGGCGAAATCCTGTCCAAAGGCCCGCTGAAGATCGAGAACGGCTCGATCGACAACCGCGATGGCACGATTGCCACGGCCGAAGGCAGCACCAGCCGCATCGACATCACCTCCGGCTCGCTGAAAAACGACACCGGTACGATCCGCGCCGACGGCAGCGCAACTGCACACATCGCCGGCGATACCAGCAATGCCGGCGGCTACCTCGGCACCGGCGGAGCGCTCGACCTGCGCTCCGGCGCTGGCATCAACAACGACAGCGGCCGTATTGAAAGCCGCGATGAACTGGCGCTGGCCGGCGACAACCTGACCAACAGGGCAGGCAGCATCGTATCGGCAGGAGCCGCCCAATCTTCGCTCACGTTCAACCGCTATATCGTGAACAATGGCCTGATCGGCAGCAATGGCGGCCTCACCGTCAGCGCGGATAGCCTGAGCAACGGCGGCAGCGGCATCGTCACCAGCATTTCCGACCTGGACTTGAAAGTGCGTTCGGAACTGAATAACCTTGCAGGCCAGATCAGCACCCAGGGCAAGCTGAATTTCGACCAGCAGGGCGCCTCGTTGCGCAACAGCGGCTCCATCACCTCAAAGGGTGCCGCAACCCTGAACGTGAGCGAGATCGATAACCGCGACGGCAAAATCATTACCGCCAGCGGTTCCGGCATTTCCGCCAGCGTCGGCAAGCTGGATAACCGCAGCGGTATCGTGAGTTCTGGCGCCGATGTGGCGATCAGTGCTGCTGGCGATATCGACAACAGCAGCGGTGAAGTCCAGGCCGCGCACAAGCTGCAGCTGGAGGCGGCTGGCGCGATCGCCAATACCAGCGGCCTGCTTCAGGCAGGCGGTGCAGACAGCACCTTGCAGCTGAACGCCGCATCGATCGACAACACGACCGGCCGCATCGTCAACGTCGGCACCGGCAATACCAGCTTGGCCGCGGCTGGCCATATCGAAAACAGCGGCCAGATCGCCGGCAATGGCAATCTGGACTTGTCCGCCGACAGCCTGCGCAGCCAGTCGCAAGGCACTGTCAGTACCAGCGGCGACCTGTCGCTCGCGGTGCGTACCGCGCTGGATAACGCTGGTACCATCAGCAGCGCCGGCACCCTGCAGGCCAACCAGGCTGGCCTGGCACTGCGCAATAGCGGCACCATGGTCGCCGCAGGCGACATCGGCCTGACCGCCGCAAGCATCAACAACGATGGCGGCAAGCTCGCCACGGCCCAGGCATCCAACGCCAGCGTGCTGCTCAACGCCCAAAGTGCCAGCAACCAGGGCGGCACCGTCATGTCCGACAATAAAGCGGACCTGCACATTACCGGCGACGTCGACAACCGCAACGGCCTGCTTCAGGCGCGCACGGGGCTGGACCTGCAATCCGGCGGCACCGTAAAGAACGACGGCGGCAATATCGAGGCAATTTCCGCCACCAGCACCCTGCACCTGGAAGCAGGCGACCTTGCCAACGAAACCGGCCGTATCGTCAACGTCGGCACCGGCGTGACCAAGGTTGAAGCGGCACGCAGCATCACCACCAATGGAACGATCGTGGGCAACGGTGCGCTGGACATCTCCGCCGCCGCGTTGGAGAACAAGTCCAACGGCACCATCGCATCCGCTCAAGGCATGATCGCCACCGTGACCGGTTCGCTCGCCAACGCGGGCACCATCAATAGCGGCGGAACGCTGCAAGTCAACGCCAATGGCTCCACGGTCAGCAACAGCAAGGTGATCGTGTCCCAAGGCGAGTTGACCCTGCATGCAGGAGACTTTAACAACGACGGCGGCCAACTTGCCACCGCCAAAGGCTCCGGCGCGGCAATGACCATCGACGCCGCCTCGATCAGCAACCGCAGCGGCGTGATCATGTCCGACGCAATTGCAACGATCGACAGCGCCGGCAAACTCGATAACACGCAAGGTACAGTGCAATCTGCCGCGTCGCTGGATATCGACGCCAAAGGCTCAATGAGCAACAACGGTGGCGTAGTCGAGGCACTGGCCCCGAGCGCCACGCTCGACCTGCACGCCGGCTCGCTGGCAAACGGCACCGGCCGGATCGTCAACGTCGGCACCAGCACCACTATCGTCAACGTCGATACGGCGCTGGACAACGCCGGCCTGATCGCAGGCAATGGCGACCTGGCACTGGCCGCATCCGACCTGACCAACCGCGCCGGCGGCAGCATCGCCGCATCCGGCGGCAAGCTTGACCTGACCGTTGGCCACAGCATGGACAACGCGGGTGCCATCAGCAGCCGCACCACCTTTACTCTGAACGCCGCCGGCAAGGCAGTGCGCAACAGCGGCCAACTTGTCAGCGGTACCAATGCAACGATAGCAACGGGCGCCTTCAATAACGATGGCGGTCAACTGGTCACAGTCAGGAATGGCGGCGGCAACCTGCGCCTGGACTCTGACAGCATCAGCAATACCAGCGGCGCCATCGTTTCCGACAGCAGCGCAAACATCACCTCGCGCGGCAGCTTGGCCAACCAGGCAGGCGTGATTGAAGCATCCGGGCCGAACGGCACGCTGGACATCACGTCCAACAGCATCGACAACGGCACTGGCCGCATTGTCAACGTGGGCACTGGCGCGACCAACCTTACCGCAGCCGGCGCAGTGGCTAACAGTGGCCAGATCGCCGGCAACGGCATGCTCAATCTGGCGGCAGCCACGCTGGACAACGCAAGCGCGGGCGGCATCTCCTCCGGCGGCAACCTGAATTTCGGCGTCAACCAGTCCCTGAACAGCGCTGGCAAAATCAGCAGCGGCGGCACTCTGACCTTCGAGCAGGCGGCCGCACAGTTCAGCAACAGCGGCCAGATTGCCTCTGCGGGGGCGATCAACATCCACGCGGCCAGCATCAAGAACGATGGCGGCCAGATCGCCACGACTACTGCCGGCGGCGCCAACATCGCGCTGAACAGCGTCGGGACAATGAGCAACCGCAGCGGCGCGATCGCAGCGGCTGGCAATGCGAGCGTGTCATCGGGTGCGGGCTTCGACAACACCCAGGGCCAGGTGCAGGCAGCAGGCAACCTGTCGGTCACCTCCGGCGGCACCCTGACCAACAACAGCGGCGCCCTGGAAGCCCTTGGCGCCGGCGCCACGCTGGACGTTCAGGCGAATGCCATCAACAGCCTGGCGGGCCGTATCGTCAATGCAGGCAACACACGCACCAGCATCACCGCCGCGAGCAGCATCGTCAACAGCGGCACCATGGCCGGCAATGGCGCGCTGGTGCTGAACGCCCAGACCTTGCAAAACCAGGCAGGCGGCGTGGTCTCCGCAGCCACCACGCTGGACCTGGCTGTGCGCCAGCAGCTCGATAATCAAGGCGGCGCCATCAGCAGCGGCGGCACGCTGACGTTCAACCAGGCAGGCGCCTCGTTCGCGAACAGTGGCCGCATGGCTTCCGGTGGCGAGATGAGCATCATCGCCTCCAGCATCGCCAACAATGGCGGGCAGCTTTATACGGTGAGCGGCTCCGGACGCGGCATCACGCTGCAAGCCGCCAGCCTGTCCAATCTTGGTGGTGCTGTCTCCGCAGATGGCCAACTGCTTGCAACCATTGGCGGCGCAGTCGGCAACAACGGCGGCACCTTGCACGCCGGCGGCGACCTGACGCTGAATGAAGCCGGCGCGTTGAACAACGGCAGCGGCACGATCGAAGCCGCAGGCGCAGCCGCCAGGCTGACCGTCAACGCGCAATCGGTCAACAGCAATGGGCGCATTGTCAATGCAGGCAGCGGCAATACCACCGTCACCAGCGCTGGCGGCATTACCAACAGCGGCACCATCGCCGGCAACGGCGCATTGGACCTGCACGCCAGCACGCTGCAAAACCAGGCCGGCGGCCAGCTCAGTTCCGGCGCCGCCATGCTGCTGGACGTGAACCAGCAACTGGATAACCAAGGGACCATCGGCAGCAGCAGCACGCTGACCTTCGACGAAGCCGCAGCGAGCTTCACCAACAGCGGCCAGATTGCCGCAAAGGGCAGGGCGCTGATCAATTCGTCCACCTTCAGCAACAGCGGCCAGGTCTCCACCGTGGACGGCTACGGCGCGGAACTGGCAGTTACCGCGAACAGCTTCACCAACAGCGGCCAACTGGTGGCAGACGGCCAGGCTACGCTGACCATCTCCGGCGTAGCGAACAATGCCGGCGGTATCGTGCAAGCCGGCTCCGACCTGCAGCTGACTTCGGGCAACGCACTGCTGAACAACGGCGGCGTGATCGAAGCGATTGGCGCAGGCAGCAACCTGACCATCAACAGCGAATCCATCGACAACGGCACCGGCCGCATTGCCAATAAAGGCAGCGGCGCCACCAGGCTCCTGAGCCGCGGCGCCATTACAAACCACGGCACCATTGCGGGCATGGGCAACCTACTGTTGTCCGGCACGACGCTGTGGAATGGCATCTCCGGCACCATCGCCTCTGGCCAGGGCATGGACCTGGCGATCGTCCAGCAGCTCAATAACCAGGGCAAGGTAAACAGCGGCGGCACGCTGACCTTCAACCAGGCTGGCGCAGGCTTCGTCAACAGCGGCCAGGTACTCTCCGGCGGCAACGCCTTCATCTCGGCGCAATACGTGAACAACGACGGCGGCACCCTCGGCACTGCCGGCGGCTCCGGCGCGGACCTGACGCTGAACACCCCGCAATTGAGCAACGCGGGCGGCCGCATTGCCACCGACCGCGACCTGTTCGTATCGGCCGGCACGGTTGGCGCACTGGGCGAAATCTTCGGTGGCCGTGACCTCGCGATGAGCATGAACGGCGACTTTGTTCAAGCCGCCGGCGCCCAGCAGGTCCACTCCAACCGCGACCTGAGCCTGACCGTTACCGGCAACATCACGAACGCCGGGACCCTTGGTGCTGCAGGCACGCTGACCCTGAGCGGCAACCAGGTGACCAACCAGGCCGGCGCCGTGATCGAAGGCGGCGCAGTCGCCATTCGCGCAACCGGCGACTTGGCCAACTCCGGTGAGATCAACGGCGAAAGCGCGGTCGACCTGGTCGCTGCCAACATCAGTAACACCGCCGGCATCGTTGGCGGCAACGTAGCCGTCCGCACCAGCAACCTGAATAACACCGGCGCCAATGCGCTGATCGGCTCCACCGGCAATATGGCGCTCGGTGTAGATGGAACGCTGAACAACCTCCAGGGCGGCACGCTGTACAGCGCCGCAAGTATGTTTATTGGCGCTACCAACGGCGGCTTAAGCGCGCAGGTGAATAACGTTTCGTCCACCATCGAGGCGAGCGGCAATTTGGACTTGAATACGGTCACGTTGCAGAATATTCGAGAGAACGCATCGATTGTCCAGGTCACCAGAACGGAAGCGGTGAACATGGCGATGCCGTCCTGGTATAACTTTGCCGGCAACCCCAATCGCTACGATCCTGATTCCAGTAACTACACGCCGTGGGAGGTTTATTTCGTTAATCCGGCAGACATTCTGGAATCGAAAAAACTTATTACGCCCGACGGCTATGAGATTACCCGAGCGGTGATACGCACCCATGCCAACGACTCAGCGTTCTTCAGTGCCCTCAGTGGTTACTTTGCTAAATGGGGTTCGCGTAGCCGCATCCCAATGAGCGATGGCGTAAGGGTCATTTATTATTACGAAAGCCGTACTGCGACCAATCCCGACCAAGGTGGCGCCCCGAAAGATGCATATCAGCTGCCAGACAGTCGGCAGGTTGATTGGAATACGCCTGAGTACACCTTCTCCAGCGCGTATGGCAGCTGCAGCACCAACTGCCTCCGTATCGTGACCCAGCCGGCATATAGCGATCCGGAACATACCATCCTGCGCCACACCCAAAGGCATACCGGAACGCAGGATTTGGATCAATTGGAACAGACACGCGTAGCAAATCACACTGTCGTTGAGGACCAGATATCCCCGAGCGCTGGCAAAGCTGGCCAGATCCTCTCCGGCGGAAATATGCGCTTGACGGTCACCAATACACTGGACAACACGCTGAGCGAGATTAAGGCCCTTGGCACCTTGGACGTGGCCGGCAAGCCCGCGATTGTCAACGACGGGAAAAAACTGGTTCGGAGGCATAGCTTCAGCGGTACGTTCACGACGTATACCGGCCGTTACACTGCTGCCTGGAGCAATCGGGATCTCAGCGAGGAGTTTGACGCGATTAGCGGAACGATGTTGGGTATGCAGGGTGTCTTCATCAGCGCTCGCAGCTTCCGCAATGTGGATTCCAGCGCTGGTACAGTTGGCAATTTCCGCGACTCCGTCAATGTGATCGGGAGCGGTGCAAGCAGTGCTACCAGCGCCGGTGGACATGCCAGCGCCGGCGGTGGGAATGGGGGCGGCGCCGGCGGTAGCGTGTCCGGCAGCGCAGCTGGAGCGTTTGCCAGCCTGGCAGGCCGCTCCGCATCCAGCGGAGCGGGCGCCAACCTTGACAGCGCGGGCCAGGCAGGTGACAGCGGTAATGCGAACCAGTTGCTGGCCGGCGGCACGGCGTCCGGCAGCGGCGCCGGCAACAGCCTCGATACCGAAGATGCCGCACAGTCGGGAGGCCCCGCACGCGAAGGGGCACTGCTTGGGCGCGTAGCGAACCAGGCGCGCAACAGCACGCTCGGCAACGTCAATACCGCAGCCGGTAACGCGTTGGGGCAGTCTGCTGGCGCAGTGCGAGGCGAAAGCATCAGCGGCGTGAAGAAAATTTCCCCGGGCGGCCTGTTCCTGCGCAATCCTGACCCGAAAGGCGAGTACCTGTTCGAGACGCGCCCACAATTCGCAAAACAGGACCAGTGGACCAGCAGCGATTATCTGCTGGACAAACTGGCAGTCGATCACGCCACCACGCAGAAACGCCTGGGCGACGGCTTCTACGAACAGCGCCTGGTACGCGAACAATTGTCCGAGCTGACCGGCCGTGCTCCGAGCGCCGGTCCGGGCGACGACGCGCTGTACAAGCAAATGCTGAACAGCGCCGCCAGCTTCGCGCAGGAGTTTGGCCTGCGACCAGGCATTTCCCTCAGCCCTGAGCAGGTCAGCCACCTGACCAGCGATATCGTCTGGCTGGAGAGCCAGACGGTGCAGCTTCCGGACGGCTCCATCGAGACCGTGCTGGTACCGAAGGTCTACCTTGCGCACGTCAACGCGAACGCGGTCAAGCCAACCGGTGCACTGGTCACCGGGGCCACCGTGGTGATCGACGTCAGCGAAACCATCATGAACCAAGGCGGCGTGATCGATAGCGGCAATGGCCGCACGATCCTGCTGGCCGGCGAAGATATCATCAACCGCGGCGGCGCCATTAAAGGCGGCGACGTCACGCTGCAAGCTGGCCGTGACATCAAGAACGAAACCCTGACCGTGGACAGCAAGTGGTCGTCCAAGGTGAACGGCGGCAGCTATACCTCGCTCTCCAACCAGGCGACGATCAGTGCCACCAATGGCTTGGTCATGGATGCGGGCCGCAACCTGATCGACCTGGCGGGCACGATCAACGCGGGCGCCAGCGCTTCCATTTTCGCCGGCAACAACATCAGCTTTGACACGGTGAAAACCGGTAGCACGTACCATGCCCTGATCGATGGCAATGCCGAGAATAATAGTGCCGTCTACAACCAGGTTAGCCGAGTCAACGTGGGCGGCGACCTGCTGATGGCAGCAACCGGGAATCTGAACCTTGCCGGCACCCAGGTATCCATTGGCACCAAGGGTAGCGGCGCCGGCACACTGCTGGCCGGCGGCGCCGTGAATATCAACGCTGTGGTGGACGAGGTCAAGACCAGCCTGCAGGACGACAAGACCAGGAAGAGTTGGGGTAAGGATATCCACGAGAACCAATCGGTTGTTGGAGCCCGTGTGGCGTCCACCGGCGACTTGCTGGTCAGCGCCGGTATCAGCCAAAGCAGTGACCTGAACATCAAAGGCAGCGCGCTAGCCGCTGGCGGCACGCTGACGCTGAAGGCAAGCAAGGACCTGAATATCGGCAGCGTCGCCGAAACGCATTTGTCCGACATGGAGAACCACAGCAAATCGGGCAATAAGATCAAAAAGAGCAGCAGCGACATCACCGATTACAACGCTACCACGCTGGCGATCGGCAGCTCCATCAAAGGCGGCAACGTCGTTGCCACCAGCGGCGGCGACACCCTGATCAAAGGCAGCACCGTGCTGGCCGAAAAAGACCTCAGCATCGACGCCAAAGGCGGCCTGAAGATCGTCAGCGCCGAGGAAACCAGCAAAACATCGAGCAGCAGGCAAGAGAAGAAATCCGGCATCAGCGTCAGCTACTCGTCGGGTAATCTCAGTACTGGCTACGGCAAGTCGAGTACCTCCTCGCAAAGCGCGCAGGAGACGGTGACCCAGCTCGCCTCCAGCATCGGCGCCCTGGATGGCAGCGTCAAGCTGAAGGCCGGCGAAACACTGCAAGTGGTCGCCTCCGACATCGCCGCCAAGGAAAACCTCACCTTGATCGGCAAGAACGTCGACCTGGCCGCAGCGCAGAACACTTCGGTGAGCCAGGTGAACGCCCAG